>NZ_JANOCX010000380.1:0-2120 GCF_031412415.1 Phenylobacterium sp.
CCGGTGGAAGAAACCTGCCCGAGAAAGACGCCCCGAACAGCCCTCCAGGGAGGAACGGGCAGGCGGCCCGGCGGCGGCCCCATGTGGTCGTCGTCGGCGCCGGTTTCGGCGGGTTGTCGACCGTGATGGCCCTGGCCAGGGCCGACGCCGAGGTCACTCTGGTCGACAGGAAGAACCACCACCTGTTCCAACCCCTGCTCTATCAGGTGGCCACCGCCGGATTGGCGCCGACCCAGATCGCCAGCCCGATCCGCACGGTCCTGCGTCGCCAGGCCAATGTCCGCGTGCTGCTGGACGAGGTCACCGGCGTCGACCCCGACGCCCGCCACGTCCTGATGGGCGGGCGGCGGTTGGCCTACGACTACTTGGTGCTCGCCACCGGGGCGACCCACGCGTATTTCGGCCACGACGAGTGGGCCGGGCACGCGCCGGGCCTAAAGTCGCTGGACGACGCACTGGGCCTACGCCGCCGGGTCCTGCTGGCCTTCGAGCAGGCGGAGGTCTGTCCCGACGCCTCCGAGCGCTCGCGGTTGCTGACCTTCGTCGTCGTGGGCGCGGGGCCTACCGGCGTCGAACTGGCCGGCGTCATCGCCGAACTGGCGCGCCGGGCGCTCGCCTGCGACTTCCGCGCCATCCGTGGGACGCGCGCCCGGGTGGTGCTGGTGGAGGCTGGCGAACGCGTCCTGCCCACCTTTTCCACCCGGCTGTCGGGCTACGCCCTGGGCGCGCTCGAGAAGCTTGGCGTCGAGGTTCGCCTGCGTTCGGCCGTGACCCGCTGCGACGCCCGTGGCGTCAGGCTCGCCGACCAGGCCCAGATCGAAGCCCGCAATGTCGTCTGGGCGGCGGGCGTCCGCGCCTCCCCCGCCGGCGATTGGCTCGCCACGGCCCGCGACGCCGCGGGCCGTGCGGTGGTGCGCCCCGACCACGCCATTCCCGACCACCGCGACGTCTTCGTCATCGGCGACGCCGCCCGCTTCGTGGACGAGGCCGGCCGCCCGGTTCCCGGCGTCGCCCCCGCCGCCAAGCAACAGGGCGCCTTCGTCGGCCGCCTGATCGCCGGCGAGATCGCGGGGACCTCGAAGGTCCGCCCGACCTTCCGCTATCGGGACCGCGGATCCATGGCCACCATAGGCCGCAAGGCTGCGGTGGCGGCACTGGGACCGGTGGAGCTGAGCGGCTTCGCCGCCTGGCTGGTCTGGTCCCTCGCCCACGTCTATTTCCTGATCGGCTTCCGCAACCGGGCGGCCGTCGTCCTGGATTGGGTCTGGTCCTATCTGACCTTCGAGCGCGGCGCCCGGCTCATCACCGGAACGGAATCGGCGCGTCCACCCGCTATCGGCGTGCGTACCGTCGAAGCTTCGCCTTATTTGAGTTAGGCTTGCGAGTGTTGGAGACCACCACCTAGCCTGGAAAGGCCGCCGACATGGAAATGCAACAGGTGCGCTACTTCCTGGCCCTCGCCGGGACGCTGAACTTCACGCGTGCAGCCGATCAATCCAATGTCAGCCAGCCGGCGCTCACCCGCGCCATCCAGCAGCTCGAGGCCGAGCTGGGCGGACCGCTGTTCCACCGCGAGCGGCAGAACACCCACCTCTCGGAACTGGGCCGCATCATGCTGCCCTACCTCGAGCAGATTCTGGCCCAGACCCAGGCGGCCAAGGCCCACGCCCAGGGCCTGAAGAAGCTGGACCGCGCCACCCTCAATATCGGGGCCATGTGCACCATCGGCCCGGCGGCGGTCTCCGACCTGATCGTCAAGTTCCAGATGGCCCATCCCAATGTCGAGCTGCACGTCTCCGACCGCGGCTCCGGCGAGCTGCTGGACATGCTTGCGGCCGGCGACCTGCACCTGGCCCTGTTCAGCCTGCCGGAAGGGCCGGACGTGCGCTTCCACGCCCTGCCCCTGTTCCGGGAACGCTTCGTGATCTGTCTTCCGCCGGACCACAGGCTGGCTAGCCAGAACATCGTGCGGGGCGAAGACCTTCACGAGGAAGCCTACGTAAACCGCGCTAACTGCGAGTATTACGACCACGCCCGGCGCGAGCTGCGCTCGCGGGGAATTCTGTGGAAGAAGGTGTTCTCCTCCGAGCGCGACGACTGGGTGCAGGGGATGATCAAGG
>NZ_JANOCX010000381.1:0-12982 GCF_031412415.1 Phenylobacterium sp.
GCCGTGGCCGGACATTCCGCAAATCCTGCTCGACCTGTGGGCGGAGCTGGCCGATCCAGAGGTTCCACCCGACGCCTGCCTGGTCAATTTCTACGACGCGGACGCCCGGATGAGCCTGCACCAGGACCGCGACGAGGCCGACTTCGGCTTTCCGGTGCTGTCGGTCTCTCTGGGCGACACGGCGGTCTTCCGCATCGGCGGCCTCGCGCGGCGCGATCCGACGCGCTCGGTGCGCCTGGCCTCGGGCGACGTCTGCCTACTGGCGGGAGAGGCGCGGCTGATCCACCACGGGGTGGACCGGATCGTGCCGGGATCGTCGCGGCTGGTGCCCGGGGGCGGGCGGATAAATCTGACCCTGCGCCGGGCGGCGCAGGCCTGACCACGCGCGGCCTTTGACTCCACCCCTCCGCCGGACGCAAATAGAGACCCCCTTTTCCAGCAAGGTCGTCGGACATGGTCGTGCTCACCCCCACCCGGCCGGAAGGCTCAGAGCCGCAGGACTTCCACCTCTCCCGCCGCGGACTGGCGGCGGCTGTCCTGGCCGGCTACGCGCTGTCGGCCCGCTCCGCGCAGGCCCAGCCGATCGTCACCGACGCCGCGGGACTGGTCACCGAGATGGTCCAGGTCGAGACCCCCGATCGCGCCATCCCGGCCTTCGTCGCCCGGCCCGCCGCCCGAGGCCGCTTCCCCGTCGTGGTGGTGATCCCCGAGGTGTTCGGCCTCCACGAATACATCCGTGACATCTGCCGCCGCCTGGCCAAGCTGGGCTATGTGGCGATCTCGCCCGACCTCTTCGTGCGCCAAGGCGACCCGTCCAAGGTCGCCGACTTCGCCGAGGTGCGGAAGATCGTCGGCGAGGCCTCCGAGGCCCAGGTCATGAGCGACGTGGCCTCGACCCTCACCTTCATCAAGGCCCAGACCTACGCCGACAAGGCCAAGGTCGCGATGACCGGCTTCTGCTGGGGGGGCGCCATCGTCTGGCTGGCCTCGACCCGCTTCCCGGACCTGAAGGCGGGCGCGGCCTGGTACGGGCGTCTCTCAGCGCCCAAGCCCGGCGAGTTCCTGGGCGAGACCAACCGCAACTGGCCCCTTCAGGTCGTGGGCCGCCTGGGCGCGCCGGTGATCGGGCTCTATGCCGGCAAGGACGGCGGTATTCCGGTCAGCGACGTGGAGGCCATGCGCGCGGCGCTGATCGCGGCTCGCAAGTCGACCTCGGAGATCGTGCTCTATCCCGACAGCCAGCATGGCTTCCACGCTGACTATCGCGCCAGCTATGACGCGACGGCCGCCTCCGACGCCTGGAACCGCATGCTGGCCCACTTCGCCGCCAACGGCGTCAGGCCCAAGAGCTATCGGGCGGGATAGGGCCGCACCCCACGGTCGCTAGTAGGGCGGCTGCTCGGGCGGCGGCGGCAGGCTCTCGATCAGGTCGCCGACCTTGTCCTCGGGCGGCGGCGCCTTGGGCGCGGCCGCGGCGGCCTTGATGGCGGCCAGCGCCTTGGCCTCGGCTTCCAGCTTGGCCATCTCGGCGGCGCGGACTTCCTCGGTCTTCTGGGTGGTGTCCTCGTCCGCCTTTTCTTCTGGCGGCGGCGGCGGCGGATCGGTGACCAGCAGTTCGCCGACCGGCTGGGCGTCGGTCGCCTCCAGCGCCGAGGCGCCGCCGCCGGCCGACTCGCCCGGCAGCCGCGCCTTTTCCGGCACGTTGCGCAGTCCCAGGGTGAATCCGCTGACGGCGCAGATGGCGACGATCACGGCGACGACCCGCAGGACGCTTTGAGGCATGCTCCACATGAGCGCGAACCTAGAGGTGTCGCGGCTCGCTCACAATCCGGCGCGATGCGAAAACACCGGCGCGGGGCCGGCAAGGTAAATGCCTCTTAACCCTCTAGGCCGCAGATATGGCGTTTCCAGAATGGGGAGCGGCGGGCATGGCGCGGATGGCGCGGAAAACGGGCTTGGAGCTAGGGCTGCATATCGCGGGCCTGGCCTGGACCCATCCGACCACCGCGCGGCTCCGAGGCGGCCTGATCGCCGCCATGGGTCTGGCCTTCGCCGTGGCGCTGGTGACCTATAACGCCGCCGATCCCAGCATGAACGCGGCCTCGGCGCTCGCCCCCGTCAACGCCTTGGGCGGGCCCGGCGCCACCGCCGCCGACGCGGGGATGCAGTCCCTGGGTCTCGCCGCCGGCGTCGCGGCGCTCTTGATGGTCCTGTTCGGCCTCTATCGCGCCGCCTCGCCCCATCCCGACCAGACTCGTGGCCAGGTGCGGCTGCGCGCCGCTGTTGGCGCCTTGGGCGTGCTCGCCCTGGCCGGCCTGCTCTCGGCGCCGGCCCCGCCCGCCGCCTGGCCTCTGGCCAAGGGTCTGGGCGGCTTCTGGGGCGACGGGGTCCTGCACGGCCTGGCCTTCGTCTTCGCCTACGCCCACGTGCCCATGGGCACCGTGATCTCCGCGGGCCTGCTGGCCGCCGCCGCCGCCACGGGCCTGGGCTACGCCATCGGCGTGCGCCGCGACGAGGTCGCCGCCGCCGCCCTCTGGATCCGCGAGGCCCTGCAGAAGCCGCCCGCCCCGTCGCCCGCCAAGGCCGGCGCCCGCCCCTCGGTCGCCCGCCGCGCCAAGGCCGCCAAGGACGAGGGCGCCCCGACATCCGTCGTAGCCGATCCGGCCCCGCAGCCCATGCCCGCCGCCGATCCCCTGGCCGCGCCGGTCGCCATCAAGGCGCCGAAGGCCGGCCCGAAGGACTCCGGCCGCGAACAGCGCGAGGCTCAAGGCGCGTTCGACTTCGTGAAGTCCGGCGGCTTCGCCCTGCCCGAGCTTTCCATGCTGGCCAAGCCCAAGCCCCGCGCCAGCCAGTTCGACGAGGGCGCCCTGCGTCAGAACGCCCAGCTGCTGGAGAGCGTGCTGGCGGAGTTCGGCGTGCGCGGGACCATCGACCAGATCCGCCCTGGCCCCGTGGTCACCCTCTATGAGCTCGTGCCCGCCGCCGGCGTGAAATCCGCGCGTGTCGTGGCGCTCAGCGACGACATCGCCCGCTCGATGTCGGTGGCCGCCTGCCGCGTCAGCGTCGTGCCCGGTCGCAACGCCATCGGCATCGAGCTGCCCAACGCCCGGCGCGAGACCGTCTACCTGCGCGACCTGCTGGCCAGCGCCGAGTACGAGCGCTCCACCCAGGCCCTGCCCATGGCGCTGGGCGAGAACATCGGCGGCGAGCCCTACATCGCCGACCTGTCGAAGATGCCCCACCTTCTGATCGCCGGCACCACCGGCTCGGGCAAGTCGGTGGGCGTCAACGCCATGATCCTGTCGATCCTGTACCGCCTGCCGCCCGAGCAGTGCCGGTTCATCATGATCGATCCGAAGATGCTGGAGCTTTCTGTCTATGACGGCATCCCGCACCTGCTGGCGCCCGTCGTCACGGATCCGAAGAAAGCCATCGTCGCGCTCAAGTGGACCGTGCGCGAGATGGAGGACCGCTATCGTCTGATGTCGAAGATCGGGGTGCGCAACGTCGCGTCCTACAACGAGCGCGCCAAGGAGGCCTCCGCCAAGGGCGAGCATTTCGAGCGCACCGTCCAGACCGGCTTCGACGACAACGGCCGTCCGATCTACGAGAGCGAGCGGATCGACCCCAAGGCCATGCCCTATCTGGTGGTGGTGATCGACGAGGTCGCCGACCTGATGATGGTGGCCGGCAAGGAGGTGGAGAGCGCCGTGCAGCGCCTGGCCCAGATGGCGCGGGCCGCCGGCATCCATCTGGTGATGGCCACGCAACGCCCGTCGGTGGACGTGATCACCGGCACCATCAAGGCCAACTTCCCGACCCGGATCAGCTTCCAGGTCACCTCCAAGATCGACAGCCGCACCATCCTGGGCGAACAGGGCGGCGAGCAGCTGCTGGGCCAGGGCGACATGCTCTACATGGCCGGCGGCGGCCGCATCACCCGCCTGCACGGCCCCTTCGTCTCCGACGAGGAGGTCGAGTCGGTGGCCAAGTTCCTACGCAGCCAGGGCGAGCCCCAGTACCTCGAGGATGTCACCGCCGGCGGCGACGAGGACGAGGACGGCGAGGGCGGCTATGGCGAAGAAGGCGGCGGCTCGGGCGATGACCTCTACGACCGCGCCGTGGCCGTGGTCACCCGCGACCGCAAGGCGTCCACCAGCTACGTTCAGCGCCGCCTGCAGGTCGGCTACAACCGCGCCGCCTCGCTCATCGAGCGCATGGAACAGGAAGGCGTGGTCAGCCCCGCCAACCACGCCGGCAAGCGCGAAGTGCTGGTGGGCGCTGCCCCCTAGACCTGGACGACCTGAGACGGTTCTTGAAGACCGGCTGTCCGAACGTGGATCGCATGCACCGTCTTCAACAGGCGCAGGGCGTCCGATCCGTTCATTTCAAACGGATTGAAGCTGGCGCGGCTGGCGATGATGGCCAGGATCTCGTCATCCGCGGCGGTGATGTTCTTGCCGCACATCGCCCATTTCGGGAATGACGGAGCGGCGACCATCTGGTCGGCCAGGGTCTTCAGGCCATGGTGGCGGCTGTCGGTCTTCACCCGTTTGTAGATGAACTCGACCGCTGAGCTGGGACCTTCGAGAATCTGCAGGAACGAGCCCTGGTGGCACAGCAGCATGCCGGTCACCCCGACCCTGGCGTTGTTCCGCATCGAGGCGTCCAGGATGCCGCGAAGGCCTTCCGGGGTGATCAGGCCCGAGTTGGCGCTCAGACGGCTGGCATAGGTGATGCGCCTGATGCTCGACATCTAAGCCACGTTGGCCTGGGGCATGGGAACCATCGCACTGGGTTCGGCGAGGGACTCGAACGCGGGCCTGGCGAGCACGTAGCCCTGGACCAGGCGAACGCCCAGGTCGCGAAGCGTGGCGAGCTCATCCTGCGTCTCCACGCCTTCGCAGATCGTGGTGATCGCCAGGTCGTCAAGCATCCGGATCATGTGCTCGACGATGCGCCGTTTCACGCCGTCCTGGTCGATGCCGCGTATCAGCTCCATGTCGAGCTTTACGATGTCGGGCTGAAACTTGGACAGCAGCGACAGCCCGGCGAACCCGGCCCCGAAGTCATCGATCGCCGTCTTGAACCCCATGGCGCGGTAGGTCCGCAGGATGTTCAGGATATGGTCGGTGTCGAGCTTCTCGTCCTCGGTGAACTCGAAGATGATCTTGTCGATCGGGAACCCCGTCCTCAGGGCTGTGGCCAGGGTCAGCCGGATACAGGCGCGAGGCTCGTAAACCGCGTTGGGCATGAAGTTGATCGAGAGCCGCGCGCCGTCCTTGGTGAGGTTCAGGTCCGTGGCCAGTTCGATCGCCTTTACCCGGCACTGCTGGTCGAACGCGTAGCGGTTGCTGTCCTCGATCGCCGAGAGGATGGTCTGTGCGCCCTCTCCGTTCGGACCGCGAACCAGGGCTTCGTGAGCGAAGACCGCGCCCGTCGAGACGTCGACGATGGGCTGGAAAGCCATCGAGAAGGGGAGTTCGAACCCGGCGCCGTCGCGGCAGCCCTCGCATCCCGTCGCCACAATCCCAACTCCACGCAGGTCGTACCTACGGGAATCGTTACCGCGCCCTGGCTAAAGGAAGCCTTTCTGGCGCCGGGCATGCGACAGTCTAGCGCACCCTACTCCGCAGCCGCGCGGACACCCAGGCGCTGGTTCAGCGCCTCATACTGGGCCCACAACGCCTTCGGCAGCCGGTCGCCGAACTTGCGGTAGGATTCGGGGATCAGCGAGGCCTCCTCGGCCCAGACCTCGGCGTCCACCGAGAGGAGGGTGGCGAGCGCCGCGTCGCCGATGGTCAGCCCCGAAAGGTCCAGGCTCTCCCTGGTCGGCAGGCGTCCAATGGGCGTGTCGACAGCCTCGGCCTCGCCATCCAACCGCTGGACGATCCACTTCAGGACCCGGGCGTTCTCGCCGTAGCCGGGCCACAGGAACTTGCCGTCCGCGCCCTTGCGGAACCAGTTGACGAAGTAGATGCGCGGCAGCTTTTCCGGATCTGCGCTCGCGCCGACCTTCAGCCAGTGGCCGAAATAGTCGCCCATGTTGTAGCCGCAGAAGGGCAGCATGGCGAAGGGGTCGCGCCGCAGCTCGCCTACCTTGTTCTCCGCCGCCGCGGTGCCTTCCGACGCCACGTTGGACGCCAGGAACACGCCATGGGCCCAGTCGAAGGCCTCGGTCACCAGCGGCACGGCGCTGGCCCGGCGGCCGCCGAACAGGATAGCGGAGATCGGCACGCCGGCCGGGTCGTCCCACTCGTCGGCGATCACCGGGCACTGGTCGGCCGGCACGGCGAAGCGGGCGTTGGGATGGGCCGCGGGCTCGCCGCCCGGGGTCCAGGGCCGACCTTTCCAGTCGGTCAGGCCGTCGGGCGGAGTGTCGGTCAGGCCCTCCCACCAGACGTCGCCGTCTGCGGTGGCGGCCACGTTGGTGAAGACGGTGTTGGCGTGCAGCGCCTCGACGGCGTTGTGGTTGGTGGCGTGGCCGGTGCCCGGCGCCACGCCGAAGAACCCGGCCTCCGGATTGATCGCGTAGAGCCGCCCGTCGTCGCCGAAGCGCATCCAGCAGATGTCGTCGCCGACCGTCTCGGCCTTCCAGCCGGGGATGGTGGGCTGCAGCATGGCCATGTTGGTCTTGCCGCAGGCGCTGGGGAAGGCCGCGGCCACGTAGCGGACCGCGCCCGCCGGCGAGGTCAGCTTCAGGATCAGCATGTGCTCGGCCAGCCACCCCTCGTCGCGGGCCATCACCGAGGCGATGCGCAGGGCGTAGCACTTCTTGCCCAGCAGGGCGTTGCCGCCATAGCCCGAGCCGTAGGACCAGATCTCGCGGTCTTCCGGGAAGTGGACGATGTACTTGATCTCGTTGCAGGGCCACGGCACGTCGGCCTGGCCCTCGGCGAGCGGCATGCCCACCGAGTGCAGGGCGGGAACGAAGAAACCGTCCTCGCCCAGCATGTCCAGCGCGCCCTGGCCCATCCGGGTCATCACGCGCATCGAGATGGCGACATAGGCCGAGTCGGTGATCTCGACGCCCAGGGCGGAGATCTTGGAGCCCAGCGGGCCCATGCAGAACGGGACCACGTACATGGTCCGTCCGCGCATGCAGCCTTCGAACAGGTTTTCCAGATCGGCTCGCATCTCGGTGGGATCGAGCCAGTTGTTGGTCGGGCCCGCGTCGGCGGGATCCTTGGAGCAGATGAAGGTGCGGCTCTCGACCCGGGCGACGTCCTTGGGGTCCGACAAGGCCAGGAAGCTGTTGGGGCGCTTCTCGGGATTGAGCTGTTTGAGCGTCCCGGCCTTCACCAGTCCGGCGGTGAGGGTCTCCCACTCGGCGTCGCTGCCGTCGCACCAATGGACACGGTCCGGCTGGGTCATCTCGGCGACGCTGCGTACCCAGGCCAATAGGCCCGCATGCTTGGTCGGGGCCTGATCTAGCCCCGGAATGGCCTTGCCCATATCAGGCTTCGCCCCTCGTTGAATCCCGCACCAAAACTGACGCCGCGCACCGCCGGAGGGGGTCGTCGCGGGCCGGTTAAGGCCGGTGATAAGTTTGAATAATGAAGGGCACAAGCTTAACGCGGCAAGTTACCCCGCGCAGGCGAAATGATACCGGTGTCATGAATTTTCACTCGCCGTCCGACGGGTGAATTCACCATACCGCGATCCAGGTCTCAGCTGGCGGGAGCCGCCTTGCGCGCCGCGATCCAGGCGCCGACCTCGGCGTCCAGAACGTCCAGGGGAACCTCGCCATTGGCCAGGACCGCGTCGTGGAAGGCGCGAAGGTCGAAGGCGGCGCCGAGTTCGCGTTCGGCTCGGGTCCGCAACTCGCGGAACTTCAGCTCGCCCAGCTTGTAGGCCAGGGCCTGACCCTGATCGACCATGTAGCGGTTGACCTCGGCCTCGATATTGGCCTGGCTGAGCGCAGTGGCCTCCAGCATGAAGTCGATGGCCTGCTGGCGGGTCCAGCCCTTGGAATGCAGGCCGGTGTCGACCACCAGCCGCGCGGCACGCCACATCTCGTAGGACAGCCGACCGAAATCCTTCTCCGGTGTGTCGTAGAGGCCCATGTCCAGGCCCAGCCGCTCGGAATAGAGGCCCCAGCCCTCGGTGAAGACCGTGAAGTCGACCGCGTGCTTGCGGAACAGCGGCAGCTCCAGCTCCTGGGACAGGGCGATCTGCTGGTGATGGCCGGGCACCGCCTCGTGGACCGTGAGGGCGGGCATCTCGAACAGCGGCCGTTGGTCCAGCTTGGTGGTGTTGACGAAATAGGCCCCGGCCCGGCCAGCTTCCGGCGAGCCCTGCTGGTAGTAGGCCGTGGTGGTCCCCGCGGCGATGGCGGCCGGAACCTCCTTGATGGTGTACGGCAGCCGGGGCAGCCGGCCGAACAGTTTGGGCATCTCCCCGTCGATGCGCTTGGCCAGGACGGAGGCGACGGACATCAGCTCCTCCGGCGTCTTGGGATAGAGCTTCGGGTCGGTGCGCAGGTAGCGAATGTACGCCGCCCGGTCGCCCTGGAAGCCCGACGCCTTCACCGCGGCGTCCATATCGGCCTTGATCCGCGCCACCTCCGACAGGCCCAGGCGATGGATTTCGTCGGGGGTCATGGTCGTCGTGGTCATGAAGCGGGCGCGATAGGCGTACCAGGCGGCCCCGCCCGGCATGGCCCCGGCGCCGTCGGCCTTGCGGCACTTGGGCGCGTACTCCGCGCTGTAGAAGGCCAGCATGGTCTTGTAGGCCGGGATCACCTGGCCGCCGATGGCCGCCTGGGCGCGGGCCTGGAGCGCGGGCCACTGGCTCTCCGGAACCGCCGCCGGGCGGGTCCGGAACGGCGCATAAAAGTCCGACGCCTTGGGGTCGTCGACGATCTGGGTCGAGATCGACCGCTCGAAGCCGACCATGGCCGCGCAGGGGTGGGTGGCGCCGGCGGCGATGGCCGAACGCGTGGTTTCGATCGCCGCGGCGTTGAAGGCGGGATAGGCCTCCAGCCGGGCGAGATAGCTCTCATAGTCGGCCTTGGTGAAGAACGGCGCGCGCTGTGGCAGGCTGGCGAAGGACAGGTGCCAACCACGCCGGTTGGAGAACAGCACCGCCCGCTGCGTAAAGCTGTTCAGCTCGACCTTGTTGGCCAGGTCGCGCCGCAGGATCGCGTGGTTCACCCGGTCTGCATGGCTGAGCTTGCCGGCGTCGATGGCGTCAAGTCGCGCCAGGAACCCCGCGGCGGCCTTGGCCTCGGCGTCCATCGCCGCCAGCGACGGATCGCCGAGCTGGCCGTCATAGGTCCGCACCCCAAGCTCGCTGGCCCGTTGCGGATTGGCCGACAGCCACCAGGCCCAATGATCGTCCAGGATCTTGGCGAAGTCCCCGACGGCGTCTCGCGCCAGGGCGGGTGAGGCCAGGAGGCAGCCGGCCGCCAGCACACCGATGAATTTCAAGGCCACGCGCGGCTCCCGACAGAATCGTCCAGGTGCGGATGCCAACCGCTCGCGACCTCGCCGTCAATGGCCTGGGCGCAATGGTAACTCTGTGTGAAGGCGCCTGCGCGCAAGATGGGGGTCAATGATGTGCGGGGGGAACCGCCAGCGTGTCCGATCTGCTTGACGACGGTCTCGACGGCCTGGCCGCCTCCGTCCATCGGGGCGTCCCGCTGCGGATGGTGATCGCGGTCGCCGTGGCCGCCCTGGGCGCCATGACCCTGCCGCTCTGGTTCAGCGCCCTGTGGGCCGCCGTGACGATCCTCGGCGAGGCCTGGTGCTACCTCGTCACCCGCCGGCAATTCAAAGGCGAGCGGGCCGGAACGGGCCTGCGCCTGCACTATGTCGCCTGCCTGCTGATCATGAGCTGCTGGTGGATCGTGTTCGGCGCGGCGCTGTGGTGGTCGGGCCGGGTGGAGAACGTCGCCTCGGCCATCGGCGTCTGGCTTGCCGTCGTCTATCACGCCCAGACGCATGCCTATCAGTCCCGGATGGGCATGGTGGCTGGCGGGGTGATTCCAGGCCTGATGATGCTGGCGATCATCGCCTTTTCCCCCAATCCGCTGAACCTCGATCTGGCCCTGATCCTGCCCCTGCTGGCCTTGGGCCTGCTGTTCGCCGCTGACGGAGCCCTGCAGATGATCAAGGCGCGTCGCAACTTCAACGAGGCGCAGCGGAAGCTGGCCGAGAGCGACGCCCAGTACCGGATGCTGGCCGACAACCTCACCGACGTCATCGCGCTATCGAGCCTCGACGGCCAGCGGATCTATCTGTCGCCCAGCATCGCCCAGGCCACGGGCTACACCGCCCAGGAGCTGTTCGAGACCCCGACCTACACCTACCTGCATCCCGAAGACGCCGTCTGGCTGCCGCAGGCGATCCTGGACATGGCCGCCGGCCCCGGAAAGGTCACCCTGCAGTATCGGGTGGTGCGCAAGGATGGCGAGACGATCTGGGTCGAAACCACCTTCTGCCTTGTGGTCAACGACGATCCCGACGCGCCGCCGCAGGTGGTCTCGGTCTCGCGCAACATCGACGCCCGCAAGCAGATGGAGACCGAGCTGATGGAGGCGCGCCGCCGCGCCGAGGGCGCCGCCGCGGCCAAGTCCGACTTCCTCGCCAACATGACCCACGAGCTCCGCACCCCGCTCAACGCCATCATCGGCTTCTCCGGCGTGCTGCGCGCCTCGCCGCGGCTGACGGCGGACGACAGCCGCCATGTCGCCCTGATCCATGACGCGAGCGGATCGCTGCTGGAGCTGGTCAACAGCGTGCTCGACTTTTCCAAGCTGGAGGCCGGCGCCGTGGAGGTCGAGGCCCGGCCCTTCGATCCGCTGGCGCCAGCCCGCGCCATGGCCGCCCTGCTGAGCGAACAGGCCCAGGCCAAGGGCCTGACCTTGACCGTGGAGGCCCAGGGCGAGATCGCCCCGCTGCTGGGCGACGCCGGCCGCATTCGCCAGGTTCTCCTCAACTTCGTCTCCAACGCCATCAAGTTCACCCCCCGCGGCGGCGTCGCGGTCACGGTTCGCCAGACCGCCGCCCCAGGCGATTGCGGCCGTCTGCGGATCGAGGTCACCGACACGGGGATCGGCCTGCGCGACGACCAGATCGAGCATCTGTTCGAACGATTCACCCAGGCCGACGCCTCGGTGTCGCGCCAGTACGGCGGCACCGGTCTCGGCCTCGCCATCTGCAAGCGCACGGTCGAACTCATGGGCGGCGTGATCGGCGCCAACTCCAGCCCGGGCCACGGGTCGACCTTCTGGTTCGAGCTGGTCCTGCCGCGCACCGACGAGCCGGTGGCCGGCGAACCGCAGATCGCGCCGGTCGAGACGTTCGAGCAGCCACTGCGTCTGCTGCTGGTCGAGGACGTGGCCGTGAACCGTGAGCTGATCCAAGCGCTGCTTGGACCCTTCGGCCTTGAGATCGAGACCGCCGAGAACGGTCAGGAGGCCGTCGAGGCCATGACCCGGCGCGCTTTCGACATCGTGCTCATGGACGTGCAGATGCCGGTGATGGACGGTCTGACCGCCACCCGCGCGATCCGCGCCCTGCCGTTCGACCGCGCCCGCACCACCCCGATCATCGCCATGACGGCCAATGTCCTGCCCGAACAGGTCGACCGCTGCCATGAGGCGGGCATGGACGATCACCTGGGCAAGCCGATCGAGCCGGCCAAGTTGCTGGAGGCCCTGGCCGCCTGGTCCTCGCCGCGCGAGGACGCCGAGCCGGCCGTCGAACAGGCGGGTTGAGGGAACGCCCGTCTCGCCTCCGCCGTTGTGGCGCCCTATTGACGCCCGTAGCGCGCGATAGGCCTGCCGGCTGCGAACCTGGAGCGACCATGACCCAACTGACCCGCCGCGCCTTGGCGATCGGCCTGGCGGCCCTGCCGCTGCCGGCCCTGGCCCAGCGCGCCGCCGTAGCCCCGCTCAGCGCCGCCGACAAGGCTCTGGTGGACCGCGCCAGCGCCTATCTGCAGGGCCTGAAGGAAGCCAAGGGCCGCTTTGTCCAGACCGACGCGCGCGGCCTGACCACCCGGGGCGCGCTCTATCTGAAGCGCCCGGGCAAGGCTCGTTTCGCCTACGATCCGCCCTCAGGCCTGCTGGTGGTGTCGGACGGCGGAAAGGTGGCCATCGCCGACTCGCGGCTGAAGACCTTCGAGGCCTATCCCCTGATGGCCACCCCGCTGTCGCTGTTCCTCGCCCGCCAGGTCCGCCTGGACCAGGGGGTGGTCATCACCCGCGTCGCGCGCTTCGCCGACGGGTTCGCCATCACCGCCCGCGACGGCAAGAAGCAGGCGGAGGGTCAGATCACGCTCACCTTCACCGACGCGCCCCTGCGCCTGTCCGGCTGGACGGTGACCGACGCCCAGGGCGGCTCGACCCGCATCCAGCTTACGGAGCTGACCCCGGCGAGCGGCCTGGCCCCCTCGCTGTTCGTGCTCAACGACCCCCGGCCCAAGAACGTTGGCCGGGCTCGAATGTGACACTATCACAACAGGCAATATACTACGTGATTGCCCTTGATTTTTCCGATCGCCAGTGTCATTAATACAACTATGAGGCCTCGCGCGATCGCGAAGCCTGATCCGTGCCGGAACCTATCCCCTCCCGGCGGCGGCATGAGACATAACTTACGCCCGGGCTTCTCCAGTGCCCGGGCGTTTCTTTTGGGCCCGCGCTCCACTAGACAACGGCCATGCGCCTCCGCCTCTGCACCTGGAACGTCAACTCCGTCCGCCTGCGCGCCGAACAGGTCGCCCGCTTCGTCGACGAGCAGGCCCCCGACGTCCTGTGCCTGCAGGAGATCAAGTGCCAGGAGGCCGAGTTTCCCCGGGCCGCCTTCGAGGCCGTCGGCCTGCCGCACATCAAGATCTCCGGCCAGAAGGGCTGGCACGGCGTCGCCATCGCCTCGCGCCTCCCCATCGAGGATGTGGCGCCGCTCAACGCCTGCCGGGAGGGCCATGCCCGCTGCGTCTCGGGCAAGATCGGCGGCATCGAGGTGCAGAACTT
>NZ_JANOCX010000382.1:0-27048 GCF_031412415.1 Phenylobacterium sp.
CGCGGGTCACCCGGCGCCGACTCGCTCATCGCGGTCTCCCAGCGGTCGAGACGGGTGACCTGATCGCCGATGGACCGACACCAGGCGGTGAAGCCCTTGGGCCCGCCGAGATCCTTCAGCAGCAGATTGGCGGCGGTGTTGTCGCTGAGCGTCACCGTCCCCTCGCAGAGCGCGGCCAGGGTCATGCCCGGCGCCCCGACGTGGTCCTTGGTGGCGGGGGAGTGCTCGACCAGGTCCGACGCGGAAAAGACGACACGGCGCCCTAGCTGGTCTTTGCCTCGATCGACCCGCGTCAGGACTTGGGCGGCCGCCAGGGCCTTGAAGGTGCTGCACATGGGGAAGCGTTCATCCCCCCGCCAAGCCAGGCGCGCCCCGGTCGCGATATCGATCACCGCCACGCCCAGCCGCCCGGTGCTGCGCGCTTCCAGCGCTTCGAATTCCTTGATGAACCTGGCCTGGGCGTGCGCCAAGGCCGGCAAGGCGGCGGCCGCGCCAGCCAGCGCCAGGGTGAAGTCTCGACGTCTCATGTTCTATCCTCTTGCTGTTGGCGTCGACAGATTGAGAGCTGGCGCGGCCGTCCACAAACGATGATAGATCGGCGCTGACCCTAGAAAAATTTGGGAGTCGATACCCATGTCCCGCGGCCACCTGCCACTGAACGCCTTGCGCGCCTTCGAGGCGTCCGCGCGACATCTGAGCTTCACGCGGGCCGGGCTGGAGCTGTCCGTCACCCAGGCCGCGGTGAGCCACCAGGTGAAGGGGCTGGAGGAACGGCTCGGAGTGGCGCTGTTCCGTCGCCTGCCGCGCGGCCTGGCGTTGACCGACGAGGGCGTTTTCCTGCTGCCGGTGTTGCGCGACTCCTTCGACCGGGTCGGCGAGGTCATGGCCCGGTTCGAGGCGGGCCGGGTGCGCGAGGTGCTGACCGTCGGCGTGGTGGGCACGTTCGCGGTGGGCTGGTTGCTGCCGAGGCTGGCCGCGTTCCACGAGGCCCATCCGTTCATCGACCTGCGGATCGCCACCAACAACAATCGCGTCGACCTGGCCGGCGAGGGCCTGGATTGCGCCATTCGGTTCGGCGACGGCGCCTGGCATGGGACGGAGGCCGTGCGGCTGGCGCCGGCCCCGCTGACGCCGCTGTGCGACCCCGCCACCGCCGAGCGGTTGGAAGGTCCCGCGTCGCTGGCCGCCGAGACCTTGCTGCGGTCCTATCGCGCCGACGACTGGCCCGCCTGGTTCGCCGCCGCCGGCCTGCCCTGCCCGCCGATCCGAGGACCGGTCTTCGACTCCTCGTTCGTGATGGCGGAAGCCGCCGCCCAGGGCCTCGGCGTGGCGCTGGCGCCGGCCTCGATGTTCGAGCGCGATCTGGCCTCGGGCCGACTGGTCGCGCCGTTCATCCTGGCGTCAGGTTTCGGCCACTACTGGTTAAGCTGGCTGAAGTCGAAGGAGCCGACGACGACGATGCGGGCCTTCGAGGGGTGGCTTGGCGCGAGCCTGTCGTCCGGGGTCGGATCGTGAGGCCGCGATATACCTGAACGGGTCGCGACAATACGCGGCTCCAGAGAAGCAGTACGATTGATCGGCGTTACCTGGCGGACTAATCTCGCGCCAACGCAAGAATCCAAGAGGGGCAAGATGCGCAAGACCTTTACGACAACACTGGCCATGAGCCTTGTCGCCACGCTCGCAATTTCGACCCCCGCGAGCGCGCAGTTCGGCATGGACAAGAAAGGCCCGAAGAACGCAGCGACCCCCGAGCTGCCGCGGTGCGACCGTCCGCTGGGCACGGCGGCGGTTCAGGAGCCCGAGAACCGCTGGTGGACCGAACTTGGCCTTTCCAATCCCGAAGCCCTGCTGAAGCTGTTCGCGGCGCACTCCAACTGCCTGCGCATCGTCGATCGCGGCGGCGGGCTGGCCATGCGCAACCAGGAGGCCGCGCTGGGCGGCTCCGGCGATCTGCGCCGCGGCTCGAACATCGGCAAGGGCCAGGTTGCCTCGGCCGACTACTTCATCATTCCCGACATCGCAAATTCCGACTCGAACACCGGCGGCGCGGCGATCGGCGCCATCGCGGGCTCGCTCCTGCCCGGCGGCTTCGGCGCCCTGGCCGGCGGCCTGCGCACCAAGAAGGCAGAGGCCCAGGCGCTTATCACCCTGGTCGACGCGCGGACCACCGAGCAGGTCTATGTGGCCGAGGGCGTGGCCAAGAAGACCGACATCAGCTTCGGCGGCGGCGGCGGCGGCTTCGGCACCACCGGCTTCGGCGCGGCGGCGGGCGGCGGCTACGCCAACACCGACATCGGCAAGGTGATCACGGCGGCCTATTTCAACGCCTTCATCGACCTGATCCGCCACATGCAGCAGGGCCAGGTGGCCACCGGCGCCCAGGCCTCGGCCAACGCCGGCAGCCAAGCCTATACCGCCAAGTCGGCGGTGGTGCTGCGCAAGGCCGCCTCGCCGCAGGCCGCGGCGGTTCGCACCTTCGCCCCGGGCGAGCTGGTCTATCCCACCGGCCAGAAGAACGGCATCTGGTGGGAAGTGGACGACGAGAACGGCAACCGCGGCTGGGTCTCCTCGGCCTTCATCACCGCGCGCAACTAGGCATAGCTCGGAACGCCTTGGCGGCTCCTGGGTTGAGGTCATAGCGAACCTCAACCCAGGAGCTGACATGAGTATCGACATGAGCGACCGGGTCGCCGTTGAGCGGCGGCTGTGGGATGAAATCGAACGCCATCAGATCGGCATGCTGGGCGTCGTCGGACGCCTGGCCCACCACACCCAGCCGATGACCGCCTTCGTCGAACGCGAGGGCGAGGAGATCTGGTTCTTCACGCGGTCCGACAGCGACCTGGCCCAGCACGTCGGCGCCGGGCACAAGGCGATGTTCGTGTTCCAGCAGCGTGACGTTCAGGCCTGCATCTGCGGCCAGCTCACCCTGCAGCACGACCAGGGTCGCATCGACAAGTACTGGAACGCCGTGGTCGCCGCCTGGTATCCGCAGGGCAAGGCCGACCCCAAGCTCACCCTGCTGCGGATGGCCTGCGAGGACGCCGACGTCTGGATATCGCAGGGCGGGCCGGTGCGGTTCGCCTGGGAGATCGCCGTGGCCAACGCCACGCATCACACGCCGCACCTGTCGGGCCGAGCCAACCTGCAATTCCACTGAGCGCGGGGGCCTCGCCTCGAAACATCGAGCCGATTATGCGACGCATCGTCGCGCTGAAAGTCGAGAGATCGCTAGAGCAAGAAGAGCATCGAAGTCTGGCGCATCCGAATTCAGCGTCGCAGATATACTTGCGTCGACTTGTCGACATATACGCGAGGCGTTTTCAACGGCGAGCTCTTCGCTGCACTTGCGCGCTCGACCTTGTTTAGACGAAATCTGCTTCGCACTTGTGTCGAGTTCTCGACAGTCTTTCCGCGATGTCATCGATAACTTGCAACGTGAGCCGCATGGCTGCGTTCCGATTCCCCGCTGCAAAGGCCCCTGATCTCGGTGCAAAATCGTCTGCTCTCGGCCCTCCCCCCCGAAGACTACAGGCTGGTGGCGCCCCACCTTACCCACGTGGACCTGGAACGAGGCCGTCTGCTCTATGAGCCGGGCGACCGGATCGACACGATCTATTTCCCGCATGACGGGGTCATCTCCTTGATGACCCTGATGGAGAACGGTGCGGCGATTGAAAGCGCCACGATCGGTCGCGAAGGGGCCCTGGGCCTGATGGGCGCGGTGTCGCCCCGGCAGTCGCTGTCGCGCGCCATCGTCCAGACCCCTACGCGCGCGGCGAGGATCGGAGCCAGCCAACTTCACGAGGCCTGGGAGAAGAGCGCCAAGATCCGCGAGCTGATCGACATGCACACGGAGGCCCTGTTCGGCCACGCCGTGCAGTCGGTGGCCTGTAACGCGCTGCACTCGGTCGAGGCGCGGTTCTGCCGCTGGCTGCTGACCTGCCACGACCGCATCGCCAGTGACACGGTGGCGCTGACTCAGGAGTTCCTGGCCGACATGCTGGGCGTGCAGCGCACGACGGTGACCGCCGTCGCTCGCGCCTTGCTGGAGAAGGGTTACATCCGATATCGCCGGGGCGTGGTGGACATCATCAGTCGCGAAGGCCTCGAGGCCGTCTCATGCGAGTGCTACGACGTCGTCCGCCGCAACTATGAGCGCCTGCTGCCGCAACCGAAGGTCGATCAGGCTCGGGGTTAGAGTGAAAACACCAGGCGAGCGGCGACGCCGGAGCGGCAATCGAGGGTGAATTCGCCACGGACCTGGGCGGCGAGGCTGCGGACAAACCATAGCCCGAAACGGTCACGGCCGGCCGGCGAGGCCGGGTCGAAACCGCAGCCGTCATCCACCACGGTAAGCTCGCAACGGTCACCCTCCAGGCGGCGCAGGCCGATCTGGATGACGCCCGCGCGACCATCGGGATAGCCATGGGCGAGCGCGTTGCCGACCAGTTCCTGAGCGATGAGGGCAAGCGTCGAGGCGGCCTGGTCGGTGGCTCGCAGCGGTTCGCAGGAGAGGCGAATCTCCGCGGGCCGCGCGCCCTGCCGCCGCTGCCAGACCGGGGTCATGTCGGCGAGATAGGCGGTGAAGTCGACCGTCCCGTCGATGCGATGACGCTCCAGGGCGCCGAGAGAGCCGATGGCGTCGGCCATCCAGATCAGTTGGCGGCGCGCCTCCGGTTCCATGGCCCGTTGGCCACGCATGCGCGCCAGGGCCGACATCAACTGGAAGGTGTTGGCCATACGGTGGCGCATTTCGGACGCCCCCTGTGTATCGGCCTGCTCGTCGCTCATCGCGGTCAACGCCCCCCAGCGTTTGAAAGCAGACTCAGTAATACCCGTTCGCGGCGGCTGGTCGGTCGCCGAGATGACAGTTGTCGCAGGAATTGGCTCTGATCGCCGAATTTTTATCTGGTGAAGGTTGAACAACTCGCCTCTGACGAGAATTTCAGCCGCCGCCATCCGACCGCGCGATCAGCGCCAGGGCCGCCGAGACGCCCACCAGGAAACCGATCTCGAAGACCTGCTCGATCGCGCCCAGCACGTCTCCCGTGTACCCGCCGACCAGCCGACGCGCCGCAAGCGCCAGGGGCAGGACCAGCAGGGCGCCTAGCGCCAGGCCGTGGAACACGACGCCGTCGGGCGAAATCGCCAGGGGCAGGCCGGCGAACACCACCGCGGTCAACACCTCGCCCAGCGACAGGCCAACGGGGGCGGGCTTCCACTTGGACGCACGCGGGGCGCCGACATAGGGCAGCAGGCGCATGACCAGGACCGCCGCGCCGCGACCCGCGCCGTGGGCAGCGATCAGGGCCCAGGCGCCCAGGACCGGCGGCATGAGCGCGAGCGCCGCGGCCTTGAGGGCCAGGCCGAGGCCCAGGGCCAGGGCGCCGTACGTCCCGATCCGGCTGTCCTTCATGATCGCCAGGCGCTTGGCGCGGTCGGCTCCGCCGCCCAGGCCGTCGGCGGTGTCGGCCAGGCCGTCCTCGTGGAAGGCGCCGGTGATCAACACCCCCGCCGCGATGGCCAGCAGGGCGGGAAGCCAGCCGCTCCAGACCTGCGAGGCCGCCCAGAACACCACGGCGCAGGCGGCGCCGATGAAGAGGCCCACCAGCGGAAAATACCGTGCGGCGCGCGAAATCCAGTCCGCCTCGAACCCCTTCAGCGTCGGGACCGGCAGCCGGGTCAGGAATTGGACGGCGCAGAGGAAGAGCAGGAGCTGGCGCGGCATGTCAGAGCCGCCCGGCCAGGACGTCGTCGAGGCTGGCGACATCGCTCAGCAGGGCCGCGGCGGCGCGGACCAGCGGCAGGGCCAGCAGGGCGCCGGCGCCCTCCCCCAATCGCAGGCCGAGGTCGAGCAGGGGCTGAGCGTTCGCCGCCGCGAGCACGGCCGCATGGCCTGGCTCGGCGGAGCGGTGGGCCCAGATGCAATAGTCGGCGGCGGCGGGCGCCAGGCGGATGGCGGCCAGGGCCGCGGCGCCGCAGATGAAGCCGTCGACCAGCACCGGACGCCGCGCCGCCGCCGCGCCCAGGATCGCGCCGGCCATCATGACGATCTCCAGGCCGGCGAACTGAGCCAGGACCTCGCGCGGGTCGGTGGCGTCGGTGCGCGCGGCGGCCTGTTCCAGGACGGCGAGCTTGCGCGCCAGGCCCGCGGCGTCGTGCCCGGCGCCCGGTCCGACGCACTGGGCGATCGGCGCGGGGGCCAGGCGGTGGACCAGGAGGGCGGCGGAGGCCGAGTTGCCGATCCCCATCTCGCCCAGCAGAAGGATGTCGAACCCCTCGACGGCCGCCTCCCGAGCGATGGCCGCGCCGCGCGCCAGGGCGGAGTCGACCTCCTCGGCCGACAGCGCGGGGCCCAGGGCGGCGTTGCGCGAGCCCTTGCGGACCTTGGCGAGGATGAGGGCGGGATGCGGGGCGAGGTCGGCGGCCACGCCGGCGTCGACCACCCGCAGTACCGCGCCGGCCACGCGGGCGAAGGCGTTGGCGCTGGCCTTGCCCGACAGCAGGGTCGCGACCATGGCCAGCGTGACCGCCGAGGGATAGGCCGAGACACCGGACTCGGTCAGGCCGTGGTCGCCCGCGAAGACCAGCAACACGGCGCGCGTGGCGTTGGGGCTCGCCGTCCCTCCGACCAGCGCCAGTTGCACCGCCAGCTCCTCGATCCGGCCCAGGGCGCCCAGCGGCTTGGCCTTGCCGTCGATCAGGGCGCGCAGCGCGGGCTCCTGGCTCCGATCGAGAGGGACGATGTCGGGCAAGGGGGTCAGGGTCGTCTCTCCAGGCCGGCGATGGCGGCAAGCCGCTCGATATCGAACGCCTGCTCCAGGGCCAAGGCGATCTCGTCCAGGGCGGCGTCGACACGGGCGTTCTCGTCGATCCCGTCGGAGACCGCGCCCAAGGTCGCCAGCAGGGCGGTTCGCGCCGCGCCCAGGCCAAACAGGCCGTGGACATAGGCGCCCATCACACGGCCGTCGGCGGAGATCGCGCCGTCCGCCGTCCCGTCATCGCGGATCACCAGGGGACGGGCGAGGTCCGGCCCCTCGGTGCGGCCGACGTGGATCTCATAGCCCTCGAACCGGCTGCCGCCGATGAGGCGCCCGGTGGTCAGCGTCAGCACCTTGTCGGCGGTCAATGTGGTCGCGACGTCCAACAGACCCAGACCCGGCGCCTGACCGGGCGGCCCCTCGACCCCCAGCGGATCTGCGATGGCGCGCCCCAGCATCTGGAATCCGCCGCACACGCCCAGCACCCGGCCGCCGCGCCGGACATGGGCGGCGAGGTCGATGTCCCAGCCCTGGGCGCGCAGGAAGGCCAGGTCGGCGAGGGTCGCCTTCGTGCCTGGCAGGATCACCAGGTCGGCGTCGCCCGGCAGTGGGGTTCCGGGCGGGACAAAGGCGAAGTCCACCTCCGGCTCCGTGCGCAGGGGGTCGAACTCGTCGAAGTTGGCGATGCGCGACAGCATGGGAACGACGATCTTCACCCGACGTCGCTCGCCAGGCGTCAGGCGGTCCAGCACCACGGCGTCCTCGGCCGGCAGGCGCCGGGCGGCGGCGAGCCACGGGGCCATGCCGCAGTCGGCCCAGCTGGTGCGGCGCACGATCTCGGTTCGACCCTCGTCGAACAGGCTGGGATCGCCGCGGAACTTGTTGATCACGAAGCCCGCGATCATGTCGCGGTCCTGCGGGTCCAGCACGGCGTGGGCGCCCACCAGGGCGGCGATCACGTGGCCCCGGTCGATATCGCCCACCAGGACGACCGGGACACCGGCGGCGCGGGCGAAGCCCATGTTGGCGATGTCGCCGGCCCGGAGGTTGGTTTCGGCCGGGCTGCCGGCGCCCTCGACGATCACCAGGTCACTCTCGGCTTGCAGGATGCGGAAGCTGTCGACCACCATGTCCAGCAGGCCGGCCTTGCGATCCTGGTAGGCTCGCGCCTGCCACGTCCCCGCCATCTGGCCGCGCACGATAAGCTGGGCGCCGACATCGCTCTGGGGCTTCAGCAGCACGGGGTTCATGTGGACGGTGGCGGGCGTGCGGCAGGCGATGGCCTGCAGCGCCTGGGCGCGGCCGATCTCGCCGCCGTCCACCGTGACCGCGGCGTTGTTGGACATGTTCTGCGGCTTGAACGGCCTGACCGTGAGGCCGCGATTGGCGAAGAGGCGGCACAGCCCCGCGACCAGCACCGACTTGCCGACGTCGGAGCCGCAGCCCTGGATCATCAGCGCAGCCATGGGAAGCCTCCAAGGGCGAGCAGCGCGGCGGCGAGGCCGCAGGCGCGCAGATAGAGCCCAAGCCCCCGCCTCAGGTCCAGGGGAGTCGGCGACGGTCCGTCTCCGAAGGATGGGCGCTGGTGGAGGACGCCGTCATAGGTCGCCGGACCGCCCAGCTTCACGGCCAACGCCCCGGCCATGGCCGCCTCGGGCCAGCCGGCGTTGGGCGAGGCATGCTTGGGGGCGTCGCGCAGCATGGTCGCCCAGCCGCGACCGGCGACCAGGGCGAACAGGGCGCCGGCGATCCGCGCCGGGATCAGGTTCAGCAGGTCGTCGGTCCGCGCCGCCGCCCAGCCGAAGTGGCGATAGGGCGCTTCCAGATGGCCGATGACGCTGTCGGCGGTGTTGACCGTCTTGTAGACGAACAACCCCGTCAGGCCGCCCGCCAGGAACCAGAACAAGGGCGCGATCACGCCGTCGTTGAAGCTCTCGGCCAGGCTCTCCAGGGCGGCCGTGGCGATCCCTTCGCGGTCGAGCGCGGCGGTGTCACGGCCGACGATCATGCCGACGGCTGTGCGGGCGGCGTCGAGGTCGTCGGCGTCAAGCGCCCGGCGGACCGTCGCCACATGATCGTGCAGGCTCCGCGCGGCGAGGCCCAGGGACCCGATCAAGGCCGCGACGATCAGGCCCCATCCGGCCAGCCAGCGGTCCAAAGCGCATCCGGCGACCCCCGCCGCGCCCGCGACGACCAGCAAGGTCGCGACGCCCGCCAGCCGCCGGGCTACGCCGCTTCCCCGGTTCAGCGTCTGGTCCAGCTGTCGCAACGCCCAGCCGATCCAGGCGACGGGATGGGGGACGACGGCATGCAGCCGAGCTGGATAGCCCACCACCGCCTCAACAGCGGCCGCGCCCAGCACCAGCCAGGGATCAGCGGCCACGACCGACGATCTCGATGAGCGGTCCCGAGGCGCCGGTCACATAGCGCGCCTCGATATCGTAGGCCGCCGAGAGGACGTCGGGCGACAAGGCCGCGTCGGGCGGGCCATCGGCCAGGATCTCGCCCCCCGCCATCACCACGATCCGGTCGGCGATGCGGGCGGCCAGCGACAGGTCGTGCAGGGTCAGGACCACGCCCCGGCCCTGTTCGTGGGCCATGGCGCGGAACAGGGCGCCCGCATCGAGCTGATGGCCGGGGTCGAGGCCCGTCAGGGGCTCGTCGGCCAGCAGCCATTCGGGGTCGCCGGCCAGGGCGCGGGCGATCAGCACCCGGCCCCGCTCGCCGCCCGAGAGGGTGGTGACGTCGCGCTCGGCCAATGCCTCGAGGCCGGCGGCGGCCATTGCGCGGTCGATGGCGGCGGCGTCCTCCAGGGACAGGCCGCGGGAGCCGATGAAGGGGGTGCGGCCCAGCCCCACCAGGATGCGGGCCTCCACCGCCCAGGCGATCTCCGGCGTCTGGGGGATGAAGCCGATACGGCGGGCGCGGGCGCGCGGCGGCATCGACAGCACATCGACATCATCCAGGCGGACGTGGCCGGACAGAGGCTTTCGCAGTCCGGCGAGACAGGCCAACAGAGTCGACTTGCCCGCGCCGTTGGGGCCGAGGATGGCGGTGACCGTGCCGGCCTCGAAGGTCGCGGTGACCTTGTCGACCGCCAGCCTGTCGCCCAGGCGAACGCTGACGTCGTGGGCGCCGAGCGTGCTCATGCGATCCTCTTTCGCAAGGAGAGCAGTAGGGCGAAGAAGAAGGGGCCGCCCAGCACAGCCATGGCGACGCCCAGCTTCACTTCCCCCGCGGCCGGCGTCAGGCGCACGGCGACGTCGGCGGCGAGCACCAGGACCGCCCCGCCGATGGCGCTGGGCAGCAGCAACCCGCCCGGCCGCGCGCCGACCAGGGGCCGCAGCAGATGAGGAACGATCAGGCCGACGAAGCCGATGACCCCAGTGACGGCGACGCTGGCCCCGGCGGTCAGGGCCACGCCCACGGCCAGCAGCCAGCGGGTGGCGGTCATGTTGATCCCGAGCGAACGGGCGCCCGTCTCGCCCAGGGTCAGCGCGTCGAGGCCCCGGCCGATCAGCAGCAGCAGGCCGCAACCGACGACGATCAGCGGCAGGGCCATCTGGACCTCGCCCACGCTGCGGTCGGCCAACGACCCCATCAGCCAGTTGACGATCTCGTTCACCGCCCAGGGGTTGGGGGCGAGGCTGAGCGCAAGGGCGACGCCGGCTCCGGCCACGGTCTGCAGGATCACGCCGGCCAGGATGAAGGTGACGATGCTGGAGGCCTGTCCCGACAGCGCCAGCAGCAGGAAGACCGCGATGAAGGCGCCGATCATGGCCGCCGTGGCGATCACCCAGGGCTGCGAGGCGCCGGCCCCGAGATAGAGGGTGAGCACCGCGCCCAACGCCGCCATGGACGACACGCCGAGAGCGCCGGGATCGGCCAGGGGGTTGCGGGTGTAGCCCTGCATGGCCGCGCCCGACATGCCGAGCGCCGCTCCGACCGCTATGGCCAGGATGGTGCGCGGCAGGCGCAGTTCGAAGACGATCGCCCAATGGGGGTCGCTGGGGTCGGTCCAGTCGCTGAACGGAACCCAGACCCGGCCCGCGGCCATGCTGACGAAGGCGAGCAGGACGCTCAGCGCCAGCAGGGCGATCCGGGTGGCTGTGCGACGGCTCATGCCCGCCCTCCCCTCGCCCGCGCCTCGAGGGCGGCGACCCGGGCCTTGGCCAGCATGGCCGCGGTCTGGATCAGCACGGGTCCGCCACAGAAGGTGAGCTGCTGAGGGAAGCTCGCCCGGTGCATCCGGTGGGCCACGCGCGACAGCGCCGGATGGGTCAGGACCCGGTCGGCCCAGGTGGGCGCCCCGGACTTGACCTCGCCGGCCAGCAGCACGTCGGGCGGATCGGCCACCAGGTGTTCCAGCGGCACGTTGCCGGTGCGCTTGAGACCGTAGCGGGAGGCGGCGTTCTCGAAACCCGCCCGGCGCATCATCTCGTCCATCAAGGTGCCTTGGGCCGAGGCGAAGCCGCCGGCCTGGTAGATCAGGGCGCTCAATCTCGGCGTGCCCGGCGGTGGCGCGGCGGCGGCCAAGGCGGCCTCGATATGGGCGACCAGCGCCTCGCCCCGTGCGGGGCGGTGGATGGCGCGGGCGACCTGGCGGACCTGTTTCAGACTGGCGGCCACGGTCTCGGGCACATCGAACAGTTCGGCCCGAACGCCGAGCCGCCGCAGCGCCTCGCGGGTGGCCGGCGAGGAATGGCGGGCGCTGAGCACCAGGTCGGGCCGTAGGGCCAGGACCTCCTCAGCGGTCTCATAGGTGAAGGGAAAGGTCGCACCCAAGGCGCCGAGGCTGGAGCTGGCGGGCTCGTGCGAATAGTGGCTGAGGGCCGCGATCTGGGAGCGGTCGGCCACATGGACCAGGATGACGTCCAGGCACGGATTTAGCGAGACGATCCGGCGCGGCGCCGCCCTGCCGGCCCCGCCAAGCGAGACGGCCGCCCCGGCGGCGAGCGCCGACCTTCTGGTCAGCATCCAGCTCAAAAGTCGATCCCACGCTGGGCCTTGATCCCCTGGTCGAAGGGATGCTTGACCAGGGTCATCTCGGTGACGAGGTCGGCGATGGCCAGGAGCTGCGGCTTGGCGTTGCGGCCGGTGATGACCACGTGCTTGTCGCGCGGTCGGGCCTGCAGGTCGGTGACCACCTGGTCGATGTCGAGATAGTCGTAGCGCAGGGCGATGTTCAGCTCATCGAACAGGACGAGATCGAGGGCGGGGTCGGCCAGCATCTCCAGGGACATGGTCCAGGCCGCTTCCGCCGCGGCGATGTCCTGGGCGCGGTCCTGGGTGTCCCAGGTGAAGCCCTGGCCCATCACCTCGTAGCGGACATCCTCGGGGAAGCGCTTGAAGAACTGGCGCTCGCCGGTGATCCACTTGCCCTTGATGTATTGAACGATGCCCACCTTCTGGCCCCAGCCCAAGGCGCGGGCGACCATGCCGAAGGCCGCCGTCGACTTGCCCTTGCCGTCGCCGGTGTGAACCAGTAGCAGGCCCGGCGCCTCATCGGTCTTGGTGGCCATCAGGGCCTCGCGCTCCGCCTTCAGCGCTTTCATGGCTTCGCGGTGGGCGGCGTTCTTGTCGTCTTCGGCGGTCATAGGGCCTCCAGCGCCGCGGCGAGCCGCGGCCAGGTCTTGGGCAGACCGAACCTGAGCCAGGTCGGCTGTTCGGGAAAGGGGCGGGTCAAGACGCCTTGTTCGGCCAGGCGGGCGAACCTGGACTGGGCGTCGGGCGAGGCCGTCAGGCGGAAGAGCGACGTCCCGCCCAGAACCTCGAAGCCTGCGGCCGTCAGCATGCGGTCCAGGCGCGCGGAGTCGCGGAACAGACGCCGAAACGTGCGTTCACGCCAGGCGGCGTCGGCGTAGGCGGAGGTTCCGGCGGCGATGGCCTCGGCCGAGACAGGCCAGTCGCCGAACTGGGCCGAGACGCGGGCCGCCAGGCCCGGCTCGGCGACGATGAAGCCGAGGCGCACGCCGGCCAGGCCGTAGAACTTGCCGAACGACCGCAGGACGATCAGGCGACCCCCGGCCCGCGTCGCGACGCTGAGCTCGGGCGCGGTCTCGACGAAGGATTCGTCGACGATCATCCAGCGATCCCCGGCGGCGATGTCGTCGCGCCGGGCGCCGTCGGGATTGTTCGGATTGACCACCACCACCGCCTCGGCGGCCGTGGCGGCGATCTGGTCGGCGCATATCGTCTCGACCCGCGCCCCGGCCAGGCGCCAGGCCTCGGCGTGACCCCCATAGGTGGGCGAGACCACGGCGACCGACCGCGCCCCCAGCAGACGCGGAAGGGCGCGCAATCCGGCCTCAGCGCCCGGCACGGCGGCGACCCGGTCGGGGGAGACCCCGAAGGCCCGCGCCGCGGCGGCCTCCAGGGCCGCGACCGCTTCGGGATCGGGCAGACGGGCAAGCTCGACCGGGGTGGCCCGCGCCCCCTTCCAGGGGCGCGGGTTGATCCCCGTCGACAGATCCAGCCACGGCCCCGGCGCGTTCGGAAACGCGAGCGTCGCCGCGGCCAACCGGCCGCCGTGGCGGAGGAAGACCTCCAGGCCGGGATCAGAACCGGGCGCGGACACCGACATAGGCTCCTCGCCCGACGGCGCCGTAGTTGCGCGTGGTCTCGTACTCGTCGTCGAAGGCGTTCTCGACACGGCCATAGACCTCGAAGGTCTCGTTCACGGGGTAGGCCGCCCGCAGATCCAGCAGGGTGTGGCTTTGCAGGACATAGGTGTTGGCGGCGCTGTCGAAGCTGTCGCCGACATAGCCGATCGCGGCGCTGAGCGAGGCGTCGTTGGCCCAGGTGTAGGTCGCCTGGACATTGGCCTGATGGTCGGGCCGTCGGGCCAGTTGTTTGCCGCGGTTCACGTTGCCGGGCGACGTGTTCTCGGTGTCCGTCCAGGTGTAGTTCGCCGAAAGCCGCAGCGGACCCAGGTCGGCCGAGCCCTCCAGCTCGATCCCGTGAGCCTTGGTGCGCGCGGTGTTGGAGTAGGCGCCGAAGCGCCGCACCCCATTCAGGACACACAGCGGATTGGTGCTGGTCCCCGTGCAGGACAGGAAGTCGATCTGGTTCTGCGTCTCGCGCTGGAACCAGGTGGCGCGCAGCATGAACCGTTCGGCCAGGTGCTGTTCGATCCCGGCGTCCCAGCCGTCGGCCTCCTCGGCGTCAAGCGCCAGGTTCCCGTACTCGCTGTAGAGCTGATAGAGGGTCGGGGCCTTGAAGCCCTGGCCGAAACTGGCGCGCAGGACGGTGGCGCCCTCGTTCAACGACCAGGCCGCGGCGACCTGGCCCAGGGTCTTGACGCCGAAGGTGTCGTGGCTGTCGCGGCGCAGGCCGGCGGTCAGGGTCAGGCCGTCGACGACTTCGCCCTGCACCTGGGCGTAGACCCCGTCGATCCCGGCCTTGCCGCGGATGGGCGTCGGATTGGGGGCGAAGGCGCTGGGCGAGGCCGAGGTCATCTCGGCGTCCTCGGTCTCCCCGCCGAAGGTGGCGGTCCAGGCCTCATTGATCGCCCAGACGCCCTGGTACTCCCAGCGCTTGTTCACGCCCCGGGCGTCGAAGGTCACCGGGGTGACAGCCTGGTCCGGGTTGAAGTTCCGGCGGTCGGTGCGGGTGTAGGCGTAGGCGACTCGGTTCTTCACGGCGCCGAGGTCGAAGTTGACCGCCGCGTAGCCGACGAAGTCCTCTGTAGCGCCATATTCGCGCGTGTCGTTGAAGCTGAAGGCGGGCGCGGGGAAGCCGTCGAAACTGTTCTCGCCCTTGGAATAGACGGCGCGCAGGTCGAGCGAGATCGCGTCGGTGGCGCGGATCTCGGCGCGGCCACTGAGGCCGGTGTGCTTATAGCCGTCCTTCTCCTTGCCGAGACGATAGGCCGAGATGCCGTCTGTCTCGTAGCGCCCGGCGGCCAGGCGCCAGGAGACGCGTTGGGTCTTTCCGCCCAGGGCGGCGCGGGCGTAGGTGGCGTTCATCGAACCGCCCTCCAGCATGACCGAGCCTTCTAAGGGTTCGGCGGCCTGGGCGGACACGATGTTGACCACCCCGCCGATGGCCTGGCTGCCCCAAAGGGTCGATTGCGCGCCGCGCAGGATCTCGATGCGGTCGATGTCGCCCGAGAGCAGGTTGGCGAAGTTGTAGCCTCCGCCGGCCGTGGAAGGGTCGTTGAGCTTCACGCCGTCGATCACGACCATCGTCTGGTCGGTCTCGGCGCCGCGGATGCGGACCGAGGTCGAGCCGCCGACCCCGCCGTTGCGGGAGAAGCTGACTCCCGGCGTCTGGGCCAGCAAGGTGGAGACGTCGACGACCTGACTGGATTGGATGTCCTGGCCGGTCAGCAGGGTCAGGCTCTGGCCGACGCGGTCGGCCGCCTGCGGCGAGCGGTTGGCGGTGATCACCAGTTCGCCCACGCTGGCGACGGCGATGGGCGTCGAGACCTGGGCCAGGGCTTGGGTGGACAGACCGCACAGGAGCGCGGTGGTGGAGAGCAATAGGGCCTTCATTCGGGATTCCCCCTGACACGTGACGACGAGCCCGCGCTTGCACGCGGGCCAACGGACGCCGTCTCTCGGGAAAACTCCCCGTTCGCGCGGTCCCACCGACCGTACGAAGGACGACCGCGTCAGGCAGGTCTCCTGGCTCACGGGTCACAGCCGGTGCGCGTCGCCTTCCCAGACACCGGCCTTTTCAGACCATCGTCCAGTGGCTAATGACGCGCGGGCTCGCCGCTTACAGTTGCGGGGGCAGCCCAGGTTTCACACCTGAGTTCCCTATTAATCCCCTCGCGGGGAACCTGTCGCGGGGCCGGGATAGGCTCTGCCGCGCGGAGCGTCAATCGTCATGAGCCTGACTTTCGTCCTGGGCGGCGCCCGATCGGGCAAGACCTCGTATGCCCTTACGCAAGCCGGAAATCAGCCCGCTCAGCGGCGCGTGATGGTCGCCACGGCGGAGGCCTTGGACGCCGAAATGGCCGACCGGATCGCCCGCCATCGGGCCGAGCGCGGCGCCGATTGGGTGACGGTGGAGGCGCCGCGCGACCTGGTCGGGGCGGTGGGAGACCTGGCCGCCGGCGACGTGGCCGTGGTCGACTGCCTGACCCTCTGGCTGACCAATGTGATGCTGGACGGCGTCGAGCCGGGCCCAGCGGTCGCCGCCCTAGCGGACGCCATGGGGGCCAGTCCCGCAGAGCTGTTCGTGATCTCCAACGAGGTCGGCCAGGGCATCGTGCCCGACAACGCGCTCGCCCGCCGGTTCCGCGACGAGGCGGGATGGATGCATCAGGCCGTGGCCGCGGCCGCCGAGCGCGTGGTGATGGTGGTGGCGGGGCTGCCTGTCGTCTTGAAGGGCTGACTCAAAAAATTCACTCGGCCAGCGTGCGAGTCGGGTTGACCCCGCAACATGGTTAACGAGAAGTGACCGCAACTGTCACGTGTCCGGACTCGGCGCGGCGATGGCGACGTTCGCACGATGGATCTCGGGGGCGGGCGAGCGGACGTTTCAGCATCAGCGACACACACAAGGGGCAATCCAGTGACCACTCGCGTTCTTTCATTCATTGCAGCACTCGCCGGGGCGGCGTTCCTGGCCGGCCAAGCCCAGGCTTCGGACAATTTCGACGGTCCGGTGGCCACCGGTGCGACCCAGGCGCCGAACACCTGGTACACCGACCGCTACGCACCGGCCGCCTTCGACGGCGGCGTCGCGTTTGACGGGCGCCAGGTCCTGGAAGTCGACATCAGCTCGGCTGACAGCGGCGACAATCGTCCGGGCTCGTTCAGCGGCGCGTTCTACAACACCCAGGGCCGCAAGCTCGACCTCGCGACCGGCACCACGGCCATGAGCATCGACCTGTACATCAACAGCGATTGGGCCAATGAAAACCGTCGCGTGGCGGGCTTCTGGGGCACGGGCTTCGACGCCGGCGACGCGGTCAGTTCCTATCCGATCATCTCGTTCCACGGCGTGGACGGGTTCCAGGGCTGGGACGGCGCGAACTACGTCAACTTCGGCGTCCCCACCGGCTTCGCCTATGGGACCTGGGCGACGCTCAGCATCTCGTTGCAAGGCTCCAACTGGCTGTATCAGGTCGGCGACAAGTCGCTGTCCGTCGCCGCCGGGGGCACCACCGACATCGCCAATGTGATCCTGCAGGGCCACAACACCCAGCAGGGCGCCGACTACAGCATCCGCTGGGACAACCTGGTGACCGGGGTTCCCGAACCCACCACCTGGGCCATGATGATCGTGGGCTTCGGCCTCAGCGGCGCCATGCTGCGCCGCCGCCGTACCGCGGCGATCCTGGCCTAGCCAGCGAAGCCATCCAGATCGACGAGCCCCGGACGCCTCGCGGCGTCCGGGGTTTTTCTTGGGTCAACTAGAGTCGGACCAGCAGCTCGAACCGCAGCCCGTCAGGCGTCCAGTCGAAATCGGCGCGTCCCCCGAGCTGCTTGGCGAGATCGGCGATCAGCTTTGAGCCGAAGCCGCGCCGGCTGGGCGGTTGAACCACGGGTCCGCCGGTCTCGCGCCAGCTCAGGCGCAGGCCATCGGCGTCGGTCAGGCTCCAGGTCACCTCGACCTCGCCGGTCTCGGTGCTGAACGCACCGTACTTGCTGGCGTTGGTGGCCAGTTCGTGGACGACCATGCTGAAGGGCTGCACCCGCTCCGGCGGCAACAGGACCGCGTCGCCCTCCAGGCGCCAGGCTTCGGCCTTACCGACGGTGGCGAGCTCCTCGGCCAGGATGTCGGCCACCAGGGCGCCTTCCCAGCGGCGGCTGGCCAGCGATCCCTGGGCGCGGGCCAGGGCGTTGATCCGGCCCATGACGATCTGCTTGTAGCCCGCGAGGTCGCCGGCGCGCGTCAGGTGCAGGATCGACTGCACCACCGCCAGCATGTTGCGCGCCCGATGATCGACCTCGCGCATCAGCAGCTCGCGCGCCGCCTCGTTGCGCTTGCGGTCGGTGATGTCGGTCAGGGTGACGGCGATCCCGCCGCCCTGCATGGGCGCGATGCGCAGCTCCACCACGCGGTCGGGGCGCAGGCGCGACGGGGTTTCGAACACCGTGGTCTCGCCGCCGGCCATGGCCGCGGCGCAGGCGCGGTCGAACGGCGTGCCGCGCCCCTGCGGGAAGACATCCCACATGACCTTGCCCAGCAGGTCCGAGGCCGACACCCCGAAATACCGCTCCGCCGCGCGATTGAAGAGGACGTACCGCCACTCGTGATCCAGGGCGTAGAAGCCGTCGCTGACGCTCTCCAGCACCGCGGCCAGACGCGCCTCGGTCTGGCTCGGCCCAGGTTCGCCGCCTGCTGGTGGCGATATCGGCTCCTCGCGACCCATCGTGCTCCCCTCGCGCGCCATCCTAGGGACGTCGAGCGCGCATCGACAGCCCCCTGATGCGCGCCCGGGACCGTCAAGCGTCGAGAGGCGGCCGCGGTTCCGGCGCCCTCGACAAGCTTTTGGCGATGGAGCGGGCGATGGGATCGGAGCGGAGTTGCTCGCCGCGGCGACCGTCACACGCGACCAAAATGACGCTCCCGTCACGACAGGCCTTGTTGAACGCGGTTCAGGCGGCGAGATGTAGAGACAACAGGTGTTCAGAAGCCTGGCTCAAGGGAGATCACCGCGATGAGCGAGAGCGCCACTCAGGAAGCCCGGACGGCCGACACCGTCGGCGACGACGTCTATTCCCTACCGATCGAAAGCCTGAACGTGGCGCGCTCGTCGCTGTTTCAGGCTGACGCCATGTGGCCCTACTTCGAGCGTCTTCGGGCTGAGGATCCCGTCCATTGGACACCGGCCAGCGACTTCGAGCCCCATTGGGCGGTCACCCGCTACAACGACATCATGGAAGTCGACACCAATCACGAGGTCTTCTCCTCGGAAGGCGGCATCAGCCTGGGTCCCAGCGAAGAGATGATCGCCAAGCTGGTGGCCAGCGGCGCGCAGATGACCGGCGGCCCCTTCGGCGGACCCAGCGGCGGCCCGACCATGTTCATCGCCATGGACCCGCCCAGGCATGACGAACAACGCAAGACCGTCAGCCCGGCGGTCGCGCCGCACAACCTGACGGTGATGGAGCCGCTGATCCGCGAACGCGCCGGGGCGATCCTCGACAGCCTGCCGATCGGCGAGCCGTTCGACTGGGTCGATAAGGTCTCGATGGAACTCACGGCCATGACGCTGGCCACCCTGTTCGGCATGCCGCAGGAAGATCGCCGCAAGCTGACCCGCTGGTCCGACACGGTGATGTCGCGCCCGGGCGACGGCATCGTGGAGACCTGGGAAGAGAAGCGCGCCGAGATGAGCGCCTATGCCGGCTATTTCCTGAACCTGTGGGCCGAGCGCAAGGTCAACCCGATCGACGGGGACATGGTCTCCATGCTGGCGCACGGCGAAGCCACCAAGGACATGAATCAGTTCGAGTATCTCGGGAACATCATCCTGCTGACGATCGGCGGCAACGACACCACCCGCAACACGATCTCCGGCTCGATCTACGCGCTGAACCAGTTCCCCAACCAGTACGACAAACTGCGGGCCAATCCGGACCTCGTCGCCTCGATGGTGTCGGAAACCATCCGCTGGCAGACCCCGCTGGCCCACATGAAGCGCACGGCGACGCAGGACTACGTGCTGGGCGGCAAGACCATCAAGAAGGGCGACACCGTCGTCATGTGGTACGTCTCGGGCAATCGGGACGACACGGTCATAGAGCGGCCCAACGACTTCATCATCGACCGTCCTCGGCCCCGCCAGCACCTGTCCTTCGGGTTCGGCATCCACCGCTGCGTGGGCAACCGGCTGGCCGAGCTGCAGCTGAAGATCATCTGGGAAGAGATCCTCAAGCGCTTCCCCGAAATCCAGGTGCTCGAGGCGCCGCAGCGGGTCCCGTCGACCTTCGTGAAGGGCTACAAGAGCATGCAGGTCGTCATTCCGCGAAGGCTCTGAGGGCGACGGAAACCGGCTCGCGAGGGGTTTGAGCCAAGTCATGGAGCGGGCGATGGGATTCGAACCCACGACATTCAGCTTGGGAAGCTGACGCTCTACCCCTGAGCTACGCCCGCGCGCCCCTTGCGGGGTGGCGGTTCTCTAGCCGCTCCGTCCTGGCGGCTCAAGCGGCTTCCGACGATCGCTCCCCCCCCTCGCCATCTGGCGCGACCCACGGTCTAGTGCGGCGGCTGTTCAACGAGCCCGGACCCCGCGCCATGCCCCTCGAGAAAGTCGCCCCCGGAAGCGTGCTGGAGCTGGAGAGCGAACCGGGCGGGCGGGTGGTGGTCAACGGGACGAACTGCACGTTGCGGGTCGGCAAGAACGTCCGGCTGGACGCCGCGGTGCTGATCTACAAGGAGGCGGCGAACGCGGTCATCGAGATCGGCGACGACTGCGTGATCGACGGGATCATCCGCATCGTCCGGGGCGACGGCGGGGTCATCCGGATCGGGGCGCAGACCACCTTCAACCAGGTCGGGGTCTCGATGCACGAGGCCGGGACGATCACCTTCGGACGCGACTGCATGCTGTCGACCGACATCCATATGGACGTCAGCGACATGCATCCGATCTTCGACCGGTCGACGGGCGAGCGGCTGAACCCGGCGCAGGATATCACCCTGGGCGACCATGTCTGGCTGAGCACGCGAGTGCTGGTGCTGAAGGGCGCGCGGATCGGGTCGGGGACGATCGTGGGCGCGGGGTCGATGGTGAGCGGCGCCTTGCCGCAGAACGTCCTGGCCGTGGGATCGCCCGCGCGGGTGGTGCGCGAGAACGTGGTCTGGACACGGACCATGGACGGCCAGCCGGACCTGCACCCGCCGCCGGCCTGAGGCGGCGCTTGGCTGTCGCCACGGCAGCGGTCCATGGTGGCGGCTGGTCCCCGGCTTGGAGGCGCGCGGCTCGCCCATGCGACGGCAGAAAGTCCTTGTCCTCTACCTCGCCAATTCGGCGCTGGACGCCCCGACCATCGCCTGGGCGGTCTATGACGGCACGGGGGCGACCCTGCCCATGGCGGGCGACAACGACGAGCCGCCCTATCGCACCGGGGTCGAAGCCCTGAAGGACGGCTGGCGGCTGATCCAGGCTTCGCAGCTTCTGCCCCATCCGCGCGGCGAGGAGTTCGACCTGGCCTATTTCAAGTACGAGTTCCTGTTTGAACAGCTCGTGGAGCTCGGCGCATGAGCGACCTGCCCCTGCTATCCTCGGCCCAGATGGCGCGGTTCGTCGCGCGGGGCTTCCTGCGCTTCGATGGCGTGGTCCCCGAGGCGATCAACGCCCAGTTCCTGGCGGAGGTCGGCCAGGCCGCCGAGCCGGAACCGGGCAAGCGGGTCATGCGGGCGTTCGGCGAGCTGCTGGCCGGGGCGGCGATCCCGGAAACGCCGGCCGGGGTTCCGCTGGCCGAGGTCTATCCTCAGGGCAGCGCCGTGCAGAGGCTGCTGGACCTGCCCCTGGTGGCCGGCGCCCTGCGCAGCCTGGTGGGCGAGGCCCCGGTTTTCGACCACCACTTCCTGCACGTGACCTTCCCGCCGGCCTATCACGCGGCCGGGGGCTCGGTTAGCGTGTCGCAGCATACCCACCAGGACTCCACGATCGATCCGCGCACGGCCTTCGATGTCCAGGTCATGTACTATCCGCATCAGGTCACCCGGCCGATGGGCGGCACGCGGTTCATCCCCGGAACCCACCTGCGCAAGGTCAGCGAGGTGGCGCTGGGCCGCTACCAGAACATCCGCGGCCAGCAGCACATGGTGTGCGAGGCCGGAACCCTGCTCTTCCTGCACTCGGGCATCTGGCACGGGGGCGGAGTGAACCTGTCGGACACGACGCGGACCATGTTCAAGATCCGCATGAACCCGTCGGGGTCGCAGGTTCGCGGCTGGGACACCTCAGACCTCGCGGCCGGCCCCGCCCAGCGGCCGATCTTCCACGTGGTCTCTCGCCAGGATCCCGAGAGCGTCGAGGCCATCCTGATGACGCCGGAGCCGTGGTTCGAGCAGGACACCGGGCGGCTGGAGTTCGTCAACCGCATCGCGCTGTGGCGCTATCTCACCGGCGATCCCACCTATGACGCCGACCACTGGATGACCCGGCTGGAGAACCAGGCGGCCCACTAACTGGTCCCACGCTTGCAAGGTCGCCTCCAACGGGAGCGGTCGTTCCCGATTTGGGGATCACCGATGCGCAAGTTCCATGTCGCGGCCGCCGTCGCCGCCCTCACCCTGACCACGGCGAGCGCCACGGGCGCCCAGGCGGTCGAGCTGTTGTCGAACGGCGGCTTCGAGCTGGCCGGCGGAAGCCTGACCGGCTGGTCGACCACGGGCAGCGTCGGCGCCCTGACCGCGGCCCAGTACGGCCCCTGCTGCGGCACCACCGGCTCGGAGCCCAACTATTCCACCAACCACTTCGCGTCGTTCGGCTCGGGCAATGTCAGCGGCCTGAACGCGGTGAGCCAGTCCTTCGGGACCGTGGCCGGCCGCACCTACACCGTCAGCTTCGACCATGGCGCGTTCGGCGCCGGATGGCAGGGCCTGGACGTGCTGGTGAACGGCGTCTCGCAGGGCTTCTTCAACGCCCCGGCGGTCAACAACTCCGACCTGACCTGGATCGGCCAGAGCTTCAGCTTCGTGGGGAACGGTTCGCCCACCACCCTGTCGTTCCAGATCAACACCACCGCCGACAATGTCGACGCCCTGCTGGACAACGTCTCGGTCTCCTCCGTGCCGGAACCGGCCACCTGGGCGATGATGATCATCGGCTTCGGCGCCGTGGGCGGCATGGTGCGCAACCAGCGTCGCCGCCAGACCCTGGCCTTCGCCTAAAGGCGAACCGGACGACCCTCGAGAGCCCGCCCCCACCGGGGCGGGCATTTCGCTGCCTGGGCCCCATCGTTGACGTCAGGGCGACCCCGACGCACGATGGCCTGAACAAAGATAAGCCAGGGAGGCCGCCATGGCCGACGACGCCAGCCCAGACAGCGCCAAGTTCCACGCCATGACCGAGGGGACCCTCGAAGACTGGATGGCCATCGGCCGGGCCGGCGCGCCCTACCGGCAGGAACTCCCCGACCGGATGATCGCCCACCTGAAGATGCTGGAGGCCGACTCAGGCGGCTTCGCGGTCACCCGGCTCGAGCATTCCCTGCAGACGGCGACCCGGGCGTTCAAGGACGGCCGCGACGAGGAGTATGTGGTCTGCGCCCTGATGCACGACATCGGCGACATCCTGGGCCCGTCCAACCACGCCGAGATCGGGGCCATCATCATGAAGCCCTACGTCTCGGAGCGGAACTTCTGGATGATGGACAAGCACGGCATCTTCCAGGGCTACTATTTCTTCCACTATCTGGGCCTGGACCGCGACATGCGCGACCAGCACCGCGGCCATCCGGACTTCGAACACACCGCTCAGTTCTGCCACATGTACGACCAGAACAGCTTCGATCCGAACTACCAGTCGATGCCGCTGGAGGCCTTCGAGCCGATGCTTCGGCGCGTGCTGGCCGCGCCGAAACGCTCGATCTATCGCCGGGAAGAGGCGGCGGCCTAGGCGTCGCTGAAGATCGTCTCGATCGGGGCGTCGAACAGGCGCGCGATCTTGAAGGCCAGCGGCAGGCTGGGGTCATATTTCCCTGTCTCGATGGCGTTGACGCTCTGACGGGAAACGTCCAACCGGGCGGCGAGGTCGGCTTGGCTCCAGTCGCGTTCGGCGCGGAGCACCTTGAGGCGGTTCTTCATCATGATCACCGCTTGGCGATCCACCAGCCGAACCAGGCGACGCTATAGCCTGCGATCTGCGCCAGGATGGTCCCGAGGATGCCGACGGCGATGAAGTTCTCCGGTTCCTTGCCGCCGCCGAAGCCTGCGTCGATTGGGAAACCCTCAGGCCCCATCAGGACGGCGAAGGCCACGATCGCCAGCCCCAGGCCGCAACTGCCGCCCCAATACCAGGCGAACTTGTGAGCCTCCCGCGCGGCCTCGTCGAGCCGGCGCCAGTAGGCCGCCGATCCACCCAGCACCAGCACGACGATCAGCGCCGTCACCGATCCCTCGAGGACCGGATTGTCGACGGCCTTCAAAGCGTCGCTTCCCAACCCGAGCGCGATCCCGGCGATGAACAGGGCGACGGCGTAGGCCCAGGCCGGCGCGCGGACCAAGCGATCTTTCAGGCTCATTTGATGCTCCGTGATCAAAGGACGCGCGCGGCGTCCGGAAGCGCCCAGCCAAGTTCGGCCAGGGCGACGATGAGGTTTGCGGCAGGGATGGCGAAGGCCACGTGCTCGGCGTCCGCCCAGAAGACCGCGGCGCCGGCGGCGTAAAAGAGAGCGATGGCCAGCAGCGCCAGCACGACGACCGCCCTGCCCCACCACCTGCTCGCCCGCGCCGCCATGCCAAGTCTCCCTGTCGATATGACAAGGAAACACGACATCATTGGAAGTGTCAAGTGACCATGACAAAAAGTCGATGTCGCCTAACTTCTTGGGTTGGGGCCTAGGACCAGACCTTGAAGTGCTTGGAGAGCTTCAGGCCCTGGCGCTGGTAGTGTGAGCCCTGGTCGCCGTAGAGCCGCGAGGGCTTTTCGGTGAGCGGCTCATAGACCAGGCGCGCGACGGTCTGGCCGTCTTCCAGCAGGAACGGGGTCTCGTGGCTGCGGACCTCGAGCACGCCTTTGGAGCCGACGCCCTTGGCCTCCTCGGTGCCGAAGCCGGGATCGAAGAAGCCGGCGTAGTGGACGCGGAACTCGCCGACCGAGGGGTCGATGGGGGTCATCTCAGCGGCCTGAAGCACCGGGATCTCGACGGCCTCCTTCGAGGCCAGGATGTAGAACTCGCCGGGATCGAGCAGCAACTCGCCACGACGCGGGATCAGCGGCTCCCAGAAGTCGCGGGGGTCGTGACCGTCCACGTGATCCATGTCGACGACGCCGGCGTGGCGGCGCGCGCGGAAGCCGGCGACGCCGTCGCTGAGGTCGACCCCGACGCTGGTGATCGAGAGCTTGGGCGGCGCGCCGCGCTTCAGGCGAAGCTGGTTCAGGCGCGTGTTGGTGCGCACCAGGATCGAGAAGGTCTGGGGCGCGATCTCGATGTAGGTGGGGCCGCTATAGCCCTCCGCCACGTCGTCGAAGGCCACGGAGTTGTTGGTCAGCAAGCGCACGAAGACGTCGACCCGGCCGGTCGAGCTCTTCGGATTGGCGCGGGCCGAGACGCCGGGCGGAAGGGCCAGGACCTCCTGCAGCTCGGCGATATAGACGCAACCCTTTTCGAGCACCGCACCCTTGGTGAGGTCCAACTCATGCATGGCCACGCCGGCCATCCGCTGGCTCACCGTCCGGCCCAGGCCGGGCAGGAAGGAGGCCCGCACCCGCCAGGCCCGCGCGCCCAGGCGCAGGTCGAGGCTGGCTGGCTGGACCTGGTCGTGGTCGAAAGCCTGGGCGGATGTGATGGCGCCCTGCGCGATCAGGGCGTCGATGGACTGGCACGGCAGGATGCCCGCCGCGTCGTTGGTGGGGGTGTCGATCATCGGGGCGACACTCGCCGCCCGTCACGAGTCTGGCAAGGCGCTGACCGCGTTCGCCTGGGGGGACGCGACAGTTTTTCCAATGTGGCGGAGGCTGTTTGCGCCGGGTAGAAGGCGCTGCCTCATCTGAACTGGAGACCCTCATGGCCGAAGATCCGCGCGACTGGCAGCAGGAGACCAAGCTGGTGCGGGGCGGCATGGCCCGCTCGCCCTACGGCGAGATCTCCGAGGCGATCTTCCTGACCCAGAGCTTCGCCTATGAGAGCGCCGGCGCCGCCGACAAGCGGTTCTCGGGCGAGGAGCCGGGCTTCATCTATCAGCGGTTCGGCAACCCCACGACCCAGATGTTCGAGGATCGCCTGGCGCTGCTGGAGGGCGCCGAGGTCTGCCGCGCGACCGCCTCGGGGATGAGCGCCGTGCATGTGGCCCTACAGGGCCTGGTGCGGGCCGGCGACCACATCGTGGCCGGCCGGGCGCTGTTCGGGTCGTGCCGCTGGATCCTGTCGGAATGGATGCCTCGCTTCGGCGTCGAGGTGACCTTCGTCGACGCCACGGATGTCGAGGCCTGGAAGAACGCCTGCCGGCCCAACACCAAGGCCTTCCTGGTCGAGAGCCCGGCCAACCCACTGCTGGAGGTGACCGCCATCGGGGCGGTGGCCGACATCGCCCACGCCGCCGGCGCCAAGCTGGTGGTCGACAACGTCTTCGCCACGCCGATTTTCCAGAAGCCCTTGGCGCTGGGCGCCGACATCGTCGTCTATTCGGCGACCAAGCACATCGACGGCCAGGGCCGGGTGCTGGGCGGGGCGATCCTGGGCGCCGAGCCGCTGATGACCGAAAGCTACAAGGACATCCTGCGCCACACCGGCCCGGCCCTGTCGCCGTTCAATTCCTGGGTCCTGCTGAAGGGTCTGGAGACCTTGGAGCTGCGGGTGCGGCGCCAGACCGAGAACGCCGCCAAGGTGGCTGACGCCATCGGCGCGCACGCCAAGACACTGCGGGTGATCTATCCGGGGCGGCCCGACCATCCCCAGGCTGCGATCATCGCCAACCAGATGACTGGCGGCGGCAACGTCGTCGCCTTCGACCTGGGCTCACGGGAAGCCGCCTGGCGGTTCCTGGACACACTCGCCATCGTCGACATCTCCAACAACCTGGGCGACGCCAAGTCCATGGCGACCCACCCCTCGACCACCACCCACCGTTCGATGCCCGAGCAGCAGCGCCTGGAGATCGGCCTGACTGAGGGCTGGGTGCGGATGAGCGTGGGCCTGGAGGGCTCGGGCGACCTGGTCCGCGACGTCAGCCGCGCCCTGGACGCGGCGTAGCCTCCAGCCAGTCCAGAATCCGCGGGTTCAGTTCGCGCGGATAGGTGTGGCTGAGGTCGGGGATCTCGCGATAGGTCACCGCTGCGCCCGCCGCCGACAGCGCCCGCTCGGCCTCGCGCGCCATGTCGACCGGGAACATCCAGTCCAGCGCCCCATGCGCCAGATGGATCGGCAGGCCCGCGAGACGGTCGGGGTCGGCCATCTGGGCCAGCATCGGGTGGAACGCCGCGGCCACGGGGGCCAGGTGGGTGAAGGGCGAGTTTGGTTCCAGGCCGCTCACATAGCTGAAGGTGCCGCCGTCGCTCATGCCGGTCAGCAGCAGGCGGCTCGGATCGATGTTCCAGCCGGCGCGCACGCGCTCGACCATCCCGCCCAGGTTCAGTGTGTCGAGGTCTGGGCCGGTCAGGGCCCAGGTGTCGCCGACCGCCGTGGGCGCGATCAGGATGGCGCCACGG
>NZ_JANOCX010000383.1:0-2121 GCF_031412415.1 Phenylobacterium sp.
CAGTAAGCGTAACAGTAAGCGTAAGCGTGGAATGCGCCGTCGGTCTCCCGGGCCGGCGGCGTTTTTCGTTGAGAGCGCGGCTCGCCGGGGGCATGGAGGGACGTGACCTCGAACGGAGCTCCCTTGGCCGAAAAACCCATCGAGGTGTTCATCGACGCCGACGCCTGTCCGGTGAAGGACGAGATCTACAAGGTCGCCGCGCGCTACGGCCTGAAGACCTGGGTGGTCTCCAACGCCTTCATGATGATCCCCCAGTCGCCGATGATCGCGCGGGTAATCGTCGACGCCGGACCCGATATCGCCGACGACTGGATCGCCGAGCATGTGGCCCCGGGCGACGTGGCGGTGACCAACGACATTCCCCTGGCTGAGCGCGTGTTGCAGGCCGGGGCCCATGCCGTGACGCCCAACGGCAAGCCCTTCACCGAGAACTCCATCGGCGCGGCCATCGCGCAGCGCGCCCTGATGGAGCAGCTGCGATCCACTGGCGATATCCATGGCGGGCCAAAGCCGTTCGATCGCAACGACCGTTCCCGGTTCCTGCAGGCGCTGGACGAGATCATTCAGAAGGAACGGCGCAAGCGCGCCTTGCAACGGCGCGATCCGTGATTAGCTTGCGGCGCAGTGATTGCGGAGGTTGGGGTTCATGACGATGCGTGCGGCGACGATGTCTTTGGCGGGCGCCTGCGTCCTGATTGCCGGCTGTGGTCAGCCGGCTGAGGCGCCAGCCGCCGCGGCGCCGGCCGCGATGACCGCTGAACAGACGGCGGCCGTCCTGGCCTCCCTCCCCGCCCCGTACAACACCGCCGACCTTGAAAACGGCAAGCGCAAGTTCGGCCTGTGCAAGTCGTGCCACACCATAGCGCCCGGCGGCGCCAACATGACCGGCCCCAACCTGCACGGGGTGTTCGGCCGCAAGACGGGCGAGGTGGCCGGCTACAAGTACTCGGACGCCGTTAAGAACGCCGGCTTCGTCTGGGACGCCGAGCACCTGGACAAGTGGCTGGCCGAGCCGCGCACCTTCCTGCCGGGCACCAAGATGAGCTTCGCCGGCCTCAAGGAGGCCAAGGACCGCGTGGACCTGATCGCCTATATGAAGGTCGAGTCGGGCTACAAGACGCCGTAGGCCCTACTCCGCGGCGTTGGCGGCGCGGGTCTGCTCGGCGTCCTCGAAGGCTTCGATGCGCCGGGCGGTGGCCTGGGGGGACTTCGTGAAGCGCGCCAGCAGGTTGTAGAACACCGGCACGATGAACAACGTCAGCAGGGTCGCGAAGATGGCCCCGAAGAAGATCACCACGCCGATGGTCTTGCGGCTTTCACCGCCCGCCCCGCCCCAGATGATCAGCGGAATCGCGCCGGCCGCCGCGGAGATCGAAGTCATGATGATGGGCCGCAGGCGCAGGGACGCGCTTTCGATCACCGCCTCGCGGATGGTCAGGCCGTCGTCGCGCAGTTGGTTGGCGAACTCCACGATCAGGATACCGTTCTTGGCGGCGATACCCACCAGGATGATCAGCCCGATCTGACTGTAGGTGTTGATCGTCGATCCCGCGATCAGCAGGCCAAACAGCCCGCCCAGCGCCGCGACGGGCACGGTCAGCATGATCACCGCGGGGTGGATCCAACTCTCGAACTGCGCCGCCAGCACCAGGAACACCAGGATCAGCGCCATGGCGAAGGCCAGGCCCACCGCCCCGCCCGCCTCAAGGAAGTCGCGCGCGGCGCCGCCCCATTTGATCTGGAAGCCCGGCGGCTGCTTGGCCACCTCGTCCTCGAAGAACTTCACGGCCTCGCCGACCGGATAGCCGGGGTTGAGCTGGGCCGAGAGTGAGATCGACCGCAGACGGTCGACGCGAGAGCGGTCGGGCGTGTCGCCGCGGACCTTGGTGGTCACCACCGAGGCCAGGGGCACCTGGGCGCCGCTGGACGTGCGGACATAGAGGTTCTCGAGATCGGACTCGGTCTGGCGCTGGGCCCGCTCGGTCTGCAGGATGACGTCGTATTCCTGACCGTTCTTGATGTAGGTCGTGACCCGCCGCGACCCGAACATGGTCTCCAGGGATCGTCCGACCGCCTGGGCCGAGACCCCGAGGCTCGCGGCCTTTTCGCGGTCGATCTCGA
>NZ_JANOCX010000384.1:0-2353 GCF_031412415.1 Phenylobacterium sp.
GGTCCGGACGGGGTCTTCCACCGAGAAGGCCCTGGTCGCGGCCCTGCGCGCGGCCGAGTCCGGCGGGGCGCGAACCCGGCTGCTGGGCGGGCCGTTCCTGGCGGGCCTGCCGATCTTCGATCCCGGTCCCGGCGGACCTACCGAAAGCCAGGCCGAACTGGTGGCCGCGGTGCGCGAGGCCGACGGCCTGATCATCGCCACGCCGGGCTATCACGGCTCCCTGTCGGGGGTCATGAAGAACGCGCTGGACACCCTGGAGCTGCTGAGCGGGGACGAACGTCCCTATTTCAGCGGCCGCGCCGTGGGCGTGGTGGTGACCGCCAGCGGCTGGCAGGCGGGCGGCACTACATTGACCGCCGTTAGATCGATCATACATGCGATGCGGGGCTGGCCGACACCGTTCGGGGCGGCCCTCAATGCGACCTCCGAGTCTTTCGGCGCCGACGGCGCGCCGACGGACCCGAAGGACGCCTGGCAATTGAATACCGTCGGCGAGCAGGTTCTCGAGTTCGCCAGGATGAAAGTCGGCAAATGACCCGTCCCCACCTCGTGACCCCCGCCAACGGCTCCGGTTCAGGCCAGCCGGCCCACGACTCCGCGATCTCGCCGATCGAGGACATCATCGAGGACGCCCGCAACGGACGCCCCTACATCCTGGTCGACGCCGAGGACCGGGAGAATGAGGGCGACGTCATCATCCCGGCCCAGTTCGCCACGCCGGACCAGATCAACTTCATGGCCAAGCACGCGCGCGGCCTGATCTGCCTGTCGATCACCGCCGAACGGGCCCGCACCCTGCGCCTGCCCCCGATGTCCATGGACAACCAGTCGGGTCACGGCACAGCCTTCACCGTATCGGTCGAGGCGCGCGAGGGCGTGACGACGGGCATCTCGGCTCATGACCGGGCCCACACCATCGCCGTGGCCGTCGACCCCACCAAGGGCGCTGACGACATAGTCTCCCCCGGCCACGTCTTTCCGCTGGTGGCCAGGGACGGCGGGGTCCTGGTCCGCGCCGGCCACACCGAGGCCGCCGTCGACATCAGCCGGATGGCGGGCCTGAACCCTGCCGGGGTGATCTGCGAGATCATGAAGGACGACGGGTCGATGGCCCGCCTGCCCGACCTGATCGGCTTCGCCCAGCTTCACGGCCTGAAGATCGGCACCATCGCCGACCTGATCGCCTATCGCCGGCGCACCGAGCGCCAGGTGGAGCGTGTGCTGGAGACGCCGTTCGACTCCACCTTCGGCGGCCGGTTCCGGATGGTCATCTACCGCAACATCATCGACAAGACCGAGCACGTGGTCCTCACCAAGGGCAAGATCGACGCCGACAAGCCGACCCTGGTGCGCATGCATCGCGTCGACTTCGCCGCCGACATGCTCGGGCACAAGGAAGCGCGCCGCGACTATGTCCCGCGGGCGTTGAAGGCCATCGCTGACTATGACGGCGCGGGGGTGGCGGTGTTCATTCGCGACTCCAGCCCCTCCTGGCTGTCGGAGCGCTACGGCGCCGAGGGCGGCGGGGATCATGGGGCCAACGTGCTTCGAGACTACGGCGTCGGCGCCCAAATCCTGCTGGACCTCGGGGTACGGGACATGGAGTTGCTGTCGAACTCGGCGACGGTCCTGCCGGGCTCGGGCGGTTACGGCCTCAAGATCGTCGGCCGCCGCCCGCTGTAGAGGCCACGACTAGAGACCCGCGCGAAACACCCAGTGGGGCCAGACCTGCTCGGAGTGAATCCGGCGGGCCATGACCAGTTCCTCCACCGCCTCGGTTGCGCCGATGCAGGAGGGGGCGTCGGCGTCGTCGTAGACCACGTAGCCGCCGCGGGCCATCAACGGCCAGACCTCGTCCTGCGCGTACTTCACGCCGGAGTAGATGTCGCAGTCGATGTGGGCGAGGCCGAACACCGGGCGCTTCTTGGCGATGCCGGGGAAGGTGTCCTGGAACAGGCCCTTCACGATCACCAGGTTCTTGAGCTTCAACTTGTCGCGGCGCTTGGCGAGCGCGTCATAAGACGCCTCGGCGAAGTCTCCGGCCCCATGCAGGTCGCGCGCCGCGTCGGTGATCGGCATGCCGGCATAGGTGTCGCAGGCATAGACCTTGGCCTTGGGATGCAGCGCCCGCATCACGTGGGCCATGAACAGGGCGTTGCCGCCGCGGTATGAGCCGAACTCGATGACGTCGCGGCCATCCAGCTGCTCGAAAAACGAGGTCAGGATGAGGAACAGGTTCATCCGCTTGGCCTCGACCATCAGCGACCAGCCGCCGCTCGCCTCGACCGCGGCCTGATAGAGCGGGTCGGCGGCGACCTTCTCGGCCAAGCCGGCGTGCATCAGACCCCAGCCG
>NZ_JANOCX010000385.1:0-5955 GCF_031412415.1 Phenylobacterium sp.
GATCCTGCAGGCCGAGGGGCGGTCCCGCTGGCTGCGCATGGAAGGCCCACCGCAGGCGATCTGGGAGCGCGCGAAGCCTGCCCTGCGAACGCCGATCCGCAGCACGTTCTGGGTGGCCAGCCACGCCCTCCTTGCGAACTACCCGCGCCGCGAGGCGGGCTTGAGCGCGCTCGCGCGCCACTCGATGCTGGCCGAGCCCCAGTGGCCGGTCTATGCGATCACCAGTGCCGACTGGAAGGCCGCCACGGAGGCCGGTGTTCGGGAACTCCCCGAGCCCGTCGCGGGCGCGCAGGAGTGGCAGGTATGGAGCTACAGCCCCGCATTGGTGCCGGATGCGCCGACTGTAGACCCCCTCTCACTAACGCTCAGCCTGCAGGACAATTCTGATGAGCGAGTGCAACTCGCGTTGGACGAACTGCAGGGGCAATTGCCATGGTGAGGGGGCTCGACATCTTCCGGGAGTGGTTCGCGGACTACGCCGACCAGTACGTCCTGATCGGCGGCACGGCTGCCACGCTGACCATGGAAGACGCCGGGCTCGTGTTCCGCGCCACTAAGGATCTCGACATCGTCTTGCACGTGGAAGCGCTGACACCGGCTTTTGGTGATGCTTTCTGGAAATTCGTCGACGCCGGCAAATATGAAATCCGCCAGGCCAGCGAGACGGACAAGCCCAACTTCTACCGCTTCATTAAACCCGGCGACGAGCGCTTCCCGGCGATGGTCGAGCTCTTCGCCCGCGCGCCCGATGGATTGAAGCCGGCCGAAGGCAGCCACCTGACCCCGATCCCACTCGACGAAGCCGTCGCAAGCCTCTCCGCGATCCTGCTGGACGATGCCTACTACGCCTTCATCATGGCGGGACGGCGGGAAACCGACGGCCTGCCATGGGTAGGCGAGGACCGTTTGATCCCGCTCAAGGCCATCGCCTGGCTGGAGCTGAGCGCCCGCAAGGAGAAAGGCGAGAAGGTGGACGCGAAGGACGTGCGCAAACACCTAAACGACGTGCTGCGCCTCTCACAGCTGCTGGCGCCAACTACCCGCATCGAGACGGACCCGAAGATCGGCGCGGACCTGGCGCGGTTCCTGACCGCGGCTGCCGCTGAAACCAGCATCGATCCGAAAGCGCTGCAACTCGGCGTCGTCACCGTCGCCGAGTTGGTCGGCCGGATCGCGCAGGCCTATGGCATCGAGCTGCCGCCGCAGAAGTGAGTAAGGGAGCGCGCGCATGACCCTGTACAAGAGCTGGTGCACCGGCACCCTAAAAAAAACCAAGAAGAAGACGCTCCGCGCCTACGCCGAAAAAAAGGGTAGCCGCGCCAAGGTCCTCGCGCAGTTGGGCGAAACCGTCAAGGCCCACTACGACCACACCGATCGCATCGCCGATGACGTCGCACGCCTGGGCTACGCTAAGGCGGCGGAGATCCTGCGGGCATTGCTGCCGCAATCGCCCCGGGCGCGCTCGGGCGACCTCGGCGAAATCCTTGCCTCCGAGCTAGTCGAGGAGGAGATCGGCTTTCGCGTACCGGTGCGGCGGATGCGCTTCAAGGATGGCAGGGAAGTCGCGATGCGCGGCGACGACTTCATCGGCGTCGGCTATGACGACAAGGACAAGCTCTGGCTGCTCAAGGGTGAGTCAAAAAGCCGCGCCGCCCTTGGCAAGACGACGATCGCCGAGGCGCGCGAAGCCTTGAACCGGCACGACGGCCGCTGCACACCGAACTCCCTGCTGTTCATTGCCAACCGGTTGCTCGATAGCGCCGACACGGCTGACCAGGAACTGGGCCGGACCCTCCGCGACGAGGTGGGAGTGAAGGCGCTGCCGGCTCAGCGCATCGATCACATGCTGTTCGCCCTGTCCGGCAACGACGCGGGCGACAAGCTGGAAAGTGATCTAGAGAACGCCGGTGATGAGCGAAATCAGCACGTCGCCAGTCTGCGCATCGAGGACCACCAAGATTTCATCGCCGCGGTCTACGAGGAGGCGATGAATCTTGGAGACAAGTGACGAGCTGAAGGCCTTCCTGGAGAAGGCAACGCAGCAGGGTGTCTGGGGCCGGCTGCAGGACCGCGGCGCGGCCTGGTCCATCATGCGGCGGGAGGGAGTTCTGCCTGATGACGCACCGCAGCTGGGCGACACCATCGAAGTCGACTTGGCCGAACACGGGTTCTCGCTGCTGCGCGCGGCGCTGGCGTTGCGCGAGCGCGAAGGCAATTCGCCGCTTTGCCAACGCGCATTCGAAGGTGCAGGCAACGCCTTTGAATCGCTGGTGCGCAACGGCGATCCGAACGACGAGGCACGCGGCTTCCATCGCACTATTGCGGGCGCCGCGTATCACCTGGCGGGCTTTTCCGCGATCGCCTACTCCTTGTTCGGCGAACAGCAGGTGTCCGGCCTCAATGCCAACGCCGCCGAGGCTTCGCTGATCCTGTTGATCCTGCGCGACCTGCAGCGGCTCAAGGCCTATGTGCGAGAACAGCTGCTTGACGCGGCGCACAGCGATGCCCGGCTGACCGCTCTGCTGGAGAGTGGCGAGATCGAGCCCGACGAGGCGATCGCGATCATCCTCAACACCACCGTATGTCGGGCTTTGGCCTTCTTCGACTTCGCCTTACAAACCGGCGAAGAAGCGCTGCTGGAAACGACACGTGGACTCCTGGCCGATGCGACCAAACTTGCGGACGAAGCGGCCTCGGTGCCGCTGTGGTGGATCGTCAGGCTGTGCGGCAGCATGATCGACGACTTGTGGGATCACTCGCTCCACGAAACGCTTCCGTTGAACCCGCCCCAGGGCGGCGAGGAGCGTTATCAGGAACTGCGCCGGCTGTTCATCGCGTCGCTGTACGCGCGTAAGAGTGCGGAGCTGGAGCTGTGGCCCTCGCAACGCGAGGCGGCCAAGCGTTCGACCGATGTGTCCGACGACTTGGTGGTGGCCTTGCCCACAAGCGCGGGAAAAACGCGCATCGCCGAGATCACCGCGCTGATGTGCCTGGCGGGCGACAAGCGCGTGCTTATCGTAACGCCGTTGCGCGCTCTGTCGGCGCAGACAGAACGGACCTTTCGCCAGACCTTCGGTCCGCTGGGCTTCTCGGTGTCCTCGCTCTATGGTGCCAGCGGGCTCTCGGCGGGCGACGAAGATGCCCTGAAGTCGATGAACATCATCATCGCCACGCCCGAGAAGCTCGACTTCGCCCTGCGCAATGACGCATCGCTGATCGACGACATCGGGCTGGTCGTGCTCGACGAAGGCCACCTCATCGGCCCCACGGAGCGCGAGATCCGCTACGAGATCCTTGTGCAGAAACTGCTTCGCCGCGCCGATGCCGCCACGCGGCGCATCGTCTGCCTGTCGGCAATCCTGCCGGACGGCCAGCAGCTCGAGGACCTAACGGCCTGGATCCGGAACGACGTCGCGGGCGAGCCAGTCCGGTCGTCCTGGCGGCCGACCCGCCAGCGCTTTGGCAGCCTGGTCTGGAAAGGGGAGTCGGCCACCCTCAACTACGACCTCGAGGACCAAGGGCCATTCCTGGCCCGCTTCGTGGAACGCATTCCCGCTCGTAAACCCGACAAGACCGACTATCCCCGGGAGACCAAGGACCTCACGCTGTTCGCGGCCTGGAAGTTCGCCCAGCAGGGCAAGCGGACCCTGATCTTCTCGACGCAAGCCAACTGGGTGGAGGGTTACGGGAAAACCGCTGTGCGGCTGCACAAGGTGGGCTACCTGCCGACCCTGCTCGAGGACGAAGCGGCGATCCAGCGGGCACTAAAAGTGGGCGAAGAGTGGCTGGGCGCCGCGCACCCCGCGGTGGCTTGCCTCAAGCTCGGTGTGGCCGTTCATCATGGGCGCCTGCCGAGCCCGTTCCTGCGCGAGCTGGAAGCGCTGCTTGCGCGCGGCGTGCTCAAGGTCATCGTCGCGTCGCCCACGCTGTCGCAGGGCCTCAATCTGAACGCCGCGGTCTTGCTGGTGCCCTACTTGGTACGGGCGGGCAAGCTCATATCGGGGGAAGAGTTTGCGAATGTGGCCGGCCGCGCCGGAAGAGCGTTTGTCGACGTAGAAGGGCTGGTCGTCCACGTGATCCCAGACAGGCAGATCTTTCGCCTGCGGCAGTGGCGCGGCCTGATCCAGTCGGCCAAGGCGCGCACGCTGCAGAGTGGCCTGTATCAGATCATCGCCGAGATCATCGAGCGACTGTCGCGCGATGGCGTGCTGGATCGCGCTGATGCGATCGAATACCTGTCGAACTCGCGGGAGGCATGGAGATCCAAGGCGGAACAGGCAGCGTTGCTCGGGACTGGCACGCCGACCACAGGCGCTGACGACGGAGAAGAGGAAACGATCGACGAGGAGCCTATGTCGCACTTGGTCGAGAAGTTGGACGCGACAGTGCTGGGACTGGTCGAGGCCTTGGACGCGGACAGCGACGATCTGCCGCGCCTATTGGACGAGGCATTGCAGGGATCGCTGTGGGCGCGCCAAATCGACCGTGAAGACGCAACCGTGCGGGAGGCCCACAAGGAGCTCTTGGAAGCGCGCGCCCGATTGATCTGGGGCAACACCACAGTCGGCGCGCGCAAGGGCCACTACGCCATGGGTGTGGGATTGGAGGCGGGCCTGGCTATCGATAGCATGGCCGATGTCCTGGACAAATTGCTGGACCAGGCCGACGAGGCCTCTTTGCGGGACGACGCCGTGGCGCTGACCGCGGCACTGGCGCAGCTGGCCGCTCGGCTGCTGGTCATCCGTCCCTTCGTTCCAGACAAGAAGAACGCGCTGCCCGCCGATTGGGAAGTGCTCCTCAAGCACTGGGTGTCCGGCACGGAGGTTGAAGTTATAGGCCCCGAGAACATGCGGGTTATCGAGGACGCATTCTCGTATCGGCTGGTGTGGGCGCTGGAGGCGCTGCGGACCCGCCGTGTCACGATGGGCTGGTCGGCGGACATCGTTTCCGGCGGCGCGGCCGCCTCGCTGGAAACCGGCGTCCCCCAGTTCATGATGTCCATGCTGATCCGGGCCGGGCTGCCGTCGCGGCGCGCGGCAATGGCCGCGATCCGCTCCACAAGCCCGGCGTTCTTCACCGTCTCAGACATGCGCGCGTGGCTGGAGAGCGAGAAGATTGCGTCCCTGAGCGACGCCGGCGGTTTTCCGACACCCGAATCCGCCGTGCTGTGGCAGCGATTCCGCGACGACATGATGGGCGCCGCCCAGGAGAAGTGGCGCACGCGCAGCCGGGAGCGGTCTTTAGCCATCCGCACGACCGCGGCGCCACCGTCGGCCGGCGTCTACCGCGTCGAGTTCGACGAGCCGGGCGGCGAGGCCTGGCTCACCACCCCGGACTACCGCCGGGTGGCTAAGTTCAAGACCACAGTGACAGGGCCTCGGCGCGGCCTGTTCGCCGCGCGCGTCGTGCCGGGTGGACGCGTGGCTATCGTTGAGCGCTTTGGGCCGGGCACAGTGACTTGGCCCCCGTGATCCCAAGCGCCCCCGCACCGTACCGATGGTTCGACGAGCGAGCCATGTTTACTGCGAAGTGATTGTTGGACATGCGCCTACGTCGACTGCTGCCACCCGTGACCGGGTCAAGTCCTCGAAGTGCGGGCGAACAGGGAACCTGCCTCGCTCTCGCACTGCCAGGTGCTACTGACGACGTCCGCGCTCGACTTGCATAATCGGTTCGCGATGCTCACTCTGGCTGATGATGACCTGATCGACCTCAACCGACGACCGATTGTCTCTCCGGTGGAGGGCGACGACCCGGTTGACGCAGCCGCTCTGTTCGACCTGTTGGCGGAAGGCGACTTCGGTGAGGTCAGGTGGGAGAAGTTGCTTGCCGAGCGCCGAGTCATTCTGCTAGTCGGCCCCGCCCACACGGGCAAGACCTCGGAACTCAAACTTTTGCGCAAGCGGCTTCGAGAGGCAAACCGCGCATGCTTCCTTCTGGATATGGCTATCGTCG
>NZ_JANOCX010000386.1:0-19657 GCF_031412415.1 Phenylobacterium sp.
GTCTACCGCACCATCGACCTGGTGGTGAAGGAGATGATCCTCGACACCACCACCTACGACTTCGACGAAAAGCAACGCCAGGTGATCCTGACCGAGGACGGCGCCGAGAAGATCGAGGAAATCCTGATGGCCGGCGGCCATCTGGAGGCCGAGTCCACGGGGCTTTACGACGCCGCCAACGTCTCGGTGGTGCACCACGTCAACCAGGCCCTGCGCGCCAACATTCTCTACACGCGGGAGAAGGACTATATCGTCCGCGCGGGCGAAGTGATCCTGATCGACGAGTTCACCGGCCGCATGATGCAGGGCCGTCGCCTGTCCGAAGGCCTGCACCAGGCCATCGAGGCCAAGGAAGGCGCCAATATCCAGCCCGAGAACCAGACCCTGGCCTCGGTGACGATCCAGAATTACTTCCGCCTCTACGGGAAACTGTCGGGGATGACGGGCACGGCCTCCACCGAGGCTCAGGAATTCGGCGACATCTACAAGATGGACGTCATGGAAATCCCGACCAACCGCCCGGTGGCGCGGAAGGACGACGACGACGAAGTCTATCGCACCGCGCGCGAGAAGAACGACGCCATCCTCAAGCAGATCGAGGAATGCCACCTGCGTGGTCAGCCGATCCTGGTCGGCACCGTCTCCATCGAGAAGTCCGAACAGCTTTCCGAGCTGCTGAAGTCCCATACGTTCCAGAAGGACGGCAAGACCATCAAGGGCGTGCCGCACAACGTGCTGAACGCCCGATATCACGAACAGGAAGCCCTGATCGTGGCCGACGCCGGCATCCCGGGCGCGGTGACCATCGCCACCAACATGGCCGGCCGCGGGACCGACATCCAGTTGGGCGGCAACATCGATATGCGCGTCCTGAAGTGGCAGGAAGAGCAGCGTGGCCTCGGCATCGAGGTGACACCGGAAGCCGCCAAGGCCCGCAAGAGCGAGATCGAAGCCGAGATCAAGGACCTCAAGGAGCAGGCTCTGGCGGCCGGCGGCCTGTTCGTCCTGGGCACCGAGCGACACGAAAGCCGCCGGATCGACAACCAGCTGCGTGGTCGGACCGGCCGTCAGGGCGACCCGGGCCATTCGAAGTTCTTCCTCTCCTGCGAGGACGACCTGTTACGGATCTTCGCCGGCGAACGACTGGACGGGATCATGCGCACCTTCGGCGTCCAGGAAGGCGAGGCGATCACCCACAAGTGGCTGAACGGAGCCATCGCCACCGCCCAAAAGCGCGTCGAGCAGCGCAACTACGAGATCCGCAAGAACCTGCTCAAGTACGACGACGTCGTGAACGACCAGCGCAAGGCGGTGTTCGAACAGCGCGCCGAGTTCATGACCGCCGTCGATCTTTCCGAGATCATCGGCGAGATGCGCCAGGATACCATCGAGGACCTGGTCGCCCGCCACCTGCCGCCCAAGGCCTATGCCGAACAGTGGGACGTGGCCGGCTTGGAAGAGCGGGTGCGCGAGCTGCTGGGCCTGGAGCTGCCGATCGCCGCCTGGGCGGCCGAGGACGGTATCGCCAACGAGGAGATCCAGGAACGCCTGACCCAGGCCTCCGACGCCCGCGCCGCCGAGCGCGAGCAGATGATCACGCCCGACCAGATGCGCATCATCGAGAAGAGCTTCCTGCTGCAGATGATCGATCTGCAGTGGCGCGAGCACCTGATGCACCTCGACCACCTGCGCAACGTCATCGGCCTGCGCGGCTATGGCCAGCGCGATCCGCTGAACGAGTACAAGACCGAGGCCTTCTCGCTGTTCGAGAAGCTGCTGGTCGACCTGCGCCAGAACGTCACCCGCTGGCTGATGACGGTGGAGTTCCAGTTCGCCGAGCCCGACCCCTCGCCGCTCACCGGCCTGACCGAGGTTCACCTGGATCCGCTGACCGGCGAGAACGCGGCCCAGATGGGCGCCCTGCCCGACGGCCTGTCGGCCGAACAGCGCCAGGCCCTGCCCATGTCCTCCCTGCCGGACGGCTGGGAGCAGACCGGCCGTAACCAGGGTTGCCCCTGCGGCTCGGGCAAGAAATTCAAGCACTGCCACGGCGCGCTGATCTAGATGGCCGACAAGGACGGCTACGTCCTGAAGGTCGACGGTTTCTGCCCGGTCTGCGAGCAGGCCTCGACCTTCGCGGCCAAGGACGAATGGCTGCGCGACCACTACCTCTGCCTGAACTGCAACGCCCAGCCGCGTGAGCGGGCGCTGTTCTCGGTGCTGACCCAGCTTCGTCCCGACTGGCGTAAGCTGAAGATCCACGAGAGCTCGCCCGGCACCGCCGCCAGCCGCCGGCTGGCCGACCAGGCGCGCGGCTACCTCGCCAGCCAGTACGATCCCTCGATCCCATGGGGGTCGACCCACAAGACCGGCGGCTGGCGCTCCGAGGACCTTGAGGCCCAGACCTTCGCCGACGAGAGCTTCGACCTCGTGGTCACCCAGGACGTGATGGAGCACGTCTTCGCCCCCGACCGCGCCCTGGCCGAGATCGCGCGAACCCTGAAGCCCGGCGGTCTGCACATCTGCACCGTGCCCATCGTGAACAAGGAAAGGCCCTCGGCCCGCCGCGCCCGGCGAAAGCCCGACGGCAGCGTCGAGCATCTGCTGGAGCCGGTCTTCCACGGCAATCCGATGGACCCGAACGGCTCCCTGGTCACCGTCGATTGGGGCTACGACATCGCCGCCTACTGGGACCGCGCCAGCGGCCTCTCGACCACGATCTTCACCATCGACGACGCCTCACGCGGCATCCAGGCCGAGTACATCGAGGTTCTGGTCTCGCGGAAACTGGGCGTGCCCGACCTGTCGGGCGACACCCCGCCCCGCCCCGCCAAACGCGGCCTTCTCGGCAAGCTGTTCGGCTAGGCCTTGCCAAGCCGCCGCCGGCGGCGATGCTGGCGGGCATGAAGGTGATCATCGTCGGCGCCGGGATCGGCGGCCTCAGCTTGGCGCTCAGCCTGCACGCCGCGGGGATCGCCACTGAGGTTCATGAGGCCGTGGCCGAGCTCCGCCCCCTGGGCGTCGGGATCAACCTCTTGCCCCATGCGGTGCGCGAACTGACCGAGCTGGGGCTGGGCGACGAGTTGGCCGAGCTGGGGATCGAGACCCACGCCCTGGTCTACGCCAATCGTCACGGCCAGGAGATCTGGCGCGAGCCACGCGGACGCCATGCCGGCTATGACTGGCCCCAGTACTCCATCCATCGCGGCCGCCTGCAGATGATGCTGTTCGAGGCGGTGAAGCGCCGCCTGGGCGCCGACGCCGTCCGGGCAGGCCACCCGGCGGTCGGCGTCGATCCGGACTCAGGGGTTGTCACCTTATTCGGCGGCGAGACGGCGCGGGGCGATGTCGTGGTCGCCGCCGACGGCATCCATTCGGCCCTACGCGCCCAGTTCTATCCGGACGAAGGTCCGCCGATCTGGAACCGCCGGGTGCTCTGGCGCGGGGTGACGCAGGACGCGCCGTTCCTGGGCGGGGCGACCATGATCATGGCCGGGCACCAGGACATGAAGTTCGTGGCCTATCCCATCGACCCGGCCGTGGCGGCGCGCGGAGCCTCGCTGATCAACTGGATCGCCGAGCTGCGCTTTCCCGACACCGTGGAGTGGCGGCGCGAGGACTGGAACCGGCCGGGCGTCCTCGCCGACTTCCTGCCTCGCTTCGAGAGCTGGGACTTTGGCTGGTTGAACGTACCGGGCGTCATCGCCGGGGCGGAGCGGATCTTCGAGTATCCCCTGGTCGACCGCGATCCGATCGGCCGCTGGACCTTCGGTCGCGTGACCCTGCTGGGAGACGCGGCGCACCCAATGTATCCCATCGGCTCCAACGGCGCATCGCAGGCCGTGCTGGACGCGCGGACCCTGGCCTATGAGCTGGCGACACGGGGCGATACGGTCCAAGCCCTCGCGGCCTACGAGGCCGCGCGCCGGCCGCCGACCACCGCGATCGTCCTGGCCAATCGCGGCAACGGCCCGGAGCAGGTGATGCAACTGGCGCAGGAGCGGGCGCCGGACGGCTTCGCCGACGTCCATGATGTGCTCAGCCGCGCCGAGCTGGAAGCCACCGCTGGCGCGTACAAGAAGGTGGCGGGGTTCGACCGCGAGGCGCTGAACCATCGCCCCTCCCTTACCCCGCCCGCCGCCCTCGGCTAGGCTCCCAGCTTCGGGCGAAAGGGACGGATATGCGGGCGCTGCTGGCGAGTTTCATCATGGCGGCCCTGCTGGCCGCGCCGGCCCAGGCCCAGCCCACCCAGGACCGCGCCGCGGCCTTCGCCCAGCTCGATCCCATCTTCGAGACGTTCGCCGCCGAACGGCATGTTCCAGGCCTGGTCTATGGCGTCGTGGTCGACGGCAAGCTGGCCTATGTGAAATCCATCGGGGTGCAGGACACCGAGGCAAGCCGCCCGGTGACCGCCGACAGTGTGTTCCGCATCGCCAGCATGTCGAAGAACTTCACCGCGCTCGCGATCCTGAAGTTGCGGGATGAGGGCAAGCTGTCGCTTGACGCCTCTGCCGAAAGCCTGATCCCGGAGCTCAAGGGTCTGACCTACCCTACCACCGACAGCCCAAGCATCCGGGTCCGCGATCTGCTGAACCACACCGGCGGTTTCGTCACCGACGACCCGTGGGGCGACCGGCAGCTCGACATGAGCGAGGCGGACTTCTCACGCTTCCTGAAGGCCGGCGTACCGTTCTCCCGGTCACCGGCCATGGCCATGGAGTACTCCAACTTCGGATACGCCCTGCTGGGACGCATCGTCACCAACCGCGCCCGCCAGCCCTACGACGCCTATATCGAGAGCCGCATCCTGCGGCCGCTAGGCATGAGCGCCTCGACCTTTGACGTGGGGAAAATCCCCGCGGAGCATCGCGCCATCGGCTATCGCTGGGAGGACGAGACCTGGCGGGAGGAGCCGGCCCTCGGCCCCGGCGTGTTCGGCGCCATGGGCGGGCTGGCGGTCAGCGCCAACGACTACGCCAAGTATATCGCCTGGGTGTTGGCCGCCTGGCCGCCGCGCGACGGTCCGGAGGACGCCATCCTGAACCGCAGCTCCGTGCGCGAGATCGTCCAGGGCTCCAACTTTCCTGTCGTGGTCACCCGCGCCGAGCCGGCCGGCTGCGACCGGGCGCGGACGTATGGCATGGGGATGATCGTCCTTGCCGACTGCGTCCTCGGCCCGCATTTCACCCACTCCGGCGGCCTGCCCGGCTATGGTTCCAATGTCCTGTTCCTGCCCGAGCGCGGTGTGGGCGTCTTCGCCCTCGCCAACCGCACCTATGCCGGCGTCTCGCCGTCCGTTCGCGACGCCGCCGTGCTGCTGGTGAAGTCCGGCGCCTTCCCGGCGCGGCCCGCGCACGGCGGGGAGCGGCTGGAGACGGCGGCCAAGATCATGGCGAAAATCTACGCGGCCGGCGACGTCATGGCCGCTGGCGACGGCCTGGCCATGAACTTCCTGCTGGACAGCGACGCGGCGCATCGCAACGCCGACCTGACCCGGTTGAAGGCCCAGCTCGGCGCTTGCGCGTCCAGGCCGACCATCGTCGCCGAGACGACGATGTCGGGCGCGATCAGCTACGAGTGCGAGAAGGGACGGCTCCTGGCGCAGGTCCTGCTGGCCCCGACCACTCCGGTGAGCCTGCAGACCTACGTCCTGGCCGGCGTCCCGGCCCCGCGCTAGGCCAGGGTGACGTAGGTCTCGCTCTCCAGAACCCACTGGCCGACGGACTTCTTCCAGACCGCCAGATAGGTTCCGGACGAGGCCGCGTCCTTCCACGTGGCCGCCCAGACCCCGGTCTCAGCGGCGCGGACGCCTTCTACATCCAGGGTCACGTCGCCCGTCGTCCTCAAATAGGTGACGAAGCTGGGATCCTTGAACTGGCTGGCGAAGGCCGCGAGCACGGCCTCGGCCCCGATCAACAGACCGCCCTCGCCGGAGATGAGCTTCATGTCCGGCGCCAGGAAGGGCCGCAGGCGTCCAGCGTCGTGGGCGGCGATCAGTTTGTTGGTCAGCTTGCGTCGGGCGCGGATAGCGTCCTGCGGCGTGGTCACGGTTCGACCACGCAGGTGCCGACCTTGCCGCCGGCCTCGACCAGTTCATGGGCCGCGGCGCATTCCAACAAGGGGAAGCGACCGGCCACCGACAGGGTGCGTTCGCCCGTTCCAATCCAGCGGGTGATGTCGGCCTGGGCCCGCCTACGCGCCTCGTGCGGCGAGGTGGGTAGCAGGACGCCGTGGACGCCGAGGTTCAGCCGCATCAGCGCCCCGGCCGGCACCGCAGGCGTCGCGCCGCCGCGCGTGGCGTAGTAGGCGATCGAGCCGTTGAGCCGCACGCAGGCCAGGGTGGCGGCCAGATTTCCTCCGAAGTCCACATCGACCACGTGGTGGACGCCCTCCCCACCGGTCAGCTCCCGCACCCGGGCCGCGACGTCCTCGGTGCGGTAGTCGACGACGTGGTTGGCGCCGCCCGCCCGGGCGCGCTCGGCCTTCTCAGCCGAACTGACCGTGGCGATCACCGTGGCTCCGGCCCACTTGGCCAGTTGGACGGCGTAGTGGCCCACCGCGCCCGCCCCGCCGGTCACCAACACGGTGCGCCCCTGGATCGGGCCCGCCAGGAACAGGCTGCGATGCGCTGTCATGCAGGGGATGCCCAGGGTGGCGCCCTGGGCGAACGAGATCTGGTCCGGCAGTTCGCTCAGCAGGTCGACGTCCAGTTCGATGTATTCCGCAGCCGTACCGAAAGCTCGGCCGTTGCGCTGGCCGTTGTAGAACCACACCCGCTTTCCCAGCCAGCGGGCAGACACGCCGGGACCGACCGCCTCGACGATCCCGGCGCCATCGCTGTTGGGCGTGATGCGGGGATAGGCCATGGGTCCGGCGCCGCCGGCCCGCATGCCCACGTCGGAGGGATTGATCCCCGAGGCCTTGATGCGGATCAGCGCCTGGCCCTGCCCCGCGGTCGGAGTCGGCAGGTCGCCGTACTGAAGGACCTCACGGGCGGGACCCGTCCTGTCATACCAAATCGCCTTCATGCGGGCCCTCGCAAATCGTGGCCCAACATCGGGTCCCAGGGCGCCCGGCACAAGCCGCAGTCAGGCCAGGATGCGCGCGATCGCCTCGTCCAGCGTCACCGAACCGCGCCGGGTTTCGCCGACGCCGGGCTCGAAACCGATCAGACCGGCGTTCAGGCCGTCATAGACCTCCGCAAGCCCACGGGCGTAGTCCTCGCCAAGGCCGGCCTCCATGTAGGTCGGGACCAGCGCCGCGCGCGGCAGGGGCGCCACCTCCACCAGCTTGCCCAGCGCCCGGCCGTAGGCCTCGGCCACCTCCCGGGGCGAATATTCGCGGGGGCCGAGCAGGTTGACGACCCGCTCCCCGTCCCGGAAGTCCAAGAGGCACTCGGCCGCGACGCGCCCGATGTCCAGCGTCGAGACCGTCTCCATAGGGCCATCCAAAGGCGTGCGGCCGCTGGGAACCACACCATGCTCGATGGCGATCGGCGCGGCGAAGGCCCAGTTCTCCATGAAGTCGCTGGCGCGCAGGAAGGTCACCGACGCCGAGGTGCGGCGTAGCGCGGCCTCCATGTCGTGCATGGTGCGGATCACGCCCGTGCCGCGCGCCAGGTGCGCGCCGCCCGAGGACAACGCGACCACATGCTTGAGGCCGGATCGGCGAACAGCCTGGGCGATGGCTTCCGAGGTCGCCAGGCCCTCCGCCAGCACGTCGGCGGACTGGAGGTGCGGCGGTATCATCACATACGCCCCCGCCATGCCCTCGAACGCCGCCGTCAAGGCGCTGGGGTCGGCGGGGTCGGCGCAGGCCACGTCCACCCCAGCGACGTTCAGGCGCGAAGCCCCCGCCGGATCGCGGGTCAGCGCCCGAACCTGAGCCCCCCGCCGCCGCAGCTCGGCGACGACGGCGCTCCCGGTCTGACCCGTGGCGCCCATGACTGCGAACATCTCGAACCTCCTGTCGAACTCTGTCGCGGAGGTCGTACTGGGATAGTTCTATTGCCGTAAGTACGCACAATTTTTATACCTGAAGCGCGGCAAGTGACGGAGATCGACATGACTGACATCCCCTGGTGCCCGGTGGCGGCCACGGTCGATGTGATCGGCGGCAAGTGGAAGCCGGTGATCCTGCTGCAGCTCAAGGACGGCCCGCGCCGGTTCAACGAGCTGCGCCGCCTGTTGCCGCACATCACTCAGCGGATGCTGACCCTGCAGCTGCGCGCCCTGGAGGCCGACGGCGTGATCGTCCGCACGGTCCATGAACAGGTGCCGCCGCACGTCGACTACGCCTTCAGCCCCCGGGGGCTGACGCTTGGGCCGCTGCTGGAGGCCATGTGGGAATGGGGCGAGGCGTACGGGTCACGAACGCTTCGCGCGGCGGAGGTCTAGTCCGCCACCCAGTTGCCGTGGAAGCCGAAGGGTACGCGGCGAGGCAGTTTGGCGACCGCGATCGGACCCTTGGCGATGTCCAGGGCCTCGAAGACCACGAAGTCGCTGCGGTTCTCGGCCGCCCGCCAGACCACGGCGGTCACCCAGCCGTCGCCTTCTTCAGCGTCGGCGGTGCGCGGGGTGAAGACCGGCTCGGAGGTCATGTCGCCGCCGTTCAGCTCATAGACCTGCCGCTTGCCCGTCTTGAGATCCAGATGGGCGATGGCGGTCTGCTTGATGGTCTTGGCGTTGGTTGGGTCGGCGGCGTACCAGCCGTGACGATAGGCCAGGCCCGACAGGCGCTCGTCGAAGCGGGGGAATTCCCCGTCCAGGTCGTCCAGGGCCTCTTCCTTGATGGCGTCGCTGGCGTTGGAAAGGTCGAAGGTCCAGCGCACCAGGCGCGCGGCGCTCCTCTGACCCATCGATCCGTCCGCCATGGGGAACAGCGGCGCGCTGTCGTAGCGCATGACGTCGGCATGGAGCTTTCCGTCCGCCTCCCAGGCGTTCATCGGGTGGAAGACGTAGCAGGCCTCGACATTGAACCAGCGCATCGAGGCGACGTCGCCGTCGCGGCGCATGACCCCGACCCGGCCGCCCTTCTCGGGTTCCCAGGCGAAGGCGGGCCGCCCGCTCATGGCGCGCTCCAGGCTGGCCGTGAGCGGCAGGATCGGGAAGAGGACGTAGTTCTCGGTGACCATGAAATCGTGGACCATGGCGGCGAACGGAGCCTGGAAGTCGTCGCGCCGGATCACCTTGCCCGAGGCGTCGGTGACCCCGTAGCTCATCCCCGCCGAGAGCGGCATCGCCCCGACCCCATAGCCGAACCAGGTCATCTCGCCGGTCTTGGCGTCGATCTTCGGGTGAGCCGTGACCTTGCCCTGATACTCGCGGGCGTAGCCCATCGGATCGAGGGTCCGCTCGGCCAGTTCGAAGGGGCTGTGGCCCTCTTCCAGAGCCAGCAGCCGCCCGGCGTGGTGGACGATGTTGGTGTTGGCGACGCCGCCCTCATGCCCCATGGCGATCGGATCGGTGGTCATGGGGTTACCGAACGAGCCGAACAGCGCGCGGCCGTGGCTGTTTTCCAGATCCCACTTGGTCGTGCGGACATAGCGGTTGCGGTAGCTGACCTTGTTGTCCTCGACGTGGAAGGCGTGGACCATCCCGTCGCCGCTGAACCAGTGATAGTCGCCCCGCGGCTCGAACTGCGGGTTGGGTCCTATGCGGTACAGCGTGCCCATGAGGCCGGCCGGAATTTCACCCACCACCTCCAGGTCGAAATCGTCCTCGCTGCGAAGGGGCGCGAAATTGCCCGACAGGTAGGGATTGATGCGAACGTCGCCGTCCATGGTGCGTCTCCCGCTGTTCGCCGGCTTCAGGCCGGTCGGATGATATGACCCTCGTCGGGCCGCGCGCGGCCTTCGAGGATCTCGGCATAGGTCGCCATCAGGGCGTCGGGGCCGGTATGATGGGCGAGGCTGAGCCAGTCAGCCTCGGTGACGAACGCGCGCAGCGCCTTGTCGAACCGGGCTTCCAGCTCCGCGGGGCCCCACTCGGCGGACCGTTTGCGGATCTGGTCGGGTGCGAAGAACAGGGTCGGCGTGGGGCCCGGCAAGTCGCCGGCCTCGCCACCGTCCTGCCAATGGGTGACGCCGACGATGAGGCTGCGGGTAAGGTGCGCGCCCAGGGCCTCATGGACGGCCCGGGTCACCTGCGGATTGCCCGCGAAGTCCACATAGACGGCCTGGCCCCTGGTCGTCAGGCCCGCCAATTCGTCGTAGGTCGCCACGCGATCGTAGAGGCCGAACGCCGCGAGCTTGCCGGCGTTGCCGGGCGAGGTCAGGCCGATCACCTCCACGCCGCGCTTCCGCGTCAGGCTGGCCAGCCCCATCGCGGTCTTGCTGGACCCGCTGGAGAGCACCAGCGAGGTCATGCCGGCGTCCTCCGACAGGAAGTCGTCCAGCAGCCAGGAGGTCATGAACAGCGGGCGCAGCAGGGCGCGGTGATCGTCCACTGCGTCGGCCGGAGCCTCGGCGTAGGCGTTGTAGGTCGGGGGCAGTTCGGCGCGGTGGGCCGCGGCGTCGACATAGCCGTGCCGCCCCTTGGTCAGCCGGGCGACGAAGTGGGTGGACATCGGCAGATATCCGAACAGTCGCAGGCCGACCGGAACCTCTGCGGCGTTCGACTCCACCACCTTGGCGAAACCCCAGACCGGGATGCGCCCCAGGCCTTCCGCCGCCGGGAAGAATTTCCAGTAGCCGAAGCTGTCGCCGATGATTCCATAGGTGATGTTGTTGGCGGTCAGCGCGAACCGCTCGACCTCGAGTCGTGCTTCCCCCTCGCCCAATGGCGCGGGATCGGGCGCCGGGCGCACTTCGATGCGGCGAAGGTCCTTCCGATCGACCAGGATGTCCCAGGCAGCCATCGTGTCGCGCTCCGTGCCGGCTTTTTACGTTGTAAATTTATTACGTAAGAGCTAGGCCTGGGCAAGCGATTTCTTTGCCCGAGTCAAAAATGCCCCGCGTCCTGTCCGAGTCCGATGTCGCCGACTTCCGCGAACGCCTCTGCGAGGTGGCTGAGAAGCTGTTCGCCGAGAAGGGCCCGGACGCCGTGACCATGCGCCAGCTCGCCGCCGAGCTGGGGGTCAGCCCCATGACGCCCTACCGCTATTTCACCGACAAGGAAGACATCCTGGCGGCGGTTCGGACCAATGGGTTCAACCGTTTCGCCGACGCCCTGGAGGGCGCCTACGCCTCGGCGAAGGGCGTGCGGGCCAAGGGCGCGGCGGTGGGCGAGGCATATGTGACCTTCGCCTTCGCCCATCCTCAGGCCTACAAGGCCATGTTCGACCTGAACCAGCCGCACGAGGAGAACTATCCCGACCTCGTGGCCGCCGCCCTGCGCGCGCGGGCGACCCAGACCTCCTATGTTAGGGACCTGATCGCCGAGGGCATCCTGGCCGGCGACCCGGAGGAGATCGGCCGCATGTTCTGGGCCGCCGCCCACGGCGCGGTCGGGCTGGAGCTGGCGGGCAAGCTGCCGGCGGGGACCGCGCGCGGCCTGCACCGACATATGAACGGCGCCCTGGCCAAGGGTCTGCGCCCAGGCGCTTGACGGCCCCAACGGCAGGACGCCCAACTGCCCGGCAAAATCGGGGGACACCATGAGCAAGATCGCGCCGTTCGAGGTCTGTTGGGGCGAGGCCGAGGTGCAGGCTGTGCTGGATCAGGTTCGCGCCTATCCCTGGCCGCCGATACCCGAGATCCCGGACGGCTGGGCCTATGGCTGCGACGGCGCCTATCTGAAGGATCTCTGCGCCCACTGGACCGACCACTACGATTGGCGGGCCGCCGTGGCGGATCTCAATCGCTATCCGCAGTTCACCGCCAGGGTCGAGGACTACGACCTCCACTTCCTGCATGTGGTCGGAGAGGCCGGCGGCAAGCGCCCATTGCTCCTCACACATGGCTGGCCGGGTTCGCACTACGAATTCTGGGGGGCCGTTGAAAAGCTGGCCTTCCCATCACGCCACGGCGGCCGGGCCGAGGACGCCTTCGACCTCGTGATCCCGTCCCTGCCCGGTTTCGGCTTCTCCTCCAAGCCCACCCGACCCATCGGCCAAAGGACCACCGCACGGTTGTTCAACAGCCTCATGACCGAGGTGCTGGGCTATCACCGCTACCTCGCTCAGGGCGGCGACTGGGGAGCCATGGTGACGTCTTGGCTCGGCCGCGATCACGCCGATCACGTCACCGCTATCCATCTGAACATGATGGCCTTCCGACCCTTTGGCGGCCCCAAGGATGAGGCCGAGATCGCCTGGATGACACGCCAGGGCGCGATGATGGACCTGATGGGCGCCTATTTCCGCCTGCAGGCCTCGAAACCCCAGTCCCTGGCCTGGATGGGCGCGGGCAATCCCGTGGGCCAGGCCGCCTGGATCGCCGAGCGGTTCCACGACTGGTCGGACCTGCGCGAGAAGTCCTTCGATCAGGTCCACCCCAAGGACCCGCTGCTCACCAACATCATGCTCTATGTGATGACCAACAGCTTCGCGACCGGCGCCTGGTACTATCGCGGCTTCCTCGAGGAGGGCGGCGTGGCGCTGAAGGACGGCGAGCGCTGCGAGACCCCCACCGCCTTCGCCAACTTCCCCGGCGAGCCGCTCTACGCCGCTCCGCCCCGGGCCTGGGCCGAGCGGGCCTACAACATCGTGCGCTGGACCGAACAGCCGCGCGGCGGCCACTTCGCGGCGATGGAGGAACCCGATCTGTTCGTCGCCGACGTCCGGGACTGGGGGCGTGGGGTCTAGGCTGCGTCGTCCAGCGCGGTCTGGATGGCGTCCAGCAGGCGCTCCAGCTCCAGGGGCTTGGGCACCAGGACGTCCATGCCGGCGGCCAGGTATTCGGTCTTATGGTGGGCCATGGCGTTGGCGGTCAGGGCGATGATCGGCGTGCGCTTCAGGCCCAGCGCCCTCTCGCGCTGGCGGATCAGACGGGTGGCGGTCGGGCCGTCCATGACGGGCATCTGGACGTCCATCAGTATCACGTCCCAGTCCTCGGCGACGCAGGCGGCGACGGCGGCCTGACCGTCGTCCACGCAACGGACCTCAATGCCGATCTGGGCCATCAGGGTCTTCAGCACGAGCTGGTTCATGGGATTGTCCTCGGCGGCCAGGACCCTCAGATCGCCGATCTCGGCCGCAGGTTCGAATTCCGCCGCGGGGACCGGAACCGCCCCGATCGCGCTGCGTGTCAACGGCAGCCGCACGGTGAACACCGACCCCTCGCCGACCTTCGAGCGCACGGTGATCTCGCCGCCCATCAGGGTGGTGAGTTCGCGGCAGATCGCCAGCCCCAGGCCAGAACCGCCGAAGCGCCGGGTGGTGGAGGCGTCTTCCTGCACGAACTTCTGGAACAGGGCGCCCAGGCGGTCGGCGGCGATCCCCGGCCCGCTGTCGGAAACGGTGAAGACCAGCCGACCGTCGTCATGCCGAACCGAAACCGCCACCTCCCCGCGCGCCGTGAACTTCACGGCGTTCGAGACCAGGTTGTAGACGATCTGGCGCACTCGGGTCGGGTCGCCCCGCCAGACCCCGGCCGCATCCGGCGCCACTTCCAGCGCGAAGGAGACATCCTTCTCGGTGGCGAGCGTGGTGAACGTCGCCTCGGCGCCCTGCATCATGGCGCCGATGTCGATCAGCCCGTCTTCCAACTCCAGCCGTCCGGCCTCGATCCGCGACAGGTCCAGCAGGTCGTTCAGCAGAGCCAGCAGGGTCTCGCCGGCCTGGCGGATGACAGTCAGCCGGTCGCGCTGGCGGTCGGGCAGATCGTCGCGGGCCATGGCCTGGGCCATGCCCAGCACGCCGTTGAGCGGAGTTCGGATCTCGTGGCTCATGGTGGCCAGGAAGGCGGACTTGGCGGCGTTGGCGGCGTTGGCCTCGTCGCGGGCCGTCTTCAGGCGGCTGTTCATCACCTTCAGCCGGCGTTCCGAACGCTTGATGTCCTCGATCGACTGGGTGATCACCACGCAGCGCACCGGACCTTCGCCGGCGAAGCGTGAGGCGGTCATGCGGAACCATGCGTCCTGCTTGGTCGAATAGGCCCGTACGAAGCTCTCGGCCTTGCCCGCAAGAACGCGGCGGATACCCCGCTCCAGCGCCTTCCCGTGACCGCCAGGCAGGCGCGCCAGCACCTCGAACAGATTGCGGCCCATGGAATAGACGTCGCTGGAGACGATCTCGGCGCCCAGTTTCCGGAAGGCGGAGTTGGCCGCGATGATCGCGCCGGACTCGTCGATCACGGTCAGCAAGGCGGCGACCCCGTCGATCACGCCGCGGCCGAAACGCTCGGCCTCCGCCAGCTCGGCCATGGCCGCGCGCTGGGCGGTCACATCCTGGCTGGCGCCGTGGATCGCCACGCACTTGCCGTCGACCATCTCGGGCTCGCCCATGACGCGGAGCCAGATCCGCTCACCCGTACCGGTGGCGGCGGGAGACTCGAAGTCGATCCGCTCCCCGGTCCGGACCGCGACCCGAAGATGCTCGAGCACCTGATCGCGATGGCTCTCATCATAGAGTTCCATCGAGGTCAGGTGATTTTCCACCAGACCCGGGCGGCCGAGCAGCCGCGCCAGCTCCGGGCTCCAGCGCACGACGCCGTCCTTCAGGTCGACATCCCAGCCGCCGAGCCGCGCCAGGGCGCCGGCCTGCTGCAGGGCCACGGTCGTGGCGTTCAGCCGGGTTTGCGTGTCATGGGCCGCGGTGATCTCGGTCTGCACAGACGTCGACCCGACGCGCGCGCCCTGCGCGTCGAAGCTGGGCCGGACGTCCAGATCGATCCAATAGGTGCGGCCGCTCTTGGCGCGGTTCAGGACCTCCACCCGATAGCCCTCGCCCGCGGCGCTGGCGGCCGACATCAGGGCCACGGTCTGGAGATCGGTCTCGGAGCATTGCAGCAGCTCACCGGGCGAGCGCCCCACGGCCTCGTCCAAATCGTAGCCGCTGAGTTCAACGAAGGCGTCGTTGACCCACTCGATCCGGCCGGCACGGTCGCAGACGACGATCGCGCGAGAGGTCGCGCGCGCCATGTCCGCAAGGCGTGAACTCAGATCCGATACTCGTGCGACGTCCATGAAGCACTCCCACGGACAGGATGGCGCGAGTCCTGTGAAGAAAGCAGAAATTCCACCCGTTCTCGTTGCAGCGCGAAAGCCATTCCAACTTTGCCGCCAAGGCCGCTAGAACCCTGGCCTGATGGCCCGCTACGACTTCGCATCCGACAACACCGCCCCCGCCGCGCCCGAGGCGATGGAGGCGCTAGTCGCCGCCAACACCGGCTTCACCTCCGGCTACGGATCCGATCCCGTCAGCGCCCGAGCCGCTGACGCCGTCCGCGCGCTGCTCGATTCCGACGCCGAGGTGCGATTCGTCGCCTCGGGAACAGCGGCCAACTCGCTCGCCCTGGCGGCGCTCTGCCGGCCCTTTGAGTCGGTTCTGGCCCATGAGCATGCCCACGTGCGCACCGACGAGACCGGAGCGCCTGGCTTCTTCGGCCAAGGCCTGGGGCTGGTCGGCCTCCCCGGGGCTTCGGGTCGGATCGATGCGGCGGGCCTGGCGGGGCCGCTCTCCGAACCCGACGTCGCCCACCGTCAAGCGCTGGCCGCGCTCTCGCTCACCAACGCCACGGAATACGGCACGGTCTATTCGCCCGAGGCCCTGGCGGAGCTGATCGCGCCGGCCAAGGCCAGGGGATTGGGCGTCCACCTGGACGGCGCGCGGCTGGCCAACGCCGCGGCCGCCGGCTTCGACCTGAAGCATGTCGCCAGGCTGGGAGTCGACATCCTGGTGCTGGGTGGGACCAAGGCGGGCATGAGCCCGACCGAGGCCGTGGTGGTCTTCGACCGCAAGCTCGCCCATCGCTTCGACGCGCGGCTGAAACAGGCGGGTCAGCTTCCGTCGAAGGGGCGGTTCTACGCCGCGCCGTTCATCGGCATGCTGGAGACCGGCGCCTTCGTCACGCGGGCCGCGCACGCCAACGCCATGGCCAGGCGATTGGCCGACCTCATGCCCTTCCCCGTTCGTCATCCGGTGGAGGCCAACGCCGTGTTCGTCGAGATGGACGAGCCGACCCTGTCGCGACTGCACGCCAGCGGGTGGTTCGTGTACCGCTTCCTGGACGGATCGGTCCGCTTCATGTGCTCCTGGGCCACCACGCCGGACGCCGTCGACGAACTCGGCGCGACTCTCGCCGCCCTGGCCTAGCCCCACCGCTCCATTTCCAGAGGCTTTGGCCAAGACGCGGGCCTGCGCCTGGATTCGCGGGGTCTCCTGGCGTCGGGGCAGTTCGCCTTCCGCTGTTACAGGGCACGGGCATGGATTGACCGATCGTGTCATTTTTGTGTGACTGTAACGACGCACTTGTCACATTTTGTGCAATTACCGTGCAAAACCCCAGTCATTCCCGCTTGCTCCCGTTGCTCGTGTAACATCTGCGTGACACGGTTCGGCACCTCCGTAATGACGCGATCCACGACCGTCCGCGCTTCCTGAAGCGTCGATGAGAAACGTCGGGCGCTTCGAACGGTGAAACCAACCGCGGCGTCGGAGCTCCCATCCGACGACCTCATGCTCAAGCCAAGGCCGGGGGGCCAGATGAAGATTCACATGAACAACGTCCTCAGGACCGCATTGCTCGGTTCCGCGGCGGTCGCCAGCCTGGCCCTGCCCAACTTCGCCTTCGCTCAGAGCCAAACAGCTGCCGCGGCCGTCGACGTGGATGAGGTTGTCGTCACCGGCTCACGGATCCGTCGCCCTGACCTGACCTCGGTCCAGCCGATCCAGATCATTTCTAGCCAGTCGATGGACGAACGCGGTTTTACTAACGTCGCCGACGCGCTCAACGACCTGCCGTCGACCGGCATCCCGGTCAGCCCGATCGGAGACCAAGGCTCCTTCGGCGTCGGTCGGAACTTCATCAATATCTTCAACCTGGGCTCCAACCGGACCCTGACCCTGGTGAACGGCCGCCGCTTCGTGGGTGGCAACCCAGCCTCCATCTTCACCGGCGCCAACGCCGGTGGCCAGGTCGATCTGAACGTCATCCCGACGGGCCTGATCGACCGGATCGAGACCATCCAAGCCGGCGGCAGCGCCGTCTACGGGTCGGACGCCATCGCCGGCGTCATCAACATCATCACCAAGCAAGAGTTCGAAGGCATCGAGGTCGATGGCCAGTACGGTGTTTCCGAGCAGGGTGACGCCGACTCGTGGCGCGCTCGGATCACAGCCGGCACGAACCTTCTGGACGGCCGCCTGAATCTGGCCGGCAGCTACGAGTACAACGAAACCTCGCCGCTCGCCTTCGTCGATCGCCCAGTCACGGCGCGCCAACTCACGTTCGCCGCCAACCCGCAGAACACGAGCGGGAGCGACGCCATCCCCGGCTCGATCATCATCCTCAATCGCCGTATCCCGGAAACCACCACGGGCGGCCTGCCTTTCCGAAATAACGGCTCGGCCCTTTCGGGGCTGCTCACGATCGCCGATCCGGCCAATCCAGGCCAACGGGTGTCGGCGCAGTTCGGGCCAGGCGGCGCGTTGATCCCCTACAACGCCGGCACGTTCTACTCGGGGTCCGTGGCGTCCGGCGGCAACGGCCTGAACCTGGCTGAACTCAGCTCGCTGCAGTCGCCGGTCGACCGCCATGTGCTGACCGGCTTCGCCCGCTACGACATCACCGACAACATCCGGGTGAAAGGCGAGTTGTTCTATAGCTCGTTCAAGTCGGAAGAGCCGTTCAATCAGCCGATCTACAACGCCCCACTCTTCGGCGGCAACTCGGCCTCACTGCGATTCTCGACCGCAAACCCGTTCCTTCCGGCGGCGACTCGTGCGGCCCTTCTGTCGCAACCCACGGCGCTGCCCGCGGACACCGCCTCGCCCGGCGACGCGATCTTCTTCCTGTCGCGGGCCTCGGTCGATATCGGCAACAACAAGACTGAAGCCGAAGGCGAGACTCTGCGTGGGGTGGCCGGACTCGAAGGCGACTTCGATCTGCTCGACCGCTCCTTTTACTGGAACTTGTCGGCGAACTTCGGCCGTTCGGAGGGCAGCTTCACCAGCCCGAACGTCGTCCAGAGCCGCTTCCTGCTCGCGGTCGACGCCGTGCGTGACGCCAGCGGCGCCATCGTCTGCCGCGACGCCGTGGCGCGTGCGGCCGGCTGCGCTCCGCTGAACATGTTCGGTCTAGGTGCGCCCAGCCAGGCGGCGCTGGACTATATCGGCGTGCAGTTCCAGAGCGATTTCGCTCTTCTGCAGACGGTCTATGAAGGCAATTTCGGCGGTGAGCTCATCGACCTGCCCGCCGGACCGTTGAGCTTCAACGTCGGCTACGAGTATCGCCGCGAGAAGTCGGACTTTAATCCCAATGCACCGCAGGAACTGGGTGTCGGCCGTTCGGCCGCCATCTCAAATCTGCAGGGCAAGTTCGACACCAAGGAAATGTACGTCGAAGGCTTGGCGCCGATCTTCGGCGGCGACTTCTCGTTCCCAGGCCTGCACCGCCTGGAGATCGAGGGCTCCTACCGCAAGATCGACCACAGCCAGGCCGGTGAAGACAAGGCGTGGAGCTACGGCTTGCGCTGGTATCCCGTCCAGGAACTGCTGTTCCGGGCGCAAAAAAGCCGGTCATTCCGGGCTCCTGCGGTCACCGAAGTCAACCTGCCGAACGCAACGAGCTTCATCACCGCCACCGATCCCTGTGACTTCCGCAACATCGGGACCGGCCCCAACCCGGCCACCCGTCGCGCGAACTGCCAGGCGGCGTTCCAAGCGCTCGGCCTGCCGGCGAACTTCTCGCTGACGTCGCAGATCCAAGCATCGACGGCGCAAGGGGCCACGTCGGGCAATCCGAACCTGGAAAATGAAATCGCCGAGCAGTGGTCGGCGGGCTTCGTCTATCAACCGTCGTTCGCGCCGGGTCTCGCGGTCTCGTTCGACTGGGTCAATATCGACCTGACCAACGCGATCGCGAACTTCACCCTGACCTCGATCCTGCAGGTCTGCTATGACTCGCCAACGCCGCCGGCCGACGCCTGCAACCGCTTCCTGCGGGGGAACTCGACGCTCGCCGCCGCGCGTCAGGGTCAGATTCTGACCAATGGCGAAGGCAATGGAGGCGGTGTCACCTCGATCGGCCCGCAGACCGGCTTCATCAACGCCGGATACACCCACTTCCAGGGCTTCACGCTAGGGATCGACTACGAGATCAATCTCGCCGACCTGTCGGACATGAAGGACTGGTTGGGTGGCGATCCGGGCAGCCTGAACTTCAATTTCGATATGTTCCACGTGAACAAGCAGGAGACCTCGGTCACCGGCCTCGGCTTCGATCTGAATGATGACAAGAACGAGATCGGCAACGCCGACTTCCGCTGGAAGCTGGAAAGCGCCTATCTCCGCGATCCGTTCTCGGTGATCTGGACGATGAACTACATCGGGGAATCGGAGTTCAACAACGACTTCACCCCAGAAACCCGTCTCCCGCTGACCGTGAAGCGCTACATCCTCCACGATCTGGCCTTCAACTATAAGCTCGACAACGTCGCCGAGCGGATGGGCGTCGGTCTGGACAACCTCAAGCTCCGCTTCATCGTGCGCAATGTCGCCGACAAGGAGCCGCCGTGGGGCGCCACGAACTCGGCCAACGCGTTCGGCACCTACGACT
>NZ_JANOCX010000387.1:0-3507 GCF_031412415.1 Phenylobacterium sp.
GACGGCGCCGGGGCTCCTCGGGGAGGAGGAGCCCTGGCCGCCTACTTCACCCGTCTGGCGCGAACGGCGCGCTGACCGTCGGAGTTCAGGAAGTACGAGCCCATGGCGGCCCTGCGGATCTCGATCTTGGAGCCTTCCTTCGGCTGCCGGCCGAGGGGCTCGTTGTCGGTCTGGGCCCAGACGGCGCCGTCTTCCAGCTCGAACACCCACTTGCCGTCGCCGCCGCGATAGGCGCGCTTGGCCACGGACGCCAGGTTGTCGACCTCCTCAGGCTTCTCGGTCTTCTCGAACATCGACAGGCTGGGCAGATTGAACCCGAAAGCCTGACGGCGGACGGCCTTGGCCTGGTCGCGGTCGACCACCACGATGTCGCCCTTCTGCTCGGCTCCGGCCAGGGCTCCCACCACGGTGTCATAGCAGGCCAGGCGCTCGGCGGAGTCGGTCTTGGACTTGCAGTCGAGCAGGCTCTGAAACTGCGCGGCGCGGCCAATGGACTTGGGCTCGGCGCCGATCGCCGTTCCCGTCAGGCCGAGCATCGCCAGAGCCAGGAGCGCCAACTTTGTACGTGTTGAAAAGTGTGTCATCCGTGACCCATGATTTCGATGTCCCGCATTGATAGGGCGCTGCCGGCGCTCGGCAAGATATTGATGGTCGGACTGGCGGCGTTTTCGCTCGCCGCCTGCGCCCCGAAGGGCCCATCGCGACCGCCCTGTCCGCAGGGCCAGATCTGCATCGAGGCCGGCAACGTCTCCGACCCCGTGACCCTAGACCCTCACAAGTCGACGGGAACCTGGGAGGAGCGGATCATCTCGAACCTGATGATCGGCCTGACGGACGCCGACGTTGAGGGGCGGGCCGTACCCGGAATGGCGGAGCGCTGGGAGACCAGCGCCGATGGCCTGACCTGGACCTTCTATCTGCGCGACGCGACCTGGTCGGACGGCGTGCCGGTGACCGCCGACGACTTCGTCTTCTCCCTGCGCCGCATTCTAGATCCCGAGACGGCGTCCGAGTACGCCTCGATCCTCTACCTCATCAAGGGCGCGCAGCCTTTCAACGAGGGCAAGGCGCCCCGAGAGACCCTGGCGGTGCGCGCGGTGTCGCCGAAGGTGCTGGAGATCGTGATGGCCCACCCGGCGCCCTATCTGCCGCAGCTGGCCAAGCACTACACGATGTTCCCGGTGCCCAAGCATGTGGTCGAGAAGCTGGGCGCCGACTGGGTGAAGCCCGGCAACTATGTCTCGAACGGTCCCTACAACGTCACCGACTGGAAGCTGGGCGACTATGTCCGACTGGTGAAAAACCCGCGCTTCTACGATGCGGCCAATGTGTGCGTGGACCAGATCAACCTCTACCCGACACCGGACTCAACCATGGCCGAGCGTCGGGTGAAGCGCGGCGAGCTGGACATGAACGCCGACATCCAGTCGAATCGCATCGCCTTCCTGCGGGAAAGCATGCCGGGCTATGTGCGGACCCACACCTATCTGGGCGTGACCTACCTGGCGTTCAACGCCGCGGTTCCGGCGTTCAAGGACCAGCGCGTCCGCCTGGCGCTGACCATGTCCATCGACCGTGACTTCATCACCCAGAAGCTGCTGCGGGGCGGACAGAAGTCGGCCTACACCTTCGTGCCCCCCGGCGTGGCGGGCTACGAGCAGGCGAAGGCGCCGGAGTGGGCGGCCTGGTCGCTGGAGAAGCGACAGGCGGAGGCGCGCCGGCTGCTGGCCGAGGCGGGCTACGGCCCGGACAAGCCGCTGCGAATCGAGATCAAGCACCGCAACACGCCCGACCCCACGCTGTTCATGCCCGCCGTCCAGGCCGACTGGAAGGCGATCGGCGTGGACGCGCGGTTGGCGCAGAACGAGGCACAGATCGCCTACGCCGCCTATCGGGTCCGCGATTTCCAGGTCGCCGACGCGGCTTGGATCGCCGACTACAACGACGCCATGAGCTTCCTCTACCTGCAGCAGTCGTCCACCGGCCCGCAGAACTATGGCGACTACAACAATCCGGCCTACGACGCCCTGCTGGCCAGGGCCGACGCCGAGCCGGACGCCAAGGTGCGGGCAGGGTTCCTGGCGGAGGCCGAGAAGGTGATGCTGGCCGACGCGCCGGTCGCCCCGATCTACTTCTATGTGAACAAGAACCTGGTGGCGCCGAAGGTGACCGGGTTCGTCGACAATATCGTCGACCAGCATCGCGCCCGTTACTGGTGCGTTGCAAAGGCTGGATCAGCCCCAGGGGCCTGAGGCCCCCTCAAGGGTAAATTTGTGCGCGCAATGCGGCGGAGCCCACATTCTGTGACCAGAATGCGACAGGTTGTGGTCCTTTACATTGCCGACACGTAATGGGCGTTGACCCTTAACGCTTATGACTCGTAACTCCCTCGTAACCGAGCTCGGGTCCGAGCCTGGGACCGTACCTTTTGTGGGGAGCAGGTGCCGCGGGTCGTAAAGACCGGTGGACCGCTGGAGGATCTAGACCTTGAAAATCAACACCATGCGGGAACGCCTGTTGGCGTCTTCCATGATTTGCGGCGTGGCCCTGGCGGCCTTCTCCGCGACGACCGCCTACGCGCAGGACGAAGAAGTCCAAGAAGTCGTCGTCACCGGTTCGCGCATTGTCCGACAGGACTACGTCGCCACCAGCCCGATCGCCACCGTGACCGGTGAGCAGGCGGTCGCCAACGCCGACGTCACCCTCGACACCTATCTGAACACGCTGCCGCAAGTGAACCCGGCGGGTTCGACGACGTCGAACAACCCCGGCAACGCCGGCCAGTCGAACGTCGACCTTCGCGGCTTGGGCAACAACCGTAACCTGGTTCTCGTCGACGGCCGCCGTCCGATGGTCTCGGCCAACACCCTGACGGTCGACCTCAACACCATTCCCCAGGCGATGGTCGAGACGATCGAAGTCATCACCGGCGGCGCGGGCGCCACCTACGGCGCCGACGCCGTGGCCGGCGTGGTGAACCTGAAGATCAAGTCGAACTTCGAAGGTCTGGACCTGCGGGCCAGCTATTCGGACTCGACCGACTATCAAGACTCCAAGGAGTTCAACATCTCCGCGGTGCTGGGCGGCAACTTCGCCGACGGCAAGGGCAACGCCATCTTCGGCTTCGACCGCTCGTTCCGCGAATCGATCCTGAAGGGTCAGCGTCCGTTCTCCGCCCTGGCGACCTCCACCACGGGTACGCCGCCGGCCGGCGTCGTTCGCTACAATGGCGGCAACGCCATTCCGCTGTCGGCGGTCCAGGCGCTGTTCGCCACCTATGGCGTGGCGCCGAGCGCCGTGAGCAACGGCTCGGGCTCGCTGGGCTTCAACCTGGACGGCACGCTGTTCTACGGTGGTGTGGGTAACAACCCGACCCTCAACGTCCAGAACTTCAAGTACCCGGTCGACGTCAACGTCAACACCCGGTTCTTCCCGGACTTCTACAGCTACACCTTCGATGCTCCGAACCTGCTGACGCTCCCCCTGGACCGTTACTCGTTCATGACC
>NZ_JANOCX010000388.1:0-2349 GCF_031412415.1 Phenylobacterium sp.
CGGCAATCGCGAGCACGGCGGCTATCAGCAAGGCGACTATGAGCAGGACTATCGCCGCGAATACGAACGCGCGCCGGTGACCTATTACGAGCGCCGCAGCACCCCGAACTCCAACTACGAGTACCGCTCCAGCTACTCGTCCTCGACCACCACCTATGGCGGGGCGCGCTACAACGCCTATAGCGACCGCTCGCGCCCAGAACCGCGCTATGAACCCCGCTACGAGCCCCGCGACGCCTATCGCGCCTACGACGGCCACGACCGCTACGAAGCGCCCCGCGAATACGAACATCGCGACGATCGCGCGCCGGCCCGTCCGGGCCACGGCCACTAGGGCCGGTATCGGGCGGGCGTTGTTCCGAACGCCCGCTTGAAGGCGGCGATGAAGGCCGAGACGCTGTCATAGCCGCAGTCGAGCGCCGCGCCGGTCACCGAGGCGCCGGCCGCCAGAGCCGCCACGGCGTGGATCATCCGCGCCTTCTGTCGCCAGCCTTCCAGCGACAGGCCCGTTTCCCGCGGGAAGATCCGTTGCAGCGTGCGCAGGGATGCGCCTGTCTGCCGCGCCAAGGCCGGGAAGTCCGTCCGATCATCCGGCTGGGCATGCAGCCGCTCAGCCAGCGCGCGCGCACGGGGGTCGCTGGGCAGGGGCAAGGCCAGGTCTTCCCGAGGCGCGGCGGCCATCAGGTCGCTCAGCACATTCGTGAGCCTTGCGTGCGCGGGAACCGCCGGGTCCAGCATGCCGATCGCCAGGATGTGCAGGACAAGCTCGCGCAGCAGGGGCCCCACCTCCAGGACCGCCGCCGCGCCCGGCAGGTCGGCCGCCGCCTCCGGCGCAAGGTACAGGGTTCGCATGGCCACCGCGCCCTTCATGACGATGCGATGGGGCCGGAAAGCCGGCAGCCAGACGGCGCGGGTGGCGGGGCTGAGCCAGACGCGGCCCTCCGTCTCCACTCTCATGATCCCGGTGCGGCCATGGACAAGCTGGCCCCACGGATGGTCGTGGTCGCTGATGACGAAGCCGTCGGGATAGGTCACCGCCAGGGACCGCACGAGGTAGCCATCCCCGACCGCGCTCGAGGTGACGGTCACGGCTCGGGCGGCCGCTCGTACTGCATGGCGCCCACCACATTGCCCTCCGGGTCCTCGAAATAGATCAGCTCGCCCACGCCCTCGATCTTCACGCGAGGCATGATGATCTTGCCGCCGGCCGCCTGGACCGCGGTCACGGTGGCGGCGATGTCGTCGACGCCAAAGGTGGTCTCCAGCGCGTTGGTCCGCTGGCCGGGGACCAGCTCTCTCCGGCCCTGCAGGGCGCCATAGAGGCCGGAGCCGGCGTCGCGGGTCTGGTAGAAGCCGGGCGGTCCCCAAGGGGCGAAGGCCCAGCCGAAGACGGACTCATAGAAGCGCCTGGCGCGCGGGACGTCGTCGGCGTTGATGGCGAAGTGGCGGAGCGTGGCGGGCATGCGGGCCTCCCGGTCTGAGATGACCCAGTATGACTCCGAACTGTGTGGCGCGCTTGCGCCAAGACGCCGAATTATATCGCCGGCGCGCCACGCTCGTAGAAGATGTCGACCTCATCGCGGCCGGTCTCGGCGAACCCGAACCGCGCGTAGAAACGGTTGGCCGCGCTCTCCCGGATGACGGTCAGCTTGACCGCGAGGGCCTGGGCGTCGCTTTCCGCCAGCAAGGCGGCGAGGACGTCGGCGCCAAGACCCGCCCCCTGGCAGTCCGGGTGGATGTAGAAGTGCTCAAGTCGCAGCCAGCCCGGCCCGTCGGGGCCGAGGGCCACGCAACCGGCGAAGACCTCGCCGCGCCAGATCAGCCGCGTGTGCTCGGGGCGAAACTGCTCGATCATGCGCCGCCGGGCGCGCAGGGGATCGAAGCGGCCGATCCGCTCCAGGCTCTCGCGCATGGCCGCGACCCGCACGTCCGTCAGCCGCTCCAGGTCGGACGGCGCGGCGGGCGAAAGCCGGAACGAAGGCGCGCCCGCCGAGTGCATCAGGCCGTCGAGCCGCCGTCGATCACGATGGTCTGGCCGGTCATCCATGATCCCGCCGCCGAGGCCAGGAACACCGCGCCGCCGGCGATGTCGTCGGGCTCGCCCAGGCGACGCAGCGGGGTGCCGGTGGAGGCGCGGGCCTCGCCGGCCGGGGTGTCCCACAGCGCCTTGGCGAAGTCGGTCTTCACCAGGCCCGGCGCGATGCAGTTGACCCGGATGTTATGGGGCGAAAGCTCCTGGGCGAGGTTGCGGGCCAGCTGCATGTCGGCGGCCTTGGAGATGGCGTAGGCGCCGATCACCGAGGTGCCGCGCAACCCCCCGACGGACGAGATGATGATGATCGCCCCGTC
>NZ_JANOCX010000389.1:0-10989 GCF_031412415.1 Phenylobacterium sp.
CGAATGCGAAAAAGACGGCACCGGGAACTTCACCGCTCGCCTCCGCCGAACGCCAGGCGGCTGCGACCTTGATCGAGGCGCAGGCCAGCCTCGCGAATACGTCGGGCGGCACGACTACGAACGACCCGACCACCACGCTCCTCAATCTGCGCACGGGCTCTACCAGCAACGCGGGCTTCACCGCGATGACGACGCCGACGACGCCAACGACTCCCACGACGCCGACGACACCCACACCGACCACGCCGACCACCACGACGGTGCTGCCGAACGGCACGGTGATCACCATCACCCTGCCGCAGCAGGCGCTGATCACCCAGGTTGAGGCCGACCAGCTTGTCCTGGCCCTGCTGGGTGACCGGATGACCGCGTCGTCGATCTCCAGCTTCGTCAGCAGCCGAGCCGCGGCCCTGGCTTTCGCCGGTCTCTCGGGCGGTTCGCCGCTCAGCGACAACGGAAAGGCCGGGTATCGCGGCGTGAACGCCGGCGACTTCGGTGTCCAGCGCGGGGTCTGGGTCAACGCCTCCGGCAGCTTCATCGACGACGACCGTCCGGGCTCGTCTCAGGATGGCTTCGGCGGATCGGGCGCGATCGGCGCCGACCTGATCTTCGACACCGGCTTCATCGGCCTCTTCGCCGGCTACGGCTCCACCGAGCTGGACGGGGCGCTCGTGGACTACAGCTCCCGGGGTTGGACCGGCGGCGCCTATGCCAGTTGGTCGGCCAGTCCGCTGTTCCGCGTGACCGGAACGGTGGGGGTTGGCAATCACGACGTCGAGTTCGGACGTCGCGCCGGCGCCTTGCGCTCGTACGGCGAGACCGACCGCGAGCAGGTGTTCGGCTCGATCGGCTTCCAGAGCCAATTGGACGTCGGATCGGGCTGGGTCGTGGTCCCGAGCCTGGGGCTGCTGGCCACCACGTCCGACACCGACGGCTATGTCGACTCCGGCGGCCTGCCGATCGGGTCGGTCTCCAGCGACATGACCATCGTGCAGGCGGGCGGCGCGCTCTTCTACACGGCCTCGGCCTGGCTGCCCTATGTTAGCGCCAGCTTCAATTCCCAGACCGACGACACGCCCGGCGTGGATGGAGACTACGCCCTGCTGGGCGGCGGCTTCAGCGCGCCGCTGTCGGACGATCTGACCCTGGGCGTCAACGTCCAGACCCTGGTGGGCAAGAAGAACGAGCGGGAGACGAGCTTCGGCGCGACTCTCCGCAAATCCTTCTAGCCGCATGCGGCGCCTAGGCCTCCTCCTGGCGCTGCTTCTCGCGACTCCAGCCGCCGCTGAACCCTTCCCGGTCCGCGGCGGCTGGACGTCGCTTGAACTTCACGTCGGCGGCCGAATCCTGGCCGCGACCCTGTCGCCCAAGGCCTCGACCGACGACATCCTGACCGTGGTCATCGAGGGCGACGGCGCGGCCCATGACGCCCGAGGCTCTCCGCGCGGCGATCCGACGCCGCGAAACCCGGTCGGCCGGGTGATCGCAGAGGCCTGGCCCGGCGGGGGCGTGGCCTGGCTGGCCCGATCCTGCCAGTACGTCACCGATCCCGCCTGCCGTCCGGCCGATTGGACGACGGGGCGCTTCTCGGCCCAGGCGGTCGAGACCGCGAGCCTCGCGATCAATGATCTCAAGGCGCGCACCGGCGCGCGCCGGGTTCGGCTGGTGGGTTGGTCGGGCGGCGGCGTCCTGGCCGCCCTGCTCACCGCGCGCCGCGACGACGTGGCGGGACTGGTGACGGTCGCCGCGCCCCTGGATCTCGCGGGCTGGACGCTCTGGCACGGCGCGAGCCCGTTGCCGGAGGAGGGCGATCCCGCGCGCCTGGCCGCACCGCTGCAAACCGCGCAACTACATCTGCTGGGCACCTTCGACACCGTCGTGCCGCCGGTGGTGGCACAGGCGGCGGCGCGACGTCTGGCGGGTGAGGACGCCGCGGTGCTGATCCGCGACGCCCGCCACACCTGCTGTTGGACCAGCCTCACGCCGATGATGGCGCGAGTGGGCCGCTAGCCCTAGGAGTCGAGGGTCGCGCGCAGCATCCAGGCGTGCTTCTCGTGCGCCGTCAGGCGGTCGGTGAGCAGGCCGGCCGTGACCTCGTCGCCGGACTCCTGAGCCGCTGGGAGGGTGGCGTAGAGGGTGCCGATCAGGGCCTCGTGGCTCGAGATCAGATCCTTGACCATGCCCTCAGCCTTCTTGCTGGGGTCGCCGTCCTTGATCGCCGACAGCTTGCCGAAGGTCTCGTAGCCCTGGGGGGCCAGCTCGCCCAGCGCGCGGATGCGTTCAGCCACCTCGTCGATGGCCGTCCACATCTCGGTGTACTGGGCCATGAACAGGGTGTGGAGCTGTGCGAAATTCGAGCCCCGCACGTTCCAGTGATAGCCATGGGTCTTCAGATAGACCGCGTAGGAGTCGGCCAGCAGCTTGGCGAGGCCATCGGCCGCGGCCTTGCGCGCCTTGGGGTTGGGTCCGACGTTCGGCATGTCTTCAGTCCTCGTTGACGGTTAGGCGGTCGCGGAACCGAGCGGCGGGATCACGCCGCGCTCGATCCGCGCCCAGACTCTCTCATGCACCACGAAGGCGACAGTCTGGAAGAGGGGCTCGATCAGTCCGATGGCCAGCGCCGCCCGCCAATCCTGGGTGAGGGCATAGGCGACGGTGATCGCCACCGTCAGGTGCATCAGGCTGTAGCTCAGAGTCTTCTTGGCGGTCTTCATGGCGCGAGTCTCAGTTGCGAATGAATCTCGATATAGCCATGCGACACCTGATTGGAAGGTCGCGGGCGATCAGAAATCCTTAGCCAAGCGCTGGAAGTCTGATCAGTCGAAGTCGCTTGGCGCGCCGGCCATTTGGGTTATCGTCGTTCATATGATCGCCCGATAGAGGCGGCGGGAGGAGCGACCCATGAAGTTCACCTGGTTCAACCTGATGCCGTGGCCGTATCTGCCGGACGATTTCCGGGAGAAAAACCGGTCGGTCTGGGTCGATATCGACCAGAAGCTGTTCGACCCGGCCAGGAGCCATGAGGTCTACAACACCTACATGGATCTCCTTGAGTACGCAGACACTCTTGGGTTCGACGGCATCGGGGTGAACGAGCACCACCAGAACGGCTACGGCATCATGCCCAGCCCCAACATCATCGCCGCGGGCCTGGCGCGCCGGACCAAGGACGCGGCCATCGTCGTCCTGGGCAATTCCATCGCGCTCTACAATCCGCCGATCCGCGTGGCCGAGGAATTCGCCATGCTGGACTGCATCTCGGGCGGGCGGCTGGTGGCGGGGTTCCCGGTCGGGACCTCGATGGACACCAACTACTGCTACGGCCAGATCCCCTCGCTGACGCGCGAGAAGTACCAGGAAGCCCATGACCTGATCATCAAGGCCTGGACCACGCGCGAGCCCTTCGCCTGGAACGGTCGGTACAACAAGCTGCGGCATGTCAACATCTGGCCGCGACCGATCCAGGACAAGCCGCATCCCCCGGTCCACATCCCCGGCGGCGGCTCGGTAGAGACCTACGACTTCTGCATCGACAACACCTACTCCTACTCCTACCTCAGCTTCTCCGGCTACCTGCGGGCCCAGGCCCTGATGAACGGCTATTGGAAGCGGATCGAGGAACGCGGGGTGGACAAGAGCCCCTATCGCGCAGGCTTCGCCCAGACGATCCTGGTGGCCGACACCGACGAGGAGGCCGAGCGGCTCTATTCCGAGCACGTCAGCTACTTCTACAATCGCTGCCTGCACGTCTATCCGGGCTTCGCCGACGCGCCGGGCTACCGGACGATCAAGACCATCCAGACCGGCGCCCTGTCGCAATACGCCCCACCCACCGGCGGCTACACCCAGCTCACCTGGAAGGAGCTGACCGAACAGGGCCACGTGATCGCCGGCAGTCCCGAGACCGTCCGCCAGCGGATGGAAGACCTGATCAAGGGCCTTAACGTCGGCAACATCTTCTGCCTGATGCACGTGGGGAACATGCCGGCCGACAAGTGCATGTACTCCACAAAGCTGTTCGCCGAGAAGGTCATGCCCAAGCTGCGGAACATGTTCCCCGACTGGGACGACGACAACCGCTTCTGGACCAGTCCCCTGGACAAGCGGGTCACCTCCGGCCGCCTGCCGAAGGAGGCGCCGACGGGCGCCGACCTCGCCAAGACCTACGCCTGAGGGGAGCGATCATGGAACTGAAGACTGTCCAGACCCATCACGTTCCGGTCCGCTATCTGGAAGGCGGCTCCGGCCCTGACCTGGTGTTCTTGCACGGCGCCGGCGGCGTCACGGCCGAGGACCCGTTCCTCAATGCGCTGGCCGCCAAGCACCACGTCTATGCGCCCCTGATCCCCGGCTATGGCGACAGCGAGGAATGTCCCGAGATCCGCGACATGCTGGATTTCACCCTCCACACCTGGGACGTGGTCGCGGCGCTCGGCCTGAAGGATCCGATCCTGGTCGGGCACTCCATGGGCGGCATGATCGCCGCCGAGATGGCCGCCATCTCGCCAAACGACGTCTCGCGCCTGGCTTTGATCTGTCCGGCCGGGATGTGGGACGACGACCATCCGGTCGCCGACTTGTTCTCGCTGATGCCCTACGAAATGCCGCGGTACCTGTTTCATGACGCCGAGGCCGGGGCCGCGATCCTGACCGCGGGACGCAACGTCACCGACCCCAACTTCCTGCAGACCTACCTGGTGAACAACGCGCGTCAGCTCGGCATGGCGGGCCGCATCCTGTTCCCGATCCCCGAGCGTGGCTTGGCCCAGCGCATGTACCGCATCAGGGCCAGGACGGTGGTGGTCTGGGGCGACAGCGACCGTCTGATCCCGCCGTTCTACGCCCACGGGTTCAAGAAGGGGATCGCCGGCGCCGAGCTGGTCTCGATCCCCGAGGCCGGTCACATGGTGATCCTGGAAAAGACGGCTGCGGTCGTCGATGCGGTCGGCCGGCTGGGCTAAGCTCAGCCGGACGTCGGGGAGGGAATCGTTGAAGCATCTTGCGCTGCTCGCATTCGCGAGCCTTTGCGCCTGCGCGCCCACGACCGCCGCGCCGCCGGCTGACCTCGCCAGCCTCGCGCCGGCCGACGCGCGGCTGGCGGGGCTGTACGAGGGCTCCTGCAAGGCCTGCCACATCAATCCGCAGTCGGGCGCCCCGCTGACCCACGACGCCAGGGCCTGGGCGCCGCGCTGGAAGCAGGGGGAGGGCGTGCTGCTCGACCACGTGATCCAGGGCTACAAGGCCATGCCGGCCACGGGCCAATGCGCCGCCTGCACGCCTGATGACTTCCAGGCGCTGACCAGGTTCATGGCGGACAAGTCGTGATCTCGCGGCGCGCGACGCTGGCCGCGGGGGCCGCTGGTGTGACGGCCCTGGGCGTGGGTGGCGTGGTCGTGGCGACCCGCGACAAGACCGAGCCGGCTTCACCGCCCAGCCTGGACGCCGACAAGAGGCTGCTTTGGCGCAACTGGTCGGGGATCGAGCACGCCTATCCGGCCGCGCGGCTGGCGCCCAAGACCGAGGATGAAGTCGCCCAGGCGCTGAAGACAGCGGTGACGCCGGTGCGCGCTGTCGGAGCGGGCCACTCCTTCACCGCCCTCGTGCCGACCTGCGGCAGCCTCATGACCCTGGACGGACTCTCTGGCGTCGAACGCTGGGAGGGCGAGGAGGCGGTGGTCTGGGCCGGGACCCGGCTGGGCGCCCTGGGGCCCGCCCTGGCCGAACGCGGCCGGGCCATGGCCAACCTGCCTGACATCAACAAGCAGTCGCTCGGCGGTTGCCTGGGCACCGCGACCCACGGCACGGGCAAGGCGCTCAAGGCGATCCATGGCGATGTCACGGCGTTGCGGCTGGCCACGGTCGCGGGCGAAATTCTCGACTGCGACGCGACCCGGAACGCCGACGTCTTCCAGGCCGCCAAGGTTTCCCTGGGCGCGCTGGGGATCATCACCCAGGCCAGGCTCGCCACCACCGCCAACCGCCGCCTGCATCGCCGGGTCTGGATCGAGCCGTTCGACGCCATGCTGGCCAAGGCCGAGGACCGCTGGGACAAGCACCGCAACTTCGAGTTCTACGCCGTCCCCTTCACCGATCTCGCGGCGGGGATCAGCCACGACGAGACCGATGCGCCAGCTACCCCGCGCGCGCCGTCGACCGACGACGCCTTCCTCGAAGTCCTGAAGCAGCTCCGCAATCTCGTCCGGTTCTCCACGCCGCTGCGCAAGGCGGCCGCCAAGGCCCTGCTGGGCTCGGCCGAACCGGAGGAGGCCATCGACGAGGGTTGGAAGCTGCTCTCCACCGAACGTCCGGTGCGGTTCAACGAGATGGAATTCCATTTGCCGGTGGCCAGCCACTTGGCGGCGCTCAAAGAGGTGGTCGCGACCATCGAGGCCCATCGCCCCGACGTGTTCTTCCCCATCGAGGTCCGGCGCATCGCCGCCGACGAGGCCTGGCTTTCGCCGTTCCAAGGCGGACCGCGGGGCTCCATCGCCGTCCATTGTCACTACAAGGACGAATACGATTTCCTGTTCAGCCTGATCCAGCCGATCCTGCGCAAGCACGGTGGCCGCCCGCATTGGGGCAAGCTGCACAGCCTCAAGGCAGCCGATCTGGCGACGCTCTATCCGAACTGGAAGGACTTCCTGGAGGTGCGCCGCCGGCTCGACCCGGAGGCGCGGCTGCTCAATCCGTATTTGAAGGCGCTGTTCGGCGTCTAGGCGCCCAACAGCGAACCTTCGCCTGAGAGCTTCAGCGCGTGGAAGCGTTCGCCCATCAGCCGGTAGCCTTCGGTGTTGGGGTGCAACTCATCGGGCAGCAGGGCGATGTCGGCGGGACCGAACAGGTCCAGGCCTGAAAGGTAGGAGATGGCCGCGTCCCCGGCCCTGCGCCGGACCTCGACCACCTGCTCCAACAATCCGCGCATTTGGCGCAGCGAGGGGCCGCCTTCCTGGCCGTCGTCTTCGCGCGGGGGCGAATAGATCGGCGAGATCACCAGGATCGGCGTCCCTGCGTGGCGCTCCCGGATGATCGAGATCATCGAATGGGCCGAATCCACGAACACGCGGTCCTTGAGCTGGCCTTCGGAATGGACGTTGATTCCGAGCTTCAGGACGATGGCGTCGGCGCGCTGGTCGCGGATGATCCGCGCCGCGAGGCCCGACAGCAGGCACGACCCGGCCCAGCCCAGATTGAGGTGATCCACCCCCGCCAGGCCAGCGGCCACCGCCGGCCAATTCGCTGTGGCCCCCTCGGCCTCCATGCCATGTGTGATCGACGAGCCGTGGAACAGCACGCGCGGCCGCGTGTCGGGCGCGGGCGACAGGCTCGCACCGTCGTCGATCGCGAGGCCCGTGACCGAGACGGTCGCGGCCTGGGGCAGCCAGATCTCCACCAGCTTCTCGCCGGCCGGCAAGTCGTCGAAGGCGATCTCGAAGGCTTCGTCGCCGACTGCGGAGCCTTGTTCGAGAGAGATCTGGGCCCCGCCGGTTCCCCAGCCCCGCGCGATGCGCCGGCCGTCGACGAACAGGTCATAAGCGCCACGTCGCTCGCCGTCGTTGGAATTGGCCAGCAGCCGCTGGGTGGCGCTCAGCACCACGCGACGCGTGTCGGTCGTGAAGCGCAGCCGGCAGCCCGTGGCGCAGGAGCCGACCCAGCGATTGAAGGGATCGTAGAATGGCAGTTCAGCCACCGGCAGCCGCAGCGGCTGCAATGAGCCCGGCCGCCGGCGCAGGTCCACGTGACCGTCGAACAGCGGCTCGATGGCTTCGAGGGAAAGGGTTCGCACAGGCGCCTCCGGAGTTACCTGTGTTCTATGGTCGGGTGGCGCCGGACGGAAGGGTTTCCCTTGCAAACCCCCGGGCCGGAGCCGAGGCTTGGCGCAAACACATCCGCCGGGAGGAGCCGCTATGGAAGCCCAACGCGTCGAGGCCGTCGAGTATACGGACGCCGTCTGCTCGACGGCCTGGGGCGCCGAGCCTCTTCTGCGTCTGTTGGACTGGCGCCACGGCCACCACATCGGCTGGCGCAAGGTGATGGGCGGACTGGTGGGCGATGCGTCCACCGGCAAGGAGGGCTGGGACCGGGTCAGCGCCGCCGAGCCGATGCGGGCGTATTGGAAGCGGGTCTGGCGTCTGACCGACATGCCCTATCCCAATCCCATGCACCTGATGCTGCGCTCGACCGATCCCATGGGCCAGGCGGTGAAGGCCGCCGAATTGCAGGGGCAGGACGTGGCGCAGGCCGTGCTGCGCCGGTTCCGCGAGCAGATCTTCGTCTTCGGTCTTGGGCCGCAGACGCCCGATGAGTTCGAGGCCGCGACGCAGGGGGTTCCTGGCCTCGATCACGTCCGCTGGCGCGCCGATCAGGCCCGGCCGGAGGTCGCCGCGGCCTATCGCGCCGACTGGGAGGAGACCCGGGCGCCGAACGACTATGTCCGCAACCTCAAGCACGACAGCCCGATGAACGGCGAGCTGAAACACTCCGAGGGCCACGACCGCTACGCCCTGCCGACGGTGATCTTCAAGGGGCCGGGTGGCGAGCACACGGTGGCCGGCTGGGTTCCGTACGAGGACTACGAGGCGGGACTGGAGGCCGCACTTCCCGGCGCCACCGCCGATCCGCGACCAGACCCGACGCCGGCCCAGGCCTTCGCGCGCTGGGGCATGCTGACGGCCAAGGAGCTGGCGGTCCTCTGCGGGCCGACGGCCCGGCCGCCCACGGGCGTGGTCACCCACGACTGGGGGGATGGCGTGGTCTATTTCACCGCCGCCGAGGCGCAGGCGCGGGGACTGGCCGTCCCCGCTTAGCGCGATCTACATCCGCTCGATGATCGCGGCCGGAGCCATGCCGCCGGCCGCGCAGAGCGTGGCCATGCCGACATTCAGGTCGCGGCGTTCCATCTCGTCCAACAGGGTGCCCAGGATCATCGCCCCGGTGGCGCCGATGGGGTGGCCCAGCGCGATGGCGCCGCCGTTGACGTTGACGATCTCGGGATCGACGTCGAGGTCGCGCATGAACTTCAGCGGCACGACAGCGAAGGCCTCGTTGATCTCGACGAGCTGGATGTCCTTCATCGACATGCCGGCCTTCTTCAGCGCCTTGCGGGCGGCGGGGCCGGGGGCGTTCAGCATCAGCTCCGGCGAGTCGCCGGCCGTGGCGATGGAGACGATCCGCGCGCGGGGCGTCAGGCCGTGGGCCCGGGCGTATTCCGGCGAAGCGATGACCACGGCGCCGGCGCCGTCCACCACGCCCGACGAGTTGCCGGCATGGTGCACGTGGTTGATCTTCAGGTCCGGATAGGTGGCCTCGACCAGGCGGCGGAAGGAGAGCCCTTCCTCATCCAGCGGCACGTCATAGAGGGCGGCGAAGGCGGCCTTGAGTTGGCCCAGGCCCTCCAGCGTCGTCTGGGGCCGGGGATATTCCTCGTTGTCGAGGGCCAGCGAGCCGTCGTCGTTGAAGACCGGGATCAGGCTCTTGGAGAAGTAGCCGTTGGCGAGGGCATGGGCCGCGCGTCGTTGACTCTCGACGGCCAGCTTGTCCACGTCGTCGCGGGTGAAGCCTTCCAGGGTCGCCACCACGTCGCCGCAGACGCCCTGGTGGGGCTGCGGATGGATCGAGCGGAGATGAGCGTTCAGGCTGTCCAGGGTGGGGCCGGCCTGACGCTTCAAGGTTGAACCATGCGACATGCTCTCGACGCCGCCGGCGATCACCAGGTCCTGGGCCCCGGACATCACGCCCATGGCGGCCAGGTTCACCGCGGTCAGGCCCGAGCCGCAGAAACGGTCCAGGCTCATGCCGGGCGCCTCGACCGAGTAGCCGGCGTCCAGGGCCGCCATCCGGGCGATGCAGGAGCCCTGCTTGCCGCTCTGGGTGCCGCAGCCCGCGATCACGTCGTCGACGTCGGCGGTGTTCAGATTATTGCGCTCGGCCAGCGCTTTCAGCACCGTCGAGAGGATGCGCTGCGGGTGGACGTTGGCCAGTCCGCCCTTGTCCACCTTGCCCACGCCGAGCGGGGTGCGCGCCACATCGATGATCCAGGCCTCGCCCATGGGAATATCCTCATTGTCTCGCGCCGACCGGCGGCAGGTTCTTCAGGCGAGATTGGACGCCCGGACGTCGCGGCAAGCCAGGGGAAAATTGGTAACGCGGCTGCGCGGCGGGGAACGAAGCTCGTTCAGCATTGAACGAAATGACTGTTGGGCCGCGCGTCCTATCTAGTCTTCTGAGCGACTGGTGGATGGACGGTCGCGCTCGTAGCGCTCAGTGGTGCTTACGGCGATCGAGGCAGTGGCAGATTCCGACCCGGTCGGGCCAGTCGGACGCCACGAGGCGGACATCGCCGCACAGGCAGCCGCCGGTGAACTGGTCCATGCCGTGGTCTCCTGAACTGGCGATGCGAAAAGGGCCGCCCCATCGGGACGGCCCTTCCGTATTTCAGCCTCTGAGGCCAGAGGCCTAGAAGATCTCGAACAGGCCCGCGGCGCCCATGCCGCCGCCGACGCACATGGTGACGACGCCGTACTTGGCGCCACGGCGCTTGCCTTCGTGCAGGATGTGGCCGGTCGCCCGGGCGCCGGTCATGCCATAGGGGTGGCCGATGGAGATGGCGCCGCCCGAGACGTTGTACTTGGCCGGGTCGATGCCCAGTTCGTCGCGGCAGTAGAGGCATTGGGAGGCGAAGGCCTCGTTCAGCTCCCACATGTCGATGTCGTCGATCTTCAGGCCGTTGCGCTCCAACAGCTTGGGGATCGCGAAGACCGGACCGATGCCCATTTCTTCCGGGCCGCAGCCGGCCACGGCCATGCCGCGATAGGCGCCCAGCGGGGTCAGGCCGCGACGCTCGGCTTCCTTGCGCTCCATCAGCACCACGGCGGCGGCGCCGTCCGACAACTGGCTGGCGTTGCCGGCGGTGACGTACTTGCCTTCCTTGACCTGCTGGCCGTCCTTGAAGACGGGCGGCAGTCCGGCGAGGCTTTCATAGGTCGTGTCGGG
>NZ_JANOCX010000390.1:0-2033 GCF_031412415.1 Phenylobacterium sp.
ACCCTCGCCGGTCTTCAGACGCGTGACGTGGACGGCTTCGGGGTCGAGGCCCTCGGTGGCGAACAGTTCGATGTCGCCGGCGGCGCGGCGCATGTAGAGCGAGCAGACCTCGGCCACCATCGAGCGGGCGATGATCCGCACCACCGTATCGAGGCGCGCCTGCGCGGGTCCGCCCGAGGCGAGCGCCTCGCGGATCTGACGCAGCAGGCTCCGCTGCCCCCGAATGGCGACGCCCTGTAAGGCCATCTGCCGTTTCTCTCCCTCGTTCAGTCCGCTCCTAGCAGCTTTGGGTGTCGGAACGGAGATGGAAAAGCTGCGCTAGCGGCAACGTGAGGCGCGACCGGGCAGTTCGATCCGCCCACCCCTCAATCTGCGAAATTATTGGACAGCAGCGTCAAAAATTGGCGGCTTTGAGATGCGCGTCTAGCCTTGTCATTGTTCGGAAGCCCTGGCGTGTCGTCGCTTGGGCGCCCCATAGTCACGCCAAGAACAAGGACGTCTGGGGAGGCGACGATGCGGAAGACCTGGCTGCCGTTCGCGGTGGGCGTTTTGCTGATCCTGGGCGGATCGCTGTTGGCCCATTCCATCCAGACCTCCGGCGGCGTCACGGTCAAGGACGTGCGGTTCACGGGCGACAAGGGCACGACCCTGTCAGCCCTGGTCTATACGCCGCCCGGCGCCAGCGCGGCCAAGCCGGCCCCCGCCGTGCTGGTCAGCCATGGCTACATCAACACCCGCGAGATGCAGTCGGCCTTCGCCATCGAGTTGGCCCGGCGCGGTTTCGTGGTCCTGGCCATCGACCAGTCGGGACACGGCAACTCGACCGGCATCGTGGGCAGTAACGATTTCGGCGGCCCCGCGGCGCTGCGCTATCTCAAAAGCTTGCCGCAGGTGGACAAGGCCAACATCGGGATGGAGGGCCACAGTCTCGGCGGCGGCCCGGTGGTCGGCGCGGCGGCCTCGGACCCGACCGGGTACAAGTCGGTCGTGCTGGAAGGCTCCACCCCGGCCATCGGCGCGGTGTTCGGCGGCCAGGCCAAGGTCGAGCTGCGCAACCTGGCCATCGTGTTCGGCGGCTATGACGAGTTCGCGACGTTGATGTGGCAGGTCGAGAAGGGCTCCGACATCGCCGGGTCCAAGGCCCTGCAGGCCCTGTTTGGAACCACTGCCCCCGTGGTCAAAGGCCGGGTCTATGGCGAGATCGGCGCGGGCACGGCGCGCGTGCTGCACAACCCGGCCATCACCCATCCCTGGGAGCACTTCTCGGTCGCCGGGGTCGCGCCCGCGATCGACTGGTTCCAGAAGACGCTCGACGGCGAAGCTAATCCCCTGCCGCCGACCGAACAGATCTGGATCTGGAAAGAGGTCGGCACCCTCGTCGGCTTCATCGGACTGGTCGTGCTGATGCTGGGCGCCTTCCAATTGCTGCTCACCGCACCGTGGTTCTCCGTCCTCGCGCGTCCGGCTGAGCCGGTGCGGGAGACCAGGGACGGGCGCTGGTGGCTCGCTTTCGGCCTGACGGCCGCCGTCCCGGCGATCACCTTCTTCCCGCTGATGAAGGTGGGTCAGCTCTTCTTCCCCCTGCCGCTGTTCCCACAGTGGATCACCAACCAGCTCCTGGTCTGGGCGCTGGCGAACGCCGCGATCACCCTGGTTCTGGGCCTGGTGCTGAAGGCCGGCAAACCGGTCTTCACGACCGACTGGATCCGCGCCGCCGCGGCCGCCGTGGTGACCGTCGGCGTCGGCTACGGCTCGCTGGCGCTGGTCGATGGCCTCTGGAGTGTCGACTACCGGTTCTGGGTGCTGGGGCTGAAGCCGCTGGACGGCCTGCACGTCACCTACGCCCTGGCCTATCTGCCGCTGTGGGCGCTGTTCTTCCTGGTGGCTCTGCGGGCGCTGCACGCGAACCTCGCGGTGAAAGGGCAGGGCAAGGGACAGTATGTGGTCGCCGCGCTCGCCATGTGCCTGGGGTTCGTGGCGCTGGAAGCGATCCAGTACGCCAGCCTATTCGCGACCGGCGTCCTGGCCATGGC
>NZ_JANOCX010000391.1:0-6960 GCF_031412415.1 Phenylobacterium sp.
GTCGGGATCGTCGCCGGCCCAGGCGATCAGCAGCCGAACCGCGGCGGCGGCCTCGGCCTGGCTGGGCTTGGCGATCTTCGCCATCCGACGTTCGGGCGCCAGCCGCTCAAGGTCTTGAACCATCGACATAGCAGGCGCCTCCTCGACAGCCCGAGCGGCTGCCGAGCCATTCTATATATCGAATGGAATATAGAAAGACCTGAAACGGTCCGCGTCGACTTTAAGCGGGCTCCAGCGCCGGTTGGCGGGCATAGGCCCGCACGAAGGCGGCGCTGAGGTCGTCGGCCATGGCGTCCAGGGCCATGGGGCGGCACGTCGCGCCGCTGAGCTGATCCTGGTGCAACGACGCCAACAGCAACGGCGACAGCAGCATGAGCGCGGCCGTCCGCACGTCTGTCTCGATCATCTCGCCGCGCGCCACATGAACCGCCAGCCGGGCCTCCAGCGTCTCGATGGTCGGCTCCAGGGTGTGGCGCAGGGTCGAGGCGCTGACCTCCGTATCCAACAACCCCTCCCCCAGGCTGACGGCGAAGACGTCGCCAAGCTTCACGTCGCGCGGCGCGGCCAGGGCGCCGATCAGGGCACGGGCGTAGTCGCGCATCGACTGGTCGAACGGCGCATCCGAGCGCGCCTGGGCGTCAAGCCCCCCCCGGCCCAGGCGCAGGGATTCTTCGAGCATGGCGTCCAGCACGTCGCGTCGTGCGCCGAAATAGTGTCGCAGGGTCGGCACGGTGACGTCGGCGGCGGCGGCCAGGTCACGCAGGCTGGGACGAACCACGTCGCGTCGCATCGCATGAAGCGTCATCCGCCGCAGCAACTCGCGGCGCTTGTCCTCGTAGTCGAAGTCCCTGGTTCCCTTGGGGCGTGGCACGAGAGATCGTCCTTGCGAACACAACCCCCTATCTCGCGCGCCCGCTCACAGCAATGGCGCGGCATCCGAAGCCTTGGCCGATCCGTAGTTCAGACCATGCCTTCAGACCCGCCGTCCGCCCTTTGCTCATTTCCCGCCCACGGCCTCGCCGTCGTCATTGGGGCCGGGGGCGGCGTCGGGGCCGCTGTGGCCGAGGCCCTGTCGCGTGACGGCCGGTTCGCTCAGGTCGTCGGCCTTACCCGCAAGGGCGACACGACCCTCGATCTCACCGACGAGCACTCCATCTCTGAGGCCGCGCGGCGGCTCGCCGACCAGCCCGGCGATCTGCGGCTGGTGTTCGACGCCACCGGCGTCCTGCAGGACGACGAGACCTCGCCGGAAAAGAGCTGGCGGCAATTGGACCCCGCCCGCCTCGCCCACGCCTTCGCGGTCAACGCCATCGGGCCGGCCCTGCTGATGAAGCATCTGCTGCCCCTGTTCCCGCGTGAGGGCAAATCCGTGTTCGCGACCCTCTCGGCACGCGTCGGCAGCATCGGCGACAACCGACTTGGAGGTTGGTACGGCTATCGCGCCTCCAAGGCCGCGCTCAATCAATTCGTGGCGACCGCCGCCGTCGAACTCGCCCGCCAGCGGCCGCACGCCGTCTGCGTGGCGCTGCACCCCGGCACGGTGGATACCGGCCTCTCCGCGCCGCATGCCAAGCAGGGTCTCGAGGTCCAGACCCCGGCGGAGGCGGCGACCCGGCTGCTGGCGGTCCTCGACGCCGTCACACCCGCGCTGTCCGGCGGCTTCCTAGACCACCACGGCCGCCAGATCCCCTGGTAGGCCTCACGCCACTCCGTAGGCGTCCCGCTCCAGCGCCCTCAACAGCCCCAGGACGTCGGGATCGCCGAAGGGCGTCTGCTGGGCCATCAGCATGCCGCTCACGCCCGCAGCCCGGTCCACCCAGTAGTAGGTGTTGAAGATGCCGGCCCAGGCCAGGCCGCCAGCCCCGCGCCCGTCGGCGGAAGGCTCTGGATTGATCAGCCCCGTCAGGCCCCAGCCGGTGTGCTGGTCGGGATAGAGGTCGAAGTCCAGGGTCATCGCCACCCCGCCCTTGAAGGCGCCCGCCCGCAGCGGCCCGGTCTGCGTCGTGCTCAACAGATCGACGGTCTCCGGGGACAGCACCCTCGCGCCCTCGAAGGTTCCGCCGTTCAGCAGCATCCGCGTGAACCGCGAATAGTCCCGCGCCGTGCCGAACAGACCGGCGCCGCCGGACCAAACCTCGGGCGCCGTCGGCATGCCGAACGGGAAGGCCATCAGCTTGCCGTCCTCGCCGCGCACATGCGGACTGGCGCGGCGGGCCTGTTGCTCGGGCGTGGGTACGAAACCTGTGTCGGACATGCCCAGCGGGCCCAGGACATGCTCGGCGAGATAGGCGTCCAGGCGCTGGCCGCTGGCGGCCTCGACGGCCAAGCCCGCCCAGTCGATGCCGATGCCATAGGCCCACTGCTCGCCCGGATCGAACAGCAGGGGCTGGACATGGCCGGCGCGGAGCCCGGCGTTGGGGTCGGCCGCTCCCGTCGCCGCGCGCCAACGACCGAGCTCGCCGTGCAGGAAGCCGTAGCCGAACCCCGACGTGTGGGTCAGCAGGTGGCGCAGCGTCACCGCGCGTCGAGCCGGCCGCAGCCTTGGCGTCCCGTCCTCGTCGAAGCCCTCCAGCACCTGGAGGTCGGAGAACTCCGGCAGCAACGCCGCCAGGTCGCCGTCCAGGCTGAGCCGCCCCTGTTCCACCTCTCGCAAGGCGGCGACGGAGGCCACGGCCTTGGTTATCGACGCCAGCCAGAAAACGGTCCGCGCGTCCATGGCCGCGGCGTCGGCGACCGAGCGCCGGCCCGCAGCGGCCTCATAGGTCACCCCGTCGCGGTCAGTGGTGAGCGCCACCGCGCCGGCCACACGGCCGTCCGCCACGGCGGTGTCGAGCGCGCGCTCGAACCTGGAATACATTCGTGATCCGATCGCCTTAGCCGGGCTTCTTGAACTTGAGTATGAACTGATCAGTCTTGCCGCGGATGGCCGGGTCGAAGACGTTGGCGGTGTGCGGATCGGACGGATCGTGGAGAAGCTGGCTCTCTTCCACCAGCTTGAAGCCCGCCGCCTCGATCTCCTTCTTGGCGTCGGCCACGTCGATGCGGTGCAGGCTGTCGGCGACCCCAAGACCCGCGCCCGGCAAGGCCTCGTGGTCGACCACCAGGAACACGCCGCCCGGCTTCAGCGACTTGAAGATTTCGGCGTTGATCACCGCCGCGGCGCCGGCGGGAAACGGCTTCAGGTGCAGGTCGTGATAGTTCTGGACGGTCAGGATCAGGTCCAGGCCGTCGGGGAGGTCGAAGGCGCCGAAGCTGGCGTCCAGGGGTTTGACGTTGGCGTGGCTGGCCGCGACCTTTTTCAGGTTCTCGCCATAGCTGGCCTGGAAGGCGATGAACTCCGCCGGCTGGTAGGCGTAGACCACGCCGGAGGGTCCCACGGCCGCCGACAGGATGCGGGTGAAATAGCCGCCGCCGATGATGAAGTCGGCGACCTTGGCGCCCGGCTTGATTTCCGCCATGGCCAGCAACTCGCCGGGCTTGCGCGCGGCGTCCCGCGACACGTCCTCGGCGGGGCGGCCCTTGTCGGCCAGGGCCGTGGTGATGTTGGCCGGAACCTCCGCCACCGCCGCGCTCGCCAGGCTAAGCGCGGCGAATAGGGGAACCATCAAACGACGAGCCATGGCGCGTCTCCTCACCGTTGTTGTTGTGCGAGGACGCTAAGGCGACCGACGTTATTTTGCCAACGGTGTTTAGCTGAGCTCGTCTAGCTTCCCGCGCAGCAGTTGCAGCACCGCCGAGAAGTCCTTCCCACCATGGCCCAGACCGTCGAACAGCGCGTAGAGCGCCCCGGCCTGGGCGCCCATGGGCGTCGAGGCGCCGACCTTGGCCGCGGCGGCCTGCGACAGCTTCAGGTCCTTGAGCATCAAGGCGGTCAGGAACCCGCCCTCATAGCCGCGATTGGATGGCGCGGCGGGCACCGGCCCCGGCCACGGGCAGTAGTTGGTCAGCGACCAGCACTGTCCCGACGATTTCGAGGCGATGTCGAAGAACCGCTCGGCGTCGAGACCCAGCTTTTCAGCCAGGGCGAAGGACTCGCAGACCCCCAGCATCGAGACGCCCAGCAACATGTTGTTGCAGATCTTGGCCGCCTGCCCCGCCCCGGCCTCGCCGGCCCGCAACACCACGCGCGCCATGGGCGTCAGCGCCGCCTCCACGTCGGCGAAATCGGCCTCCTCGCAGCCCACCATGAAGGCGAGCGTCCCGGCGTCCGCCGCCATGATCCCGCCCGACACCGGCGCGTCGGCAAAACGGAAACCCGCCGCCTTCGCCTGCTCGGCCACCGCGCGGGCTGAGTCCACGTCGATGGTCGAGCAGTCGATCAGCAGGCCGCCCGGCGCGGCGTTGGCCAGCACCTCGGCGCCATAGACCTCGCGCACATGCTTGCCGGCCGGCAGCATGGTGATCACCACCTCGGCTCCCGCCACGGCCGAGGCCACGGAGTTCGAGGCGCTGCAACCGGCCTCGACGGCCTTCGCCAGGGCCACGGGCGACAGGTCGAAGGCCGTGACCTCATGCCCGGCCTTGGCCTGGTTGGCCGCCATGCCGGCGCCCATGTTTCCGACCCCGATGAAGGCGATCCTGGTCATGCGCAGCGCTTCCTATTGCCGGAACATTTCGCGGGCGATGATCACCCGCATGATCTCGTTGGTGCCTTCCAGGATCTGGTGGACCCGCAGGTCGCGCACGATCCGCTCCAGCGGATAGTCGGCCAGGTAGCCGTAGCCGCCGTGCAGTTGCAGGGCTTGGTTGGCCACCTCGAACCCGGCGTCGGTGGCGAACCGCTTGGCCATGGCGCACAACTTGGTCGCCTGGGGATCGCGGTTGTCCAGGGCATGGGCCGCGCGCCGCACCATCAGCCGGGCGGCCTCAAGCTCGGTGGCCATGTCGGCGATCTTGAACTGCAGGGCCTGGAAGTCGGCCAGGTTCCGGCCGAACTGCTGGCGCTCGCTCATGTAGGCCTGGGCCGTGTCCAGGGCGAACCCGGCCCCGCCCAGCGAGCAGGACGCGATGTTCAACCGTCCGCCGTCCAGTCCCATCATCGCGAACCGGAAGCCCTCACCCTCGGCCCCGATGCGGTTGGCGACCGGGACCCGGCAGTTGTCGAAATTGACCTGGGCGGTCGGCTGGGCGTTCCAGCCCATCTTCCGCTCCTGGGCGCCGAATGAGAGCCCGGGCGTCTCCTTCTCCACCACGATGGCCGAGACGCCCTTGGCGCCGGGCTCGCCCGTCCGCGCCATCACCACATAGACGTCGCTCACCCCGCCGCCGGAGATGAAGGCCTTGGACCCATTCAGCACATAGTGGTCGCCCTCCAGCTTGGCGCTGGTCCGCATGGCCGCGGCGTCCGAGCCTGAGCCGGGTTCCGTCAGGCAATAGCTGGCGACCAGCTCCATGGTCGTGAGGCGCGGCAGGTAGCGTTGGCGCAGGGCCTCGTCCCCGAACCGGTCGATCATCCACGAGGCCATGTTGTGAATCGTCAGATAGGCCGCGCTCGACACGTCGCCATAGCTCAGGGCCTCGAACACGATCGTGGCGTCCAGCCGGCTGAGCGCCGAGCCGCCGACGTCCTCGCCGATATAGATGCCGGCGAAGCCCAGCGCGGCGGCCTTGCGCAGCACGTCGACCGGGAAGTGCTTGTCCTCGTCCCACTTGGCCGAATGCGGCGCGAGTTCGGCCGCCGCGAACGTCCGCGCCACGTCCTGGATCGCTCGCTGGTCGTCGGTCAGATCGAAGTTCATGGCGGCGGCCTCAGCGCATGGTCGGGATGACGAACGAGGAGTCTGCGTGACTGTCGCCTTCCGGCCAGCGCGCGGTGATCGTCTTGACCTTGGTGTAGAACTTCACGCCCTCGATCCCGTGCTGGTTGGTGTCGCCGAACGCGCTGCGCTTCCAGCCGCCGAAGCTGTGATACGCCACCGGCACCGGGATCGGCACATTGATCCCCACCATGCCCACCTGGACCCGGGCCGCGAACTCGCGCGCCGCGCGGCCATTGCGCGTGAAAATCGCCACCCCGTTGCCGTACTGGTGCTGGCTGGGCAGGGCGATCGCCTCCTCGAAGCTGTCGGCGCGCACGATCTGAAGGACCGGGCCGAAGATCTCCTCCTGGGAGGTCCTCATGCCGGCCTTGACCTGGTCGAACAGGCTGGGGCCGATGAAGAACCCCTTCTCGTAGCCCTGCAGCGCAAACCCGCGACCGTCGACCACCAGCTCGGCGCCCTCGTCGACGCCCATCTGGATATAGCCCGCGATCTTGTCGCGGTGCGCCGCCGAGACCACCGGGCCGTACTGGGCCGCGGCGTCCGACGAGACGCCCACCTTCAGGGTCTCGATCTCGGCGATCATCCGTTCGCGCAGTTCGCCCGCGATCTTCGCGCCCACCGGCACCACCACGGGTAGGGCCATGCAACGCTCGCCCGCCGAGCCGAAGGCCGCGCCCGACAGGTCCTTCACCACCTGGTCCAGATCGGCGTCGGGCATGACGATGCCGTGGTTCTTGGCCCCGCCCATGGCCTGGACGCGCTTCCCGTGCGCGGTCCCGGTCGAATAGACATAGGAGGCGATATCGGACGAGCCCACGAAGCTCACGGCGGCGATGTCGGGATGGGTCAGGATCGCGTCGACCGCGACCTTGTCGCCCTGGACCACGTTCAGCACGCCCTTCAGGTCCATGCCGATGGCCGCGCCGGCCTCCATGAACAGCTCGGCCAGCCGCACCGGAACGCTGGGGTCCTTCTCCGACGGCTTCAGGACGAAGGTGTTGCCCACCGCGATGGCGACGCCGAACATCCACATCGGGATCATGGCGGGGAAGTTAAACGGGGTGATCCCGGCCGCGACGCCCAGGGGCTGGCGCATCGAATAGACGTCGATCCCGGGACCGGCGCCCTCGGTATATTCACCTTTCAGGACGTGCGGGATACCACACGCGAATTCAATGACTTCCAGGCCTCTCTGAAT
>NZ_JANOCX010000392.1:0-8353 GCF_031412415.1 Phenylobacterium sp.
CGGCCACGTGTTCAAGGGGCTGGAGCGGATCGAGGGCGAGCCCGCCCACGACATCCCGGCCGAGTGGCTGAAGGCCCTGTCCGAGCGGTTCCTCACCGAGGAGGAGAAGGCCCAGATCGAGGCCATGGGCGGCTTCGACAAGCTGATGGAGGCCCTGGCCGAGCGGATGAAGGAGCAGAAGGAGCGCCACGAGGGCGGCTCCAAGGCCATCGGCACCGGCGGCACCTCGCCGTTCGGCGCCAACGGCTATCACCCCGAGGGCATCCGCATCGGCCAGGACAAGGGCCGCCACGGCAAGGCGATCAAGGTCTGGGACAAGCGTGAGTACAAGAACCTCGACGACTCCGTCGAGCTGGGCACCCGCAACATCAAGGTGGCGCTACGCCGCCTGCGCAAATGGGTCCGCGACGGCGCCGCCGAAGAGCTGGACATGAACGCCACCATCAAGGGCACGGCGGAGAAGGGCTATCTGGACATCAACCTGCGTCCGGAGCGCCGCAACAAGATCAGCGTGCTGATCTTCTTCGACATCGGCGGCTCGATGGATAGCCACATCAAGATCTGCGAGGAACTGTTCTCCGCCGCGCGGACCGAGTTCAAGAACATGGAGTTCTACTACTTCCACAATTGCCTCTATGAGAGCGTGTGGAAGGACAACCGGCGCCGTCACGCCGAGAAGCTCAACACCTGGGACGTGCTCCACAAGTTCTCGCACGACTACAAGGTGATCTTCGTCGGCGACGCCACCATGAGCCCCTACGAGATCACCTATCCCGGCGGCTCGGTGGAGCACTGGAACGAGGAAGCCGGCGCGGTCTGGATGGACCGTGTGGCCAACATCTACGAGAACATGGTCTGGCTGAACCCGACCGCCGAGCGGCACTGGGACTACACCCCATCGATCGAGGTGATGCGCCAATTGGTCGGCGACCGGATGTTCCCGTTGACCATCGAAGGCCTGGACAAGGCCATGCGCACGCTCGCGCGCTGATCTCGGGCGGTTTTTCGCCGACTTCGTTTCAACCGGGCCAATTCCTTGCCGCAGATCGTGCCGAATCCGCCAAGACTCGTCGAGAACGTCACATCGCCCTTTGTGTCGTTCCTGTTAAGGTGGAGCCGCACGTGAAGGAATCGCCCGTGGACGCAGCCCCGGCCAACGATCTCGCCGAGCCCAATGAGGCCGCCACAAAGGCCGCGGTGTTCTGCGCCGCCGAGCGGCTGTTCGCCCTGCACGGCTTCCAGAATGTCTCCGTGCGCGACATCACCGCGGACGCCGGGGTCAACCTCGCCTCGGTGAACTACCACTTCGGGTCGAAGGACGCCCTGCTGTTCGAGATCTTCCGTCGGCGCACGGCGGAGCTGAACCGTGAGCGCGCCCGGATGCTGCACGAGGCCAGCGACCGCCATCAGGGCAAACCGCCCGTCCGCGACATCCTGGAGGCGCTGTTCGCCCCGCCCCTGCGCTGGGCCTCTCCCGAGAACGACCGGCGCATCTCGGTCCAGTTCATTATCCGCTCGCGAAGCGAAGGCACGCTGGAGATGCGCGAGGCGCTCACCAAGGACGTCAGCCACCTGGCGCGTTTCGCCGACTCCCTGATCGCGGCGATGCCCGACGTGCCGCGCGAGACCGTCTATTGGCGGCTGCATTTCTGCCTGGGCATGGTCCACAACAACCGCTTCGCAGAGTTCGACCGCCTGCATGTCCTGTCGGACGGCGCGACGCGCGAGGGCGACACCGAGGGCCTTCTGAAGCGGATGCTCGACTTCGCCGAGGCCGGGTTCCTGGCCTAGGGCGTGGCTGCGCCCTCTCGCCTGGTCGTCACCGCCTGCGCGCTGAAGTTCTTCGACGGCTTCCTACTGATCTATCCCTTCTACGCGGTGATGTTCGTCGACCACGGCCTGACGCCCTGGCAGGTCTCCGTCACGCTCATCGCCTGGTCGACCACGGCCTTTGTCCTGCAGATGCCCGCGGGCCTGCTGGCCGACCGCTTTCCGCGCCGCTGGCTGCTCGCCGGCGCGCAGTTTGCCCGCGCGATCGGGTTCCTGGCGTGGCTGCTGTTCCCGGGTTTCGTAGGCTTCCTGATCGGGCTGATGCTGTGGGGCGTGAAAAGCGCCTTCACCAACGGGGTGTTCGAAGCCCTGGTCTATGACGAGTTGCGCGAGGCTGGCCGCGCCGACGAGTACGCTCGGATCGTGGGACGCGCCCAGGCCTGCCTGTTCGCCGCCATGCTGATCTCCTCGTTCCTGGCCGCCTATGTCGTGACCCATGGTTATGGCCCGCCGATCATCGCCAGCATCGCCGCCTCGATCGCCGCGACCTGGGCGGCGCTGTCGCTGCCGGCCGCGCGGCGCGCCCAGCCCATGGGCCGAGCGGACTATCTGGGGCAGCTGAAGCGCGGCTTCGGCTACGCCGCCGGCCACGTCCTGCTGCCCGGCGTGATCGCCATCCTGGCGGTCAGCCAGGCCTTCGGCGGCGGTTTGGAGGCCTTCTGGGCGGTGTTCGGCCGCGAGGTCGGGCTGCGGACCTCCGACATCGCGCTGGTCGTAGGGCTGGTGGGCGCGAGCCAAGGCGCGGGCGCCGCCCTGGCCTATCGTGCTCGCGCCTGGCCGCTGGCCTTCTTCCTCGGCCTGCTTGCGGCCATCGGCCTGATGCTGGGCGGGGCCGCCCTGGCGTATCAGCCCTGGGCCGTCGTTCTGATCATCGTCCTGGCGGGACTGTTCAAGGTCATAGACGTCAATCTCGACGCGCGGCTGCACGACGCCATTCCGACGGAGATGCGCGCGACCCTGGCGGCCACCCGAAGCTTCGCGGGTCTCACGGCCCTGACCCTGATGCTGCTGGGCTTTGGTCCCCTGGCTCAGGCCACGTCTTATCGCACCGCCTTCCTCGGCGCGGCGGCGGCCTTGATCGCCATCGGGCTGGGCTTCCTGTTCCTGCGCGCCTTCAGGCGGCCAGGGCCCACGCAAGCTTGAGATCCTCGACGAAGGCGGCGTAGGCGCGCGCCTTCTCCGCGGCGTCCGGAACGCGCAGCAGGTAGGAGGGATGATAGGTGACCACGCCCTGGGCCCGATCGCTGAGCGCCAGAGGCTTGCCCCGGTTGGCGGCGATCGGGACGGCCTTGCCGAACACAGCCTGGGCCGCCGTTCCGCCCAGGGCGACGATCACCCGCGGCCTGACGATCCGGCGCTCGCCGTCCAGCCACCATCGGCAGGCCTCCACATGGCGGGTCGTCGGATTCTGGTGGATGCGGCGCTTGCCGCGCAGCTCGTGGCGGAAGTGTTTCACCGCGTTCGTGACATAGGTTTCCGCACGCGGAACGCCCGCCTCGGCCAGCGCCCAGTCCAGCACCTTGCCCGCAGGTCCGATGAAGGGATGGCCGGCGAGGTCTTCCTGGTCGCCGGGCTGCTCACCGACCAGCATCAGCCGCGCCTTGGCCGGACCCTCGCCGGCGACGCCCTGAGTCGCGTCGCGCCACAGATCGCAGCGCCGACAGAAATCCACCCCGGCGGTCACCTCCTCCAAGCTGCTCGGCGCCCCCTCCTCGAACGAACCATCCCGCGACAGGCGCTGGGCCTGACGGACAACCCGGCGGTTCGGCTCCGACGGCGGCTCGGCGACCATGGCGGATGTCCGGGTCTCGGCGGCTGCGATCAGCGCGGGAATGAGGCTCGCCTCGGGCAGGTTTCGCCAGTAGCGCTTGGGCATCTCCTTCTGCATGGCGTCCACCTTCAGGCGCGCCGGGTTGAAGATCGAGGCGTAGTAGGTGCGCCAGTAGTCCTCCAAAGCATCCTCGGTCGGCGCTTCCGCGGGATCGGCGCCAGGCGTGAAGCTGAGGCTCTGGCGGTCCCAATGGGCGCAGGCGTCGGGCGTCAGGATCGACCAGTTCATGTTGGCGTAGCGACGGGCGAAGAACGGCGCGGTCGCCTCGACGACCCGGTGGGCCGGTTCGAACCAGGCGACGTAGGTCTCCTCAGGCCCCTCCGCGACCAGGCGCAGACGGACGAACGCCTTCATCTTGTGCGCCGCGCGGTTGACGTTGCTGGCCATGTCCCGGGCCCTGGCGACATCGGGATCGGAGACGATCCGCAGCAGGTTCGGCTCGGCCTGCAGCCGCCAGAGCAGCCGATATAGCAGGGCGAACCGCTGCTCCGAGCGGTGCAGGATCACCCGCTCGGCCAAGTCCATGAACCCTTTGGGCACCGTGAAGCCGTGCTGGGCGACGCCAGGCGTCGGTGGGGGTTCGCCGAACAGATCGCCCTCCCCGCTCACGGTCCAGACGGCGGCCTCCGGCGCGACGCCGGCATCGCGCAACGTCCGCGCGGCGCTCCGCCATCCGGCGAAGTCGGTCTCCGAGTCGAGGCGCGCCACCCGCATCAGAACAGGCTCGGCTGGACCGGCGGCGTCAGGCTGGCGCGCAGATCGGCATGATCGGTCAGGGCGCCGGGGCGCCAGTCGTCCGTGACGATGAACGGCTTCACCTTGGCTATGCCCCGTGTCAGGCGCTTCACGTCCTCCAGGGTCAGCCGCTTGTAGCGACGCACGCCGATCATCTTGTCGACGCTCTTCACCCCCAGGCCGGGCACCCGCAGCATGCGCTCGCGCTCGGCGCGGTTGAGATCGACGGGGAACTGGCCGCGGTTCTTCAGCGCCCAGGCCAGCTTGGGATCGATGGCCAGGTCGAGGTCCTCGTTATCGGCTGCGATCTCTATCCGGGCGAAGCCGTAGAACCGCATCAGCCAATCAGCCTGGTACAGCCGGTGCTCGCGCATCAGTGGCGGGCGGACCGGCGGCAGCCGCGAGGTGGTGTCGGGGATCGGGCTGTAGGCGGAATAATAGACCCGGCGCAGGCCGTAGGCTCCGTAGAGCCGGTCGCTGCGCCCGAGGATCTCCCCGTCGGTCGCCGCGTCGGCGCCGACGATCATCTGGGTGGATTGGCCAGCCGGCGCATAGGCCGGTGGTTTGGCCGTCGCCTTGCGGTCGGTGGTCTCCTCGATCCCCAGCCGCACCGAGCCCATGGCCTTGCGGATGCCGAGGGCGTCCTTCTCGGGCGCCAGCGCCGCCAGGCTTTCGTCGCGGGGCAGCTCGATATTGATCGAGACCCGGTCGGCATAGAGCGCCGCCTGGTTGACCAGGCCCGGCGAGGCCTCGGGGATCACCTTCAGGTGGATATAACCGCGGAAGTCGTGGTCCAGGCGCAGCGACCGGGCCACCCGCACCATCTCCTCCATGGTGTAGTCGGCGGTGCGGATGATGCCCGAGGAGAGGAACAGGCCTTCGATATAGTTGCGCTTGTAGAAGCCCAGGGTCAGGTCGACGACCTCCTTGACGCTGAACCGGGCGCGGGGCGTGTTCGAGGTCACCCGGTTCACACAGTAAGCGCAGTCGTAGATGCAGAAGTTGGTGAGCAGAATTTTCAACAAGCTGATGCAGCGCCCGTCAGGCGCATAGGCGTGGCAGATCCCCGAGCCTTCGGTCGATCCCACGCCCTTGCCGTTGGACGAATCCCGCTTGGACGTCCCGGAGGAGGCGCATGAGGCGTCGTACTTCGCCGCGTCGGACAGGATGGCGAGCTTCTGCTTCAGATCCAGGGTGGTCATGAGAGCAAGTTATTGTTCTTGCTTTGTTCTGTCCACCCGTCAAATCCACATGGCGGGGGAACCAGCTTGTCCCGCAGCGGTTCCGAGCCTGCCATGACCCGCCTGACTATCCGCCATGAGACCCACTACCGCTACGAGAAGCCCGTGGGGTTCGGCCCGCACCGGCTGCTGGTGCGGCCGCGCGACAGCCACGCGACGCGCATCGTCCGCGCATCGCTCAGCTTCTCTCCCGCCGGCCAGACGCGGTGGCTCTACGACGCGCTGGGCAACTGCGTCTGCATGCTCATGCCCGAGGGCCAGTCCAGGGAGCTTTCGATCATCAGCGAGCTGGTGATCGAACGTTTTCCCGCCTCGCTCTCGGCTCTGCGCATCGAGAATCCGAGGACCGCCATGCCGATCGTCTATGACCGTTGCGATCGCCTGGTGCTGGACCCGTTCATCGATCCGGCGACCGACGATCCCGACGGCGCCTTGCTCGATTGGGTTCGCGATCAGGTCGCCCGGCCCGACGAAACCGCGTTGGACCTCGTACTTCGCCTGAACGCCAGCATCCGCGCGCAGTTCGCCTATACGGAGCGCCCGGAAGGCGACGCTCGCAGCCCGGCCCACACCATCGCCATGGGTTCGGGCGCCTGCCGCGACCTGGCGTGGTTGATGGTCGAGAGCCTGCGCCGGCTGGGCTACGCGGCGCGGTTCGTCACCGGCTATCTCTATTCGCCCGCCCTGTCCGACATCCGCGGCGCCGGCGCGACACATGCCTGGTGCGAGGTGTTCCTGCCCGACCTCGGCTGGACCGAGTTCGACCCCACAAACGGTCTGGCCGAGTCCTCCGCCCTGATCCCTGTCGCGGTGAGCAGGACGCCGGAGGAGGCCTCGCCGATAGGCGGATCGATCCTGGGCGATCCCGGCCTGGCGAGCCTGACCGTGCGGGTTGACGTGCGCCCCGCCGACCCCGTCAAGGCCGCCGCCTAGTCTGTCGCCTAGAGTTGCTTTCGGAGGAAACGCCCATGTCGCTGAAGTTCCAGCAGCAGGATCGGATGGTGAATTTCGAACCGCCGAAATCGGCGGCCACCCCGCAGCACGGTCAGAAGGCCGACAAGCCGGCGGGAAAGACCAAGCCATCGCGGTCGTTCCAGCCGCGACCGGGGCATTGAGGGCAGGCATGTCGCCGTTCGGCAACACCCCCAAGAAGGGGCGGTGGCTCTCAACCTTGGCGCTCTAAGGTTCGGCTCGGGGTCCGATCGCCGCGCGAGCGGTTGAAGCAAGGCCTCGCCGTGGACGTCATCGGAGGCCGCGACTGGGCCGCTGCTTCGGGCGTGGCGTCCCTATGCTTCCCCGCCACAATCACCGACAGACACGCGAGCGAAATCGCGCCAGCATCGCCATGGCCGCGCAAGAGACTCATCGCGAGGCCGGCAGGGAAGCTGGATGGACCTACTCGACCCCTTCGGCCTCGCGACACAGAGGTTCGTCACCCGGCTCAAGTCCGGGGAGCCGCACCAGGTGTTCTCGGGCTTCCTCTATCAGCTGGGCGGCGACCGCTATCTGGTGCTGACCGCCCTGCACTGCCTGCTGCGCCCCAACACCTTCTACTTCAAGAACCGTGGGACCGAGGCGACCTGGAGCGATCTGTACGGTCACGTCCTGACCTGCAAGGCGCTTGGCCTGGAAGTACCGCTCTACGATGGCAGCCGTCCGCTGTTTAGCTGGCACGGGGATCCCGACGACGCCGCCCTGGACGTCGCCGCCGTCCCAGTCCGGCTGAAGGGTGAGCCCCAGGCGATCAACATGCTGGGCCGGTTCGGGGATTATAAGGTCGTGCGCGAGGGTCTTGCGCTCACGACAGGCTCGCCGGGCCTGATCTATGGTTATCCCGGCGGGGCGGGGATCCTACGCGAGGCGCCGATCGCCCGGGGATTCACCCTGGCCAGCGACTATCGCATCAGCCCGTTCAGCTTCCACGTGGATGGGATCGGCGGCGCGGGCTGTTCCGGCGGGCCGGTGGCGCTGCGCGAGCAGGTCGGCGACAGCACCTTGCTCCAATGGATCGGGCTCTATGTCGCCACCCATGAGGCCGAGCGCCTGGGGCGCTGCATCCCACTGGAGCGGGTGATGGAGGTCGTCGCCGATCTCGACGACGACCTCGCCTCATACTGACGCCTAGGCCAACGCCGTGCCGGTGAAGGTCGAGGTCTCGGGGCGGGGGGTGCCGCCAACCTTGTAGTCCGCCATGAGTTGCGCCTTCTCGGCGGCCATTCGCTCGCCCAGGTCGTCCATGTCCAGGCCGGCCTTTCGCGCCTGGCTGAACATGCCCTCGACCCGCATTTCCTCTTCCTTGACGTGGTGCTCGATCATCTCGGACAGCACCTTGACCTTGGCGTCGTAGAACTCGTCGTCGGGGCCACCGGCCTCGATCTCGGCGATCAGGACCTTGGCGCCGTCATGCTCGACATAGGCTTCCTTCAGCAGGTCCTCGTCGATCGCGCCCTCGCAGGCCGGATAGAAGATGTCTTCCTCGATCTTAGTGTGGATCGTCAGCTCCATGCAGATCTGCTCGGCCAGGGCCTTCTTCTTGCCGTCGCCCTTGGCGGCTTCGAACTTGGCGAACAGGTCTTCGACCTTGCGGTGGTCGGCTTTCAGCAGCGCGACGGCGTCCATGGTTTTGTCGTTCGGCATGTCCCAGTCTCCTTGAATTGGCAGGGCATGCGAACGTGGCCGGCGTCGTGATGTTCCGCCGGCAACGCTTACTTCAGCA
>NZ_JANOCX010000393.1:0-16537 GCF_031412415.1 Phenylobacterium sp.
GTTGGCCGGCACGCCCTCGGTTGTGTTCGACGCCGTGGCCCTGGTGCTGTCGGAGGCCGGTTGCGCCGAACTGCTGAAGGAAAGCGCGGCGGTTGATTTCGCCAGCAACGCCTTTGTCCATCTCAAGGCCATCGGCTTCACGGCGCAGGCCCAGCCTCTGCTCGACAAGGCCGGCGTGACGCCGGACGCGGGCGTGGTCGACCTGGGCGGCGGCGCCGACGCGTTCGTGCCGCCCGCCAGCACCCGCCAATGGGATCGCGAGCCCAAGGTCCGCACGCTGGCCTAACGGATGGGCCGCGCGCTGACCTCGGTCAGTGCGCGGCCGCCACCGCCAGGACTTCGTTGTCATCCTCACGTCATCGATCCGACATCGGGACGGAACGAGACCGTGACGCAGGCGTCACGCGCCAACCCTAAGGCCTGACCCAGCTTTAGAGGGGTGGCCGGGCCAATGATCGACAATCGCTTCACGACGAGTCTTTTCACGGGGCTGCTGGCCACGAGCGCCCTGGTCGCGCCGGCGTTCGCCTACGCCCAGGTCGCGCCCGACGCCGAGGCGGCCGATGTGGAAGAACTGGTGGTCACCGGTCAGCGGGAGGCGCAGAGAGCGGCCATCGCCGTGAAGCGCGAGGAATTCGTGGTGGCCGACGTGGTGTCGGCCGACGACATCGGCAAATTGCCCGACCACAACACCGCCGCGGCCCTGAGGCGCATTCCCGGCATCTCGGTCATGGAGGACCAGGGCGAGCCGCGCTTCCCGGTGATCCGCGGCCTGCGCTCGACCTACAACCGCACCACCATCGACGGCGCCCTGGTGGCTTCCGTGGACGAGAGCGGCCGGACTGTTCCCATGGACATCGTGCCCTCGGTGATGGCCGGGCGGCTGGAGGTCATCAAGACCGTCACGCCCGAGAACGACGGCAACGCCATCGGCGGGGTGATCAATGTCACCACCCGCAGCGCCTTCGACATGGGCCGGCCGTTCTTCAGCGGCATGGCGTCCTATGGCGACTATGAGCGCAGCGGCGGTGTGCGCAACGACAAGCCTTCGTACCGCCTGGCTTTCGCCACAGGCATGACCTTCGGCGATCAGGATCAGTGGGGCGTGGTGCTGGGGGCGTCCCACGAGCAGCTCGACTACGACATCCCTCAGGTGGAATCCCAGGACCCGTCGGTTCGCGAGTACACGGCGGCCGGCGCGCCGGTGGCCTCGGGCGCGCCCACCGGCAACGGCATCCAGGTGCCGACCTTCAGCCGGCTGTTCTGGTACAACAACACCAAGCAGCGCAGCGGCGTGAACGCCAAGATCGAATACCGGCCCAGCGACACCTTCCGCTGGGAAGCGGCCGGCCTTTTCGCGCGGATGGAGGACGACGAGGAGCGCATCGAGTATCGTCTCGAGCCGATCGGCAACGTCGCCAGCCAGACCCCCACCAGCGGCTTCTTCGCCCGGGGCCGGGGTGTCATCCAGCTCAACCAGCCGATCACCAAGCGCGAGATTTCCATGGCCCGCACGGGGGTCGAATGGGACCTCGCGCCCCAGTGGAAGGCGACCGGCGACCTGGTCTATTCCCAGGCCGCGCTCGAGATCCCGAACCACTCGGTGGAATTCAGGACCGTCGACGCCCAGGGCGCCAACTACGCCTTCAACTACAACACCACCAACCCGCTGTTCCCGGTCTTCACACCGCTGAACGACGCGGCCGCCCGCAATCCGGCCAACTACCTGCTGCAGCAGCATCGCGACGCGCTCACCGCCACCGATGAGACCACCGGCCAGGCCCGCTTCGACCTCGCCTACGATTCCGAAGGCGCCCTGAAGGCCAAGTTCGGCGGCCTGCTGCGGTCCACCAAGCGCGAGTTCGAGACCAGTCAGATCAACTACCGGGCCGGGACGGGCTTCCTCTACACCCTGGCCGAGGTGGATGTGCCCGGTCCCAGCGAACAGATCGCCGGCCGCTACCGGGTGGATCCGCGAATCGGCGCTGCCGAGGCCATGGCCTTCTTCAACGCCAATCGCGCGCGCTTCGTCACCACGGTGAACCCGCCCAGCGGCAACTACGAGGTCAAGGAGGACATCTACGCCGGCTTCGCCCAGGCCAGCTATGAGTTCGGCGACGTCACCCTGTTGGGCGGCGTGCGATATGAGCGCACCGAGGTGGAGTCCGACGCCGTGCGCAGCGTCGCGGGCGTCCTTTCGCCGGTCCAGAACTCCGGCGCCTACGACAACTGGCTGCCCAGCCTGCATCTGCAGTGGAAGCCGTTGGAGAACGTGGTCGTCCGCGCCGCCTGGACCAACACCATTGGCCGCCCGGACTATGGGTCGCTGGGGGGCGGGGAGACTCTCAGCTTCGACGGCAGCCAACCGACCCTCTCGCGGGGCAATCCCAACCTCAAGGCCCGCGAAAGCCAGGGCTTCGACCTGTCCCTGGAATACTATCCCGCCGACGGCATGATCTCCCTGGCGGTCTTCAGTAAGGACATCGAGAACGAGATCTTCACGCTGACCTCCGTTGAGACACTGGACGTGGGGCGAGGACCCGAGTCGGTGCGAGTCTCCACGCCGCGCAACGCCCAATCCGCCAAGATCAAGGGCCTCGAGTTCGCGGTCCAGCAGGCGTTCACCTTCCTGCCGTCGCCCTTCGACGGGTTCGGCTTCAACGGCAACATCACCTGGCTGGACACTGAGTTCACCTTCCTGACCTCGGCCGGACCGCGCGTCAGCGGCCTCTTCCAGCAGCCCGAGATCACCACCAACGAGTCGATCTACTATCAACGGGGTCCGTTCGAGGCCCGCGTCTCGCACAACTACATCGGCGGGCAGCTGGAAACGATCAACGACGCCAACCCCAACTCCGACCAGTATTGGAAGGGTCGACACGTCTTCGACGCCAGCATCTCCTGGCGTCTCAACGACCGCGTGAGCCTGTTCGCGGAGGGTCAGAACCTCTCCAACACCGGGCGTCAGGAAGTCACCGGGCCGGGCCGCCGCTACCTGCAGGAGTGGGCCAACTATGGCCGCACCTATTGGGTCGGCGCGGCGGTCAATTTCTAGGAGACCGGGATGCTGTCAGCTCTCCTCGCGGCGCTCGCGTTGCAGGCCGCCGAACCTCCGCAGCCGCAGGCCGAGGCGCCGTCGAGGCGGGCGCAGACCATCCGCCGCTATTCCAGCAACGCCCGCCAAGGCGTGGCCGTGGGGCCCGACGACATCTACGCCGTGAGCAACTGGGAGCTCGTGCGCTACGACAAGAAGACCGGTGAAAAGCGCGCCGCGTGGACCGGCGACCGCGCCCGGTTCCCGCACATCAATTCCTGCGCCGTCATCGCCCGGGACCTGGTCTGCGCCAGTTCAAACTTCCCCAGCGTCCCGCATGTCAGCACCGTCGAGGTCTTCGACCCACAGACCCTGGCTCACCGGCGCAGCATCGCCCTTGGCCTCGGTACGGGCTCCATCACCTGGGTCGACCGTCACGACGGGGCCTGGTGGGCGATGTTCGCCAACTACGACGGCAAGGGCGGCGAGCCGCCCCGCGATCATCGGCACACTGTCCTGGTCAAGTTCGACGACCAGTGGCGGCGCCAGGAGGCCTGGGCGCTGCCGGCGACCGTGCTGGCGCGCATCGCGCCCATGAGCGTCTCGGGCGGCGGCTGGGGCCCGGACGGGCGCCTGTACCTGAGCGGCCACGACCATCCGGAACTCTACGTCATGCGCCTGCCGGCCGGCGGCGGTGTCCTGGATCACCTGGAGACTCTCGGCATGGAGGCCGAAGGCCAGGCCATCGACTGGGACGAAACGCAGCGGGGCATGCTCTACGGCATCACCCGCCGCACGCGCGAGATCCTGGCCATGAAGGTGGATCTGGCGAACTAGGAAATTGGAGGCCTGACCGAGAATCGAACTCGGGTGCACGGATTTGCAGTCCGCTGCGTAACCACTCCGCCATCAGGCCGCCGCCGGCTTGTCGCCGGAGAGGGCGGATCGCTAACAGAACGTCCCGCCGGGGGCAATCTCTGCCGCAACCCTATTGCGTTACGGTTAAGCGCGCCGCTCGGCGGCTCCGTCGCATTGCCTTGGCCGGGCGCCCGGACCTATAAGCAGCGCAACGCAACCCGCCAGGAATCGTCCGAGGACCCATGGCCGCAGATTTCGCCGCCGCACGGCTGAACATGGTCGAGAGCCAGGTTCGCACCAACGATGTCACCGACGTGCGGATCCACGACGCCATGCGCGCCATTCCGCGCGAGCAGTTCGCCCCGTCCAAGGCCTATCAGGCCTATACCGACGCCGATCTGGAATATGCGCCGGGCCGGTTCCTGCTGCGGCCGCGCGAGGTCTCCAAGCTGCTCCAGGCGCTGAAGCCCATGCCGGGCGAGCGCGCCCTGGCCATCGCCGCGCCCTACGCCGCCGCGGTGCTGGAGGCGATGGGCCTGACGGTCGAACGCCTGGACGACGCCGGCCTGACGCCAGGCCCCGGCGCGAACTACGACCTCATCGTGGTCGAGGGCGCGGTGACCAAGGCGCCCACGGCCTGGACCGCGGCGCTCGGCCAGGGCGGCCGTCTGGGCGTGATAGAGCTCGAAGGTGTGAACGGAAAAGCCGCAATGTACGATCGCGCCCACGATGGCGTGGGCCGGCGCACCCTGTTCGACGGCATGGCCCCGGTGCTCGAAGGCTTTGAACCACAACATGGTTTCGCCTTCTAACCACCCTGTGAAACACACCCGAAACCTTGGCGTGAAAAAAGCTTAAGGTGACGCCCACTAGTCCGCGACGGTTTCGCCGGTCATATAGGGCGCGGTCTCTCTATGCCGTTCTCGGGGATATGCATGTTCAATAGTCGTCGCGGGGCTTTGCTCGCCGCGGTCTGCAGCGCGGGCCTCATCTGCGGCCTGGCCGTGGGTCCCGCCTCCGCCGAAACCCTGGCTGAGGCCATCGCGCTCGCCTACGACTCCAATCCCAACCTGCAGGCGCAGCGCGCCACGCAGCGGGCCTTGGACGAAAACTACGTGCAGGCGCGCTCCGGCTACCGTCCGACGCTCTCGGCGAGCGTCCAGGGCAACTACAGCGAATCTCGCACGCCGGGCGGCGTCCCCAACGCCGCGGGCGGCCGGACCTTCGGGCCCAACGAAGACAATTCCGGCTCGGCGGGCTTCAGCCTGACCCAGCCGCTCTACACGGGCGGCCGCACGGCCGCGGCGGTCTCGGCGGCCCAGGCCGACATCCTCGCCGGCCGCGAGAACCTGCGCCGGGTCGAGGCGCAGGTCCTGGCCACCGTCATCACCGCCTATGTCGACACCCGCCGCGACATCGAGGCCCTGCGCATCCGCGAGGAGAACGTCCGCGTCCTCCAGCGGCAGCTCGAAGAGTCCAAGGCTCGCTTCGACGTGGGCGAAATCACCCGCACCGACGTCGCCCAGTCCGAGGCGCGCCTCGCCGCCGCCCAGGCCCAGCTTTCCCAGGCCCAGGCCCAACTCGCCATCAGCCGCGCCAACTACGCCGCCGTGGTGGGCCAAAACCCTGGCGACCTGGCGCCCGAACCGTCCCTCGCGGCCCTGCTGCCCGGCGACGTGTCCCAGGCCTTCGACGTGGCCGAGGCCGCCAGCCCCCAGATCCGCACCGCCGAGTACGTGCAGCAGGCCAGCCGCGCCCGTCTCGCCGGCGCCCGCGCCGAACGCCTGCCCAGCCTCGCCCTGCGCGGCACCCTGGGCTGGAGCGGCCAGGCCGATCCGCTGGACACCGACGAGTATTCCCGCAGCATCACCGGCGCCGCCGTGCTGACCGTGCCGCTGTTCACCGGCGGTCTGACCAATTCGCGGGTCCGGGCGCAGATCGAACGCAACAACGCCGACCGCATCGGCGTCGAGACCGCCCGCCGCACCGTCCTGCAGGGCCTGACCCAGTCCTGGAGCCAGTTGATCGCCGCGCGGGCCAATATCGGCTCGACCGACGAGCAGGTGCGCGCCGCGCGGATCGCCGCCGAAGGCACGCGCCAGGAGCAGCAGGTCGGCCTGCGCACCACCCTGGACGTCCTGAACGCCGAGCAGGAACTGCGCTCCGCCGAACTGGCCCAGGTCAGCGCCCGGCGCGACGAGTACGTGGCCGCGACGAACGTCCTGGCCCAGATGGGCCGGCTGGAGGCGCCGAACCTGACGCCCGCCGTCACCCGCTATGACCCCAAGACCAACTTCTCCAAGCTCCGCTTCACTTGGGGATGGGTCCCCTGGGAAGAGCCGATCGCGCTGGTGGACGGCGTGCTGACGCCCAAGCCTGTGGAAAAGCCCATGGAAGCGGCTCCGGCGGCGCCGAAGTAGGCGCACTTCGACGCAAGACTTCGCCTGAGGCGCGAATACCCGCTTGCGCAGCTTGGTGGAAATTGCAGGATCACCCCCACGCGCCTACCGTGACGCGTACGGATTCTCATCTTCGCTCCAGCGACGGCCCAGCATATGTCCGACACGACTTCGCAAGAACCGACGATGGAGGAGATCCTGGCCTCCATCCGGCGCATCATTTCCGAGGATGACGCGCCCGCCGAGGGCGCCGCGCCGGCCGAGGAGGGTGAGCCTGAGGCCGCCGCCGAGCCCGGGATCGCCCTGCCGGAACCCGAGCCCGAGCCCGAGGACGACGGCGTCTTGGAGCTGACCGAAAAGGTCGACAGCGTCGGCGACCTGGACGTCTACACCCCCTCCGCGGAGCCCGACCCCGAGCCCGCGCCCGCGCCGATGGCGGCCTATTCCGCGCCTGAGCCGGCGCCGGCCTATGATCCCCCGCCCGTGCCGCCCGGCGAGGGCCTCGTGGGCGACATCGCCTCGGCCGCCGCCGCCTCGGCCTTCGGCAGGCTTTCGCGGACGATCCAGATGCCGGCCGAGGGCCGCACTCTGGAAGACGTCGTGCGCGAACTGCTTCGGCCCATGCTCAAGCAGTGGCTCGATGACAACCTGCCGCAGATCGTCCAGGCGACCGTGGATCAGGAAGTCGAGCGCATCGCCCGCGGCCGCTAGCCGCCCCGATCTGCTCGCGCCGACCCAATCCGCTCCTTCCCGAGACCCGGGGAGGGGCGGTTTTGACTCATCCCGCCTTCCGCTCGCCCGAGCGAAAATGTAAGCACGCCCTCGAAATGCTTGAAAAAAACTTCGATCCCAAAACCGCCGAACCGCGCCTCTACGCCGCCTGGGAGGCATCGGGGGCGTTCGCGCCGACGCAGGACCCGGCCGCCGAGCCGTTCTCCATCGTCATTCCGCCGCCCAACGTGACGGGCTCGCTGCACATCGGGCACGCGCTGAACAACACCCTGCAGGACGTGCTGACCCGGTTCGAGCGGATGCGTGGCAAGGCCGCGCTTTGGCTGCCGGGCACCGATCACGCCGGCATCGCCACCCAGATGGTGGTGGAGCGCCAGCTTGCCGCGGCCGGCAACCAGAGCCGCCGCGACATGGGCCGCGACGACTTCATCGCCAAGGTCTGGGAGTGGAAGGCCGAAAGCGGCGGGACCATCACCAACCAGCTGCGCCGCCTGGGCGCCTCCTGCGACTGGAGCCGTGAGCGCTTCACCCTGGACGAGGGTTTGTCGGCCGCCGTGCGCAAGGTGTTCGTCACCCTGCACAGGCAGAAGCTGATCTACCGCGACAAGCGCCTGGTGAACTGGGACCCGCAGTTCCAGACCGCCATCTCCGACATCGAGGTCGAGCAGCGCGAGATCGACGGCGCCTACTACCACTTCGCCTATCCGCTGGAAGACGGCTCCGGCGAGATCGTCGTGGCCACCACCCGGCCCGAGACCATGCTGGGCGACACCGCCGTGGCCGTGAATGGCAAGGACCCGCGCTACACCCACCTGATCGGCCGCGCCGTGCGCCTGCCCATCGTCAATCGGCCCATCCCGATCATCGCCGACGACTACGCGGACCCGGAAAAGGGCTCCGGCGCAGTGAAGATCACCCCGGCCCACGACTTCAACGACTACCAGGTCGGCAAGCGCAACAACCTGCCGATCATCAACATCTTCGACCCCCAGGCCCGCATCAACGAGAACGGGCCCAAGGACTATCAGGGCCTGGACCGCTTCGCCGCCCGCAAGAAGGTGGTGGCCGAGTTCGAGGCGCTCGGCCTGCTGCGCGAGATCGAGAAGACCAAGCACGCCGTCCCGCACGGCGATCGCTCGGGCGTGGTCATCGAGCCCTACCTGACCGACCAGTGGTACGTCGACGCCAAGACCCTGGCCCAGCCCGCCATCAAGGCGGTGGAGGAGGGGCGCACGGTCCTCGAGCCCAAGAACTGGGAGAAGACCTACTTCGAGTGGATGCGGAACATCGAGCCCTGGTGCGTCTCTCGCCAGCTCTGGTGGGGGCACCGCATCCCCGCTTGGTACGGACCCGACGGCAAGATCTTCGTCGAGGAGACGGAGGAGGCCGCCAAGGCCGCTGCGCGCGAGCACTACGGCCACGACGAACCCCTGCGCCAGGACGAGGACGTCCTCGATACCTGGTTCTCTTCAGGCCTGTGGCCCTTCTCCACCCTGGGCTGGCCGGACAAGACCGACGACCTGGCGCGGTTCTACCCGACCCACACCCTGGTTACGGGCTTCGACATCATCTTCTACTGGGTCGCCCGGATGATGATGATGGGCCTGCACTTCACCGGCGAGGTCCCGTTCAAGCGGGTGTTCTTCAACGCCCTGGTGCGCGACGCCAAGGGCGCGAAGATGTCCAAGTCCAAGGGCAACGTCATGGACCCGCTGGAGCTGGTGGACCAGTACGGCGCCGACGCCCTGCGCTTCACCCTGACCGCCATGTCGGGCCAGGCGCGCGATATCAAGCTCTCGACCCAACGCATTGAAGGCTATCGCAATTTCGGGACGAAGCTGTGGAACGCCACCCGCTTCACCCAGATGAACGGCTGCGCCCGGGCCGAGGGCTTCGACCCCGCCAAGGTGAGCGGCGTGCTCAACCGCTGGATCGTCGGCGAGACCGCGCGCACCGCCCAGACCGTCACCAAGGCCCTGGAGGGCTGCGGCTTCGACGAGGCCACCAACGGTCTCTATCGCTTCATCTGGAACACCTACTGCGATTGGTACGTCGAGCTCGCAAAGCCGCTGCTGAACGGCGCCGACGAGGCCGCCAAGGCGGAGACCCGGGCCACCGCCGCCTGGGTGCTGGACGTGATCCTCAAGCTGCTGCACCCGGTCATGCCCTACATCACCGAGGAGCTGTGGAACCAGACCGCCGACCTGGGCGCCCCGCGCGCCGAGGGCATGCTGATCACCGCCGAATGGCCCGTCCTGCCGTCCAGTCTGATCGACGCGGCCGCCGACGCCGAGATCGGCCTGGTGATCGCCTCGGTCAGCGAGGGCCGCTCCGTCCGCGCCGAACTCAACGTGCCGCCGGGCGCCAAGCCCGCCCTACTGGTTGTCGAGGCCACGCCCGCCCAGCGCCAGGTGTTCGAGACCAACGCCTCGGTTATCGCCCAGACCCTGCGCGTGTCCGAAGTCCGCTTCGAGGCCGCGATCCCGGAGGGCGCCATCCCCTTCGTGGTGGACGGCGCGACCCTGGCCCTGCCGGTCGCCGAGTTCATCGACCTCGCGGCCGAACGCGCCCGCCTGGCCAAGGAAATCGCCACCCACGCCTCCGACATCGCCCACGTGAACAAGAAGCTGGGCAACCCCGCCTTCGTCGCCAACGCCAAGGAGGAAGTGGTCGAGGAAAACCGCGAACGCCTGGCCGAGTCCGAGGCGGCGAAAGCCAAGCTGGAGAGCGCGCTGTCGAGGCTGGAAGCGGCGGGCTGACCCAGGCTTCCATAGCGCAGCTTTTCAGCGCAACCTGAGCGGGCCAGGGGGCGACGGGGGGCGTCGCCGACGACCGGGGTACGCGCGATGATGGATGCGTTGGGCGGGGTGTTGGCCCTGCTGCTGATGGCTGGCGTGGTGGCCGGCATATTCTATACCCTGATGAACCTGCGTCGCGCCGTGGAGGTGGTCGAACCGCTCTATCGCCCGGCGGACGTGACGCGACTGGCCCTCGGCTCGCTGCTGCTGCAGGGCCCGTTGCTGCGCGGGCTGATCCTTAAGCGCACGGCCAACCCATTTCGCGCCCGCTCGCCGGAGCCGGGTCTCGACATCGAGTTGGTCGCCGCCGCGGCTAAGCGCTTCGACGACGAGGACCAGGGGTACTGGTGGACCATCGCCGGCCTGACCCTGGCGCTGTTCGTCCTCAACAAGCCGGGAATTCTTCTCTTGCTCTGGCTGGCCGGCATCGCCGTGGTCAGTCTGCGCCGCCGCTGGCGGGTGCGCTTCGTGCTCGCGCCCCGCTTCACCGACGAACGTTATGATCCGCGCGCCCTGCGGCGCGAGCTGGGACTGGGCGAGGCGCCCGTGCGCGAGGGCGTGCCTGTCGTCTGCCATGGCGGCGGCGATCCCTTCGCGGGCCTTGGCGTCAACCTGGGCGGCTGGAACCTCGCCTTCGATCTCAACCGTCCCGCGCCGGGTTGCGACAACGTCGCCGGCCAGGTGACGGCCCACGAGATGGAGGCCGCCATCGACGGCGCGCTGTCGCGGCTGTCGCTTGAGGGCCTGCGCACCGAGGAGACCATGTTCGTGGGCGGCGGCGAGGCGGTGGCCGCCGGCGTCCAGGCTGATCGCTTCACCCGCCCCATGGCGCGCGCGCCGGAGGCCGCGGCCTCGATGTTCCGCCATGCCGGCCATCCGGGCGTGCGCGTCTACCGCGCCGCCTCGGTCACAGACTGGGCCGGGGAGCTGGTCTTCACGTTCCTCTATCGCTGCCAGGTGCGCGGTGCGGTCCTGACGGTCGAGGCGGCCCAGGTCGTGCTGACCCCTGCGGCTAGCGCCTACCGCGAGATCGACCGCCTGCGCGTCCAGGGCTTCTGGGAAAGCGTGCGCTGGTGGGGCGCGGCCGTCGCCCTCGTTCCCGTGGACCTGGTGATCGCCTTCATCACCATCTCGCGGCGGATCAACGAGGTCTTGCAGGAGGCGCTGTTCGGGGGCGTCGCCGGTCGCGAGCGCCGGGAGATCGAGGCCAATCCGGCGTACAATTACGGGGCGCTGTGGTCGCTGCGCAGCCACATGGCCGCCGGCGCCTTCGCGAGCTACTTCCAGAAGGTCGACGCGGCCCAGTATTTCCACGCCGTGAACCGACAGGCGCTTAACGCCGTCGCCGACCTGCTGCGCGCCAACGACATCGACACCGACGCCCTGGAAACCCAGTCGGCTCTGATCCAGAATAACACCGTGCAGATCACCGCCGCGCGCGACGCGTCGCTGTCGGGTGTCGCCATCGGCGCCGGCGCGCGCGCCAAGGGCGGCTTGGCCGCCATCGGGCGAGGTGCAGGCAAGGGAGCAAAGTCGTGAGCCGGGACAACCACATCAGCATCAACGCGGGGCGCGACGTCCGCATCGACGCCATGGCGGTGGGCGACAACGCCCAGGCCGCGGCGGGCACGACGGCCCAGGCCGCCCAGCTGGCCGCGAGCTTCGCCGAAATCCGCGCGGTCTTCGACAGGCTGGAGTCGGCTGGCCAGCTCACCCCCGACCAGGGCGAGCTGCTACGCGCCGACGTCATGGACGCCGAGCAGGCCGCCGTCGAGGCGCTCAAGGACGAGCGGGTGAAGGAAAATCTCACCAAGCGCCTGAAGCGTGTTGCGACTGGGGTGCAGAGCTTCTGCAAAGACCAGAACGACGTCTGGCGCGCGCTGGAGTCCGTCGCCTCGCTCTGCGCGATCCCCATGGCGCTGCTGGGCGTGCCGAAGATCTGATCGTGTCCGGAATGGGGTCTAGGGCCAAACACCCGTTTGCGCCTGACGCTAGGTTATGCCAGTTCACCTATCGAGACGCGGGCCCGTGAATCCGCGCGTGCATTAGGAGAACGCCCCATGACGCAGGCTGATCTGCCGGCCGGCTGGCCCGCCATGTCCATCGCCCAGGCCCACGCCATGATCACCTCTCCGGGCACGCCCGCCGAGATGGAGACCGTCGAGATTCGAGGCGTTCCCACCCGCACCTGGAAGAACCTGCCGCCGTCCCTGCGCTCCATCGTCGAGCTGGGCCGCGCCCACGGCGAGCGCATCTTCCTGGTCTATGAGGATGAGCGGGTCAGCTTCGAGGCCTTCTATCGCGCTGTGGCGGCCTTCGCCGCGCGCCTGGCCGCCGACGGCGTGGTCAAGGGCGACCGGGTCGCCCTGGTCATGCGCAACCTGCCGGAATGGCCGGTGGCCTTCTACGCCGCCGCCAGCCTGGGCGCCATCGTCACCCCGCTGAACGCCTGGTGGACCGGGCCCGAGCTGGAATACGGCCTCACCGATTCCGGGACCAAGGTGCTGATCGTCGACGCCGAGCGCTACGAGCGCATGACCGAGCACCTGCCCAACTGCCCCGACCTCCAGCGCGTCTATGTCAGCCGCGCCCGCGAGGAGATCGCCCATCCCCTGGTGACCAAGCTGGAGAGCGTGATCGGCGGCGCCAACGACTGGGCCGCCTTGCCGGACCAGCCGCTTCCGACCGTGGACATCGCCCCCGACGACGACGCCACCATCTTCTACACCTCCGGCACCACGGGTAAGCCGAAGGGCGCGCTGGCCACCCAGCGCGGGGTCAATTCCAACATCATGGCCGCCGCCGTCGCCGGCGCGCGCGCCTTCCTGCGCCGGGGCGAGGCCCCGCCCGTGGCCGATCCCAACGGCCCGCAGCGCTCGTCCCTGATCTCGGTGCCCTTCTTCCACGTCACCGGCTGTTTCGCGGTGCTGAACCCGTCGCTGGCGGGCGGCGCCAAGCTGGTGATGATGCACAAGTGGGACGTCATCCGCGCCTTCGAGCTGATCGAGCGTGAAAAGGTCCAGTCGGCCGGCGGCGTGCCGACCATCGCCTGGCAGCTCATCGAGCATCCGGCCCGCGCCAACTACGACCTCTCGTCCCTGGAATCGGTGGCCTATGGCGGCGCGCCGTCGGCGCCCGAACTGGTCCGCAAGATCAAGGAGACCTTCCCCAAGTCCGCCCCCGGCAACGGCTGGGGCATGACCGAGACCTGCGCCACCGTCACCACCCACGGCGCGGAAGACTACGCCAACCGCCCCGACAGCTGCGGCCCGGCCGTGCCGGTTTCCGACCTGGAGATCCGCGACCCCGCCGACGGCAAGACGGTGCTGGGCCCCAACCAGGTGGGCGAGCTGTGGGCGCGCGGTCCGCAGGTGGTGAAGAACTACTGGAACAAGCCCGAGGCCACCGCCCAGACCTTCGTCGACGGCTGGGTCCGCACCGGCGACCTGGCGCGCGTGGACGAGGAGGGCTTCTGCTTCATCATCGACCGCGCCAAGGACATGCTGATCCGCGGCGGGGAGAACATCTACTGCATCGAGGTCGAGAACGTCCTTTACGACCACCCCGCGGTGATGGACGCCGCCGTGGTCGGCATCCCGCACCGGACGCTGGGCGAAGAGCCCGGCGCGGTGGTGACGCTGAAGCCCGGCGCCTCGGCCACCGAGGACGAGCTGCGCGCCCATGTGGCCCAGCACCTGGCCGCCTTCAAGGTGCCGGTCCAGGTCCGGTTCTGGCATGAGACCCTGCCGCGCAACGCCAACGGCAAGATCCTCAAGAACGAGCTGAAGAAGCTGTTCGAGGAGGCGCAGGCCTCCGCCTGATGCCCCGCAGGCGCGCCGACGTCCTGCTGGTCCAGCGCGGCCTGTTCGATAGCCGGGCCAAGGCGCGCGCGGCCATCGAGGCGGGCGGCGTCACCGCTTCCGGCCGCGTGGTCGCCAAGGCCTCTGAGCCGCTGGACGAGGACGCCGAGGTCGTCGCCGTCGCGGCCCACCCCTATGTGGGGCGCGGGGCCCTGTAGCTGGTCCACGCCTTGGACCTCTGGCCCATCGCGACCGCCGGCCGCACGGTGCTTGACCTGGGCGCCTCGACCGGCGGCTTCACGCAGGTCTGCCTGGAACGGGGGGCCGCGAAGGTCTTCGCCGTCGATGTCGGACACGGTCAGCTTCATCCCAGCGTGGCGGACGATTCTCGGGTGGCGAACCTGGAGGGTGTCGATGCGCGCGGCCTCGACGCGGCCCTGATCCAGACTGCGCCGGACCTGATCGTCACGGACGTCAGCTTCATCGGCCTGGCCAAGGCCCTGCCGGCGGCGCTCGTCCTGGCCCGCGACGGCGCCGACCTCGTGGCCCTGGTGAAGCCCCAGTTCGAGGCGGGCCCCCGGGACGTGGGGAAGGGGGGCGTGGTCAGGGACGAGACTGTCCGCGCCCGCACCCTGGCCGAGGTCACCGCGTTCGTGGAAGCGTCCGGCTGGTCTGTCCAGGCCACGACCAACAGCCCCATCGCCGGCGGCGACGGCAATCGCGAATACCTGCTCTGGGCCACGAAAAAAGCCGCCGACCACTAGGTCGACGGCTTTCTCACGCTCAGTCGCCGGTACTAGTCGACGACCTGATAGTTGCCCTGGCCGTCCTGGCAGACACGCACGAAGCGCTTCTGAACCCGGCCGTCGGGAAGGTAGATGGGGCTTTCGGCCAGGGTGCAGCCGTCGGCGCCGGGGCGCTCGGTCACGTTGTAGGCCGTGCCGCGGCGGTCATAGGCATAGTCCCGATCGCGGTCGTCATAGCGATCGCGATCATACGAACCGGCATAGTAGCCCCCGTTCGAATAGCCGCTGGAGCCGTAGCGCGAGCCGTTGTCGTAGTCGCTCGACCGCCGCGAGGACTGGCAGGCCGCCGAGTTCGAACCCACCGCGCCGCCGGCCACCGCACCGAGCGCGCCGCCCAGCAGGGCGCCTTCGGTCCGCGCGTTGCGGGCCGCGGCGTTGGAGCCGATCACCGCGCCCAGCGCGCCGCCAATCAAGGCGCCGGCGGTGCCGCGGTTGGTCGTCGAGCGACGGCAGGGGTCGTAGTAGCCGCCGTTCTGGTCCTGGGCGTAGTAGCCGTTGGACTGCGCCGCGGCGAAGGTCGGGACGGTCGCGGCGGCCGACAGGGCCACCACACCGGCGACGCTGGCGAGCGCGCTCTTGGCGAAGTTGGAACGGAAGTTCATGTGATTATCCCCTCTCGATGATGTTGGCGGTCGCGTCAGGCGCGGCCGCTGGGCCGCCAGACGCCATCGCGCTCACGGCAGACTTCGAAGCTGCGATCGCGGCCAGAATCCTGCACCCAGCGGCAGTTGTTGCGCTGATAGGAGCTGCGCTTCATCCGCTTGGGATAGGACCCACACTTGACGTTGTTCTTGGCGATCTGGTGACCGGCGACCGCGCCGACCACGCCGCCGAGGACCGCGCCCTCGGTCTTGGCGCCGTTGCCCGCGACGCTGCCGCCGACCAGGGCGCCCAGCACGCCGCCGGCCACGGTGCCTTGGTTGGCCTTGCGGCGCTGCTCGGTCCGGCAGGGATCGCCCGAGCCATAGTTCTGGGCGGCGGCGAAGGTCGGAACGGCCATGGTGGAGGCCGCGACAGCAGCGGCGGCGGCGAAGGCGAGAACGCGGTTCATCGGTGGTCTCCAGAATTGGGTGAGGGGACGCCATGGCGTCACCTGCGATAGAGAGATTGGCGGAACGAACCTGAACGCTGCTTGAGTGCGTCGTTCATCTTCGTTCATGTGACGCTGCGCCTTGGCCCACATGGGTTGCGGCGCGAGACTCCTGAAAACGAGCTGGACCATGCGAAGTTCCCGGCGCTCGCCCCAAGGGCGGCCCCAGAGACGGCCACACTCCGATACGCCCGCGAGCCCGGCGCTCGAGGTCGTGATCGAAAGCGTAGGCGGAGAAGGGGACGGCATTGCGGCGGGACCGTTGTTCGCGCCCTTCACCCTGCCCGGGGAGCGGGTGCGTCTGGCGCCGGGCGGCGAGCGTCGCGATGTCGAGGCGATCCTGGACGCCAGCCCCCAGCGGGTCGTTCCGCCGTGCCCCCATTTCGGGGTCTGCGGCGGCTGCGCCCTCCAGCATTGGGAGCACGGCGCCTATCTGGACTGGAAGGTCGACCGGCTGCGCCGCACCCTGGCCCGCGAGCGGATCGAGACCGAATTCCTGACAGCCTTCGCCGCGGCCCCCGCGAGCCGCCGCCGCCTGGCCCTGCACGCGCGGCAAGGCCGCCGCGACGCCGCGCGCCTGGGCTTCAAGGCGCGCAAGTCCTGGGATGTGGTCGAGATCGAGGTCTGCTCCATCGCCGACCCCGCGCTCCAGGCGGCCCTGCCGGCCCTGCGCGCGCTGGCCGCGCCGCTGTTCGAGCATCCCAAGTCGGCGCCCACCCTGCACGTGACGCTCACCGCCACCGGCGTCGACGTCGAGATCACCGGGGTGGAGCGCAAGAGCGGCGGCCTGTCGGCCGACGCCCGCATGCGCCTGGCCGAGATCGCGGCGAAAGGCGACTTCGCCCGCGTCACCATCGACGGCGAGCCGGCCTATCTGGCCCGCCAACCCATGGTGCGCCTGGGCCCCGCCACAGTCGCCCTGCCGGCCGGCGCCTTCCTGCAGGCCGTCCCCGCGGCCGAGGCCGCCATGGCCGCCCTGGCGGTCGAAGCCTGCGCTGACGCGGGGAAGATCGCCGATCT
>NZ_JANOCX010000394.1:0-2277 GCF_031412415.1 Phenylobacterium sp.
GCCCTGACCTGGAACGCTCTCGAACTGGAGAACGCCATCGCCGCGGCCGGCGTCTGCGGCGCCATGGTGCGGACGCCACGGGAGTGGGATGCCTCCGAGCAAGGGCGCATCCTGGGGGCTCGCCCGGTGGTCGAGGTGGTCAAGATCGCCGATGGCCCGCCCATGCCCATGCCCTCCGGCGGGGAAGCGGCGTTGTCGGGCGTCCGCGTGCTGGATATGACCCGCGTCCTGGCCGGCCCGGCCTGTGGGCGCACCTTGGCCCAGTACGGCGCCGATGTGCTCTACGTGGCCTCACCGAAGCTGCCGGCGACCGACTTCTTCGTCAGCGACGTGAACCACGGCAAGCTCTCGACGTGGCTAGACCTGACGCAGGACGCCGACCGCGCACGCCTGACCGAATTGATCGGGAGCTGCGACGTCTTCAGTCAGGGCTACCGGCTGGGCTCGCTGGAGCGGATGGGCCTGGGACCGCTTGACCTCGCCCGCCTTCGCCCCGGGATCATCTACACCTCCATCAACGCCTATGGTCACGAAGGCCCCTGGGCCAACCGGCCGGGATGGGAACAACTCGCCCAGACGGTGACCGGCCTGGCCCACGAGCACGGCGGCTATACCTTTGGCGGCGAGAAGGGTCCCCAGCTGCAGCCCGGCGCCGTCACCGACTACACGACGGGTTTCCTGGCGGCCTTCGGGACCATGGTCGCGCTTGACCGCCGCGCCCGGTTCGGGGGCAGCTACATGGTGCGGGTCTCGCTCGCCCAGACCGGGATGTGGTTGCGCGGCCTTGGCCTCGCGCCGCCCGAACACCTCGAGGCCGTGCGACCGCCGACGCCGCAGGAGATCGACGGCTGGCGCATCGACAGCGAGTCGGGCTTCGGGCCCGTCCGCCACCTCCGCCCGCCGGTGACCATGTCAGCGACGCCGGCCCATTGGCGCCGCCCCACCATGCCGCTGGGCGCCCACGAAGCGGCTTGGCCAAGCTGACGCGAAACGGCTATGGCCCTGGTGATGGCTTCCTCCGATATCCTCGTCGACGCACGCGGACACCGATGCCCGGTGCCGACCCTGCGCCTGCGCCGCGCCCTTGAAGACGCGCCGACCGGCGCACGCGTGCGCCTGTTGGCCGACGACCCGATGGCGCGAATCGACGTGCCGCACTTCGCCGCCGGCGCGGGTGTCACCGTGCTGGAGGCCGTCGATGAGGCGGGCGTGCTGAGCTTCCTGGTGGAGAAGCCCCGCTAGGACAGCCGCTGATCGGTCAGTAGGGCTTTCGGCGGGCGGCGCTCGTACAGCAGGATTTCGATCTCGGTGGCCAGAGCCCCGCCCAGGAAGATCGCGTTCACGTTCCACGACAGCCAGATCAGGAACACCACGACGGCGGCTACCGAACCATAGGTGGCGCCCAGTTCGGCGATCTGCTCGACATAGACCGCACTGGCCCAGGAAGCGAAGAGGCAGAGGAAGGCCGCGCCGATTCCGCCCATGATGGAGGCGCGCCAGGCGACCGGGGCGCTGGACATGGCGAAGCGGTAGATCAGGGTCATGGCCACGGTCAGGCCGAAGCTGGCCCAGGTCCACTCGCTGTAGAGCCAGGTGACGCCCGCCAGGGGCTTCAGATCAAAGGCCGCAGCCACAAACCGAAAGTAGAAGAACACCGCCGAGAAGAAGGTCAGCATGGCGAAGGCGGCGATCAGCACCAGCAGGGCCATGACGTTGAAGCCCACGAAGCCGCGCGGTGCGTCCTCGTCGTGAATGAACGATAGCCCGGCCAGCAAGGCTTTGAAGCCGCGGTGCGCGGCGTAGCCGCCGATGATCAGCGCGACCCCGCTCTGGGTTGAAACCACCTGGAACGGCGCCTGAGCCAGGCGCGTCAATTCGCTGGTGAACAGGCCCTGGGCGCCGGCCGGCATCAGGGTGGCCAGGCGTTCGGCCTGATGCGCCGCGGCCGTTGGGTCGGCCAACAGACCGTAGACGCCAATGGTGATGGCCAGAGCGGGAAACACCGCGAGCATGACGAAGAACGAGACGCCGCCGACATACAGCATCACGTCGCGGCCCCAGAGCCTGGTCAGAGCCTTGCCGGCGATCAATAGGACCAGCCGCAGCCAGTGCGTCGGGTCCCAGTCCATCTCGCGCAGCCGCTGGATTCCCCGACGGATCGACATGGCGCGGAAGGTGATGAAGGTCGCGCCCCGGCGCAAGCCGTCTTGGCGTCGCGTGTGAAGGGCGCCAACGTCGAAGCGGCGCGCCGGTCCTTGCGGGAGCCGGCGCGCCGCC
>NZ_JANOCX010000395.1:0-16539 GCF_031412415.1 Phenylobacterium sp.
CCGTCGGGGCTGTGGGCGGCGGCGGCCAGCAGGGCGCCGACGATGATCACCGAGGAGATAGCGTTCGTCACCGCCATGAGCGGGGTGTGCAGGGCCGGCGTCACGCTCCAGACCACGTAGTAGCCGACGAAGATCGCCAGGACGAAGATCGCCAGGCGGAAGACGGTGGGATCGACAGCTTCCATCTTGTCCCTCGGGGTCAGGCGGTGAGCGCGGGATGGACGACGGCGCCGCCCTGGGTGACGAGGGCGGCCTTCAGGATTTCGTCCTCGTAGTCGGGGGCGAAGGCGCCGTCCTTGTCGAGGAAGAGGCCCGCGAAGGCGAACAGGTTGCGGGCGTAGAGCGCCGAGGCGTCGGCGGCCACGCGGCCAGGCAGGTTGGGGACGCCCAGGATCTTCACGCCGTTGGTGGTGACCGCCACCTCGCCCAGCTTGGCGCCGACCACGTTGCCGCCTTGCTCGACGGCCAGATCGACCAGGATCGAGCCGGGCTTCATCGACGCCACCTGTTCGGCGCTGACCAGCTTGGGCGCCGGGCGGCCGGGGATCAGGGCGGTGGTGATGACAATGTCCTGCTTGGCGATGTGGCTGGAGACGAGTTCGGCCTGCTTGGCCTGGTACTCTGGGCTCATCTCCTTGGCGTAGCCGCCAGCGGTTTGGGCGTTCTTGAACTCCTCGTCCTCGACGGCGAGGAACTTGGCGCCCAGGCTCTCGACCTGCTCCTTGGTGGCGGGCCGAACGTCGGTGGCGGTGACCACCGCGCCGAGGCGCCGCGCGGTGGCGATGGCCTGCAGGCCGGCGACGCCGACGCCCATAATGAACACCTTGGCGGCGGCCACCGTGCCCGCCGCCGTCATCATCCTCGGGATGGCCTTGCCATAGGCCTCGGCGGCCTCGATCACCGCGCGGTAGCCCGCGAGATTGGCCTGGGAGGACAGCACGTCCATCACCTGGGCCCGGGTGATCCGGGGCACGAACTCCATGGCGAAGGCGGTGGCGCCCTTGGCGGCGAGCGCCTTCAGCGCGTCCTTGTCCTGGTGCGGGTTGAGCGTGGCGACGACGATGGCGCCGGCCTTCAGCGCCGCGATCTCCTCGTCGGCGGGCGCGCGCACCTTGAACACGATATCGGCCTTGCCGATGGCGTCCTTGGCGGTCTTGGAGAGCGTCGCGCCGGCGGCTTCGTAGTCGGCGTCCTGATACGAAGCGGCGGTCCCGGCCCCGGCCTCGACCGTGACCAAGAACCCGGCGGCGATCAGCTTCTTCACCGTCTCCGGGGTGGCGGCCACGCGCGTCTCGGCGAAGCGGCGTTCCTTGGTGACGGCGATAACGGCCATGCGCTTACGGACCCCCTGAAACCCGACGAAAGCAGCCGGACCATACGAGCGGCCGTGACAGCTTGTCCAGCGAGCAAACCGTGATTTTCGAACAACTGTTTGAAACGCCGGACATCAAGCCGCCGACCGTTCCGGCCTGACCGGAACGGGGGTTCAGCGCGCTATCGCAGGTGGATCGACCTAGTGGCCGGCGCCCTTGGAGTCCCGCAGGAGCAAGATGCCCAGGACGGTGACGATGACGCCCGCGGCGAAGCTGCCGAGGAAGCCCGTTTCGGTGCAGAACCACAGGGTGATGGTGATCAGCAGGGCGGAGAGCGCCAGCGAGCCCCACTTCGTCAGGGCCATGAACAGATCGTAGGTCGCCGTCTGTTCCTGGATATCCATTTCGCCGCGGTGATAGTCGGAAGCCATGGCGGGGCGGTCTCTCTTCTCGAACGATATCAGTTGAAGCCGGGACTACACGAACCCGCGCTCGGGCTCAAGTCGGCCAGACCGCCAGCATGGCGCGCAACGCGGCCACCAGGGCCAAGGGTTGGTCGACCATGATGTGATGGGCAGAATCGGGAATGGCGATCTCGATGATGTCGTCGGGCAGCGGCGTGGCCTGTCCCCCTGCCCGTCGCGACATGACGACGGATCGCTCGCCGTAGATGTGGGCCATGGGGACGGAGACCTTGGGCTTGCCGTCGGCGGTCATGCCCATCATCGCGCTGCGGTCCAGCTTGTTCCACATGTTCGGGTCGAACCGCCACGTGTAGCCCTCGCCCGATCCGTCCTCCATCGGCGCGCGCTTCAGCGAGCGGCGTGCGATGAAGTCGGCCACGAACAGGTTGCCGGCCACCTGCGGCGGCATGAATCGGAAGCGGGCCAGCGCCGCCTCGATGGTCGGATAGACCCGGCTGGCGCGGTCGGCGGTGGGGATGTTGCGCACCTGCTGACGCTGGGCCTCCATCATCCGCTTGCCTTCCGGCGAGTCCGGCGGCGGGCCGCCGAAACCGACATCGACAAGGATCGCCGCGCGCATGCGCTCGGGGTTCTTGATGGCGGCGAAGAACACCTGGGAGCCGCCGAAGGAGTGGCCGACATAGACCGGCTTGCCGCCGCCCTCGTACAGGCCGGCCGCGCGGGCGCAGGCCTCGGCGTCCTCGGCGAAGTCGTCGAAGGCGTAGGTCTCGCGCCAGTCCGAGGCGCCCATGCCGGCCAGCGACATGGAGGCGACCCGATACTCGGTCGCAAGCAGCGGCGCGATGAAGCTCCACCACTCAGCGTGGGCGGAGTTGCCGTGCGCCAGCAGCAGGCCGGGCTTTCCGATCTCGCCCCAGGTCAGCAACTCGATCTTGGTGCCGAGCGACTCCACGAAGGTGCGTTCGGGTTCGTGGGCGATGGCGTCCTGGAACCACTTGGGCGCGTCGGGCTCCTGGCCGCGGAACGGCGCCAGCGGCGCCTGCACCTCGGGCGGCAGGGCGCCGGGTTCGGAATGGATGGGATGGTCGTCGTACCCGACGGGCGCGCCTTCCTTGATCGCCGGATCCAGAGCCATCTACGCCACCCCCCGTACTTCCCGCTCGCCCGGCTTCCGCACGATCGAGCGGATCCCCTTATAGACCCCAGTCCCCGTCAGCAGGGTCCGGTCGCCGCACCAGATGCGGCCCCGAACCGTGAAGATGTCGTCCTGCTCGGCGACGATGTCGCTGGTGCCCTCCACCCAGTCGCCCATGTGGGCGCCCGAGAGGAAGTCGGTGGTCAGGCGCACGGTCACCCAACCGATCTCGCGCTGGTTGGAGACCACCCGGCCCCAGGCCATGTCGGCGAAACTCATCAGCATGCCGCCATGGCAGTTGTTCATGCCGTTGGCGTGGTGCTCCTCCACGCGGAAGGCCATGACCTCGGCGTTGGTGGCCTCGTCGCGCCGCGAATAGAACGGACCCACGGTGCGGCCGAAGCCGCGTTGCCACAGATTGATCACGAATCCGTCGGGAACGACGGCGGCTTGGCCTTCGGTGAGATCGTCGGACATGGCGCAAGGTGACTAACGCCCGTTTGAAAAATGGCAAGCGGCGAAAGGGCGCGCGGGGTCCGACCGAGAAGGCTTCACGCGGCGCAACCGCCTTCGTAGCTCCAAAATTGCGCAAAATAATCCTCCGGATCGGCTTGTTTCGGGCAAGCTCGGTGGTGTCTTATCGCCCCCTGGCGACAGCGGGGATTTCCGGGAATGAGACAAGTTTGGACGGCGGTCGCGCTGGTCGCGGCCACGGCCCTGAGCGGGTGCGCCACGGACGCGGCCTCGGCCAAGAAGCCAGCTGGGGAGACCGCCAAGGCGCGGCCCCTGGCCAAGGGCCTGGACGCGGCCAACAATGGCGATCCCTACGCCTCCACCTATCGCCCCCTGCCCTCGCGGCCGACCGCCCTGGTGGGCGCCAGCGTGTTCGACGGGGTCGGGGGCCTGATCCAGAACGGCACCGTGCTGTTGCGCGACGGCAAGGTCGAGGCGGTGGGGGCTGGCCTCGCCGCGCCCTCGGGCTACGAGGTGATCGACGCGCGGGGCAAGTATGTGACACCCGGCCTGATCGACACCCACTCTCACCTGGGGGTCTACCCCTCCCCCTCCGTGCCCGCCCACTCTGACGGCAATGAGCTTACCGACCCCAACACCGCCGGGGTCTGGGCCGAACACTCGGTCTGGCCGCAGGACCCGGGTTTCAACCTGGCCCGCGCGGGTGGCGTGACGACGATCATGGTCCTGCCGGGCTCTGGAAACCTGATCGGCGGCCGCTCCGTCACCCTGCGCAACATCCCGGCGCGCACCACCCAGGACATGAAGTATCCGGGCGCGCCCTACGGCCTGAAAATGGCCTGCGGCGAGAACCCCAAGCGGGTCTATGGCAGCCGGACCCGCGCGCCTTCGACCCGGATGGGCAATGTCGCCGGCTATCGCACCGCCTGGATCAACGCCGCCGACTACGCCCGGAAGTGGGACGACTATCGCGCCAAGGCCGAGAAGGGCGAGAAGGCCGACCCGCCCAAGCGCGACCTGCAGCTCGAGACCCTGGCCGGCGTGCTGAAGGGCGAGATCCTGGTGGAGAACCACTGTTACCGGGCCGACGAGATGGTCCAGATGATCGGGATCGCCAAGGAGTTCGGCTACAAGATCACCGCCTTCCACCACGCGCTGGAGTCCTACAAGATCGCCGACATCCTGGCGAAGGAGGACATCTGCACCGCCACCTGGGCCAACTGGTGGGGGGCGAAGCTCGAAGCCTGGGACTCGGTGGAGGCCAACGTCCCCATGGTCCACGCCGCCGGCGCCTGCGCCATCATCAAGTCCGACGACCCCGACGTCATCCAGCGCCTGAACCAGGAGGCCGCCGAGGCCCTGGCCGCCGGGCGGGCAGGCGGCATCGAGATCAGCGAGGCCGACGCCATGCGCTGGATCACCTCCAACCCGGCCAAGGCGCTGGGTTTGACGGACACCGGCGCCCTGCAGCCCGGCAAGCGCGCCGACGTGGTGCTGTGGGACAAGAACCCCTTCTCGATCTACGCCCGCGCCGAGCGGGTCTATCTGGACGGCGGCATCGCCTACGATCGCAAGGATCCGCGCTTCCAGGCCAAGTCGGACTTCGAACTGGGCCAAGGAGCCAACCGCTGATGCGCACTCTCTCCGTCAGCCTCGCGGCCCTGACCCTCGCGGCGCTCTCCACCCCGGCGCTGGCCCAGAACCTGGCGATCACCAACGCGCGCATCCTCACCGCCGGCCCGGCGGGCGAGATCGCCAATGGGACGATCCTGGTGGTGGGCGGCAAGATAACCATGGTGGCCGGTCCCGACCGCGCCCTCGCCATCGCACCGGGCGTGACCGTGATCGACGCCAAGGGCGCCACGGTGACCCCGGGCCTGGTCGCCGCCAACACCCTGTTGGGCGCCGTCGAGGTCCGCTCCCTGGGTGACGACCTGACTGTCGACAATCCCGAGATCGGGGCGTCCTTCGACGTCCAGTACGCGCTCAATCCGGAATCGACCCTGATCCCGGTGGCCCGGCTGCAGGGCATCACGCGGGCCGTGGTGATGCCGCGCTCGGCCCGGGGCGGCGGGGGCGACGAGCATAGCGACGACGGCGAGGTCGCCGATCACTACACAGCCGGTGACGGCGGCGATTCGAAGTCCCACGCCCTGTTCGCCGGGCAGGCGGCCGTGATCCACCTGGCCGAGGGCGCCGACATCCTGGTGAAGCCCAAGGTCGGCATGGTCGTACCGTTCGGCGACGGCGGGGCCAATGTGGCCGGCGGCGCTCGCGGCGCGCAGATCGTGGCGCTGAAGGCCGCGTTCCGCGACGTGCGCGATTACATGCGCGACCGCGCGGCCTACGACCGGGCCGGTGTCCGAGACCTGGCCCTCTCCAAGAGCGACCTGGAGGCGCTGATACCCGTGGTCCAGGGGCGCATGCCGATCATCGCCGCGGTGCATAAGGTCGCCGACATCCGCGCGGTGCTGAAGTTCGCCCGCGAGGAAAACGTCAGGGTGATCCTCAGCGGCGCGGAGGAAGGGTGGAAGGCGGCCCGGGAGATCGCCGCGGCCGGCGTTCCGGTGATCATCGACCCGCTGACCGACCGTCCCGACAGCTTCGAGATGCTGGGCGCCACGCTGGAGAACGCCGCGCGCCTGCAGGCCGCCGGCGTGATGGTCGCCATCGAGGGGTCCGGCGGGGCGCACCGGGTTCGGGAGATGCGCTACAACGCCGGCAACGCGGTGGCCTACGGCATGCCCTATTCAGCGGCCCTGGCGGCGGTGACGCTGAACCCGGCGAAGATCTTCGGCGTGTCCGACACCATCGGCTCCATCGAGCCCGGCAAGGACGCCGATCTGGTGATCTGGACCGGCGACCCCTTCGAGCCGCTGTCCCAGGCGACTGCGGTCTACATCAAGGGGCGAAGCCAACCGATGACCTCGCGCCAGACCGAACTGCGGGATCGCTACATGAACCTGGGCGGCCCCTATCCCGTGGCCTATCCGAAATAGGCTAAGGCTTCAGAGTTCGCGCCGACAGCGTCGCATCGCCCCGCAAGGCGACGTCTTCCGCCGACGCGCCTACGACGACCTCGACCGCGCCGGCCGCGATCCGCCACCCCGGCAGGGTCGTGTCATAGGCGGCCAGCAGACGGGGATCGGCCGTGACGCTCACGCGCTTCGTCTCGCCGGGCTTGAGCGCCACGCGCGACCAGCCAATCAGGCGCGGCCCGCCCGCGATCACGGCATAGACCTGCGGCGTGTCGATCCCGGCGAGGTCGCCGGTGTTAGCGACGTCGAAGCTCACCGTCAGGGTCTCGCCGCCGCCGACCGTCAGGCCCGAATAGCCGAACCGCGAATAGGTCAGGCCGAACCCGAACGGGAACTGGGTTGGCTTGCCCGCCCGCGCGAACCAGCGATAGCCCACGTCGGCGCCCTCGGGATGCTCCACGGAGAAGCGGCCCTTGTGCTGCTGCACGCCGGGAAAGGAAGTTGGGATGGTCTTTCCCTCGACCGGCGGTCCGAAGATCATCCCGGGGATCTCAGGGCGGACGAGATCGTCGGTCGAGCGCGGAAAGCTGATCGGCAGGCGGCCCGAGGGGTTCACCTCGCCGGTCAGGATGCGGGCGATGGCTTCGCCGCCGCGCACGCCGGGATACCAGGCCTGCAACAGGGCCGAGACCTCGGCCAGCCATGGCGTCAGGACCGGCGTCCCGGTCTCCAGCACCACGACGGTCTTGACCCCCGTCGCGGCCACCGCGGCGATCAGCGCGTCCTGATCGCCCGGCAGGCTGAGCGTCGGCAGATCCTCGGCCTCTGTGCACCACTGGTCGGCGAAGACGATGGCCACGTCGGCGTCCTTGGCCGCCTCCGCCGCCGACATCGGATCGGTCCCGGCGTCATAGGTCACCGCCACGTTCCCCAGCAGGCCGCGTAGGGCGATGAGCGGCGAGGACGGATGATAGGTGATCCGCGAGAAGGCCGAGGAGGGTCCCATGGTCACCGGGATTTCCAGCCCCTGCTCGCCGGGCGCGATCACCTGCGAGGACCCGCCGCCGGACAGCACGCCGACATCAGCGTGCGCGCCGATCAGGGCCACCTTGCGCACACCAGTTAGCGGTAGGACGCCGTCGTTCTTCAGCAGAACGATCCCGGCCTCGGCGGCGGCCTGGGCGACCTGGAAGTTGGCGGCGTAGTCGGTCTCGCGCCGCTCGGCCGGCCGATCGAAGACTCCGTGGGCGATCAGGCTGCGCAGGATGCGGTGGACCATCTGCGCCAGCCGCTCGAAGGGCACCTCGCCCTGCTCGACGGCCTCCTTCAGCAAGGCCCCGAAATAGACCTGCTTGTCGAGCTGCTCGCCGCTCTCCTGGTCCATGCCGGCCAGGGCGGCCTTGGCGGTGGTGTGGACCGCGCCCCAGTCGCTCATCACCCAGCCCTTGTAGTCCCAGTCGCGGCGCAGGACCTGGGTCAGCAGGAATTCATTCTCCCCCGCCCACTCGCCGTTCACCCGGTTGTAGGCGCACATGACCGAGCCCGGATCGCCGCGCTCGATGGCGATCTGGAAGGCCAGCAGGTCGCTCTCGCGCAGGGCGCCTTCGTCGATCCTGGCGTCGACGACGTGGCGGCAGGTCTCCTGATCGTTGAGCGCGAAGTGCTTCAGCGTGCAGACGATGTCGTTGGACTGGGCGCCCTTGATGGCCTCGCCCGCCAGGACGCCGGCCAGCAGCGGATCCTCACCCAGATACTCGAAGTTGCGCCCGCAGCGCGGGTCTCGGGTCAGGTTCGCCCCGCCGCCCAGCAGAACGTTGAAGCCCTTGTCGCGCGCCTCGGACCCCACCATCGCACCCGCGGCGTAGGCCAGCTCGGAATCCCAGGTGGAGGCCAGCGCCAGACCCGAGGGAAGGCCGGTCGCGCCGTCGCCCTTGCGGACCTTGCGGGGGTTGGCGATCCCCAGGCTGGCGTCGGTCTCGTTGAGCGGGGGTATGCCCAGTCGCGCGACGCCCGGAATGTAGCCCGCTCCCATGGCCGCGTCGGCGGGCGGCGTCTCCAGCAGGGCCGGCATCGGCCCGTGGACGAGGGAGATCATCTCGTCGAGGGTGAGCTCTGCGACCAGCAGGTCGGCCCGAGCATCGGGCGACAGGCTCTTGTTCATCCACGGCTGGGCCATTCGGCGTTCTCCCTTGTTCGACCCAGGCTATCTATTCGCAACGTGATGTCGAGAAGCGGCGGCCGGCTCCGACTGTCATTCAACGAGCGAGCCACGGAGGACCACCACGATGAAATACGTTCTGATGATGCACAGCGCCGGGAAGAGCTGGGACGAGGATGGCCTGGGGTCCTGGCCGCCGGAGGCCATGGAGGCTCATCTGGCCTTCCTGCGCGCCTTCAACGCCGCGTTGGTCGAGTCCGGCGAGCTGGTGCAGATCGTCGCCCTGGTCTCACCGGAGGAGATGCGGATGGTGCGCGCCAAGACTGGCGGCGGCGCGACGATCACCGACGGCCCCTATCCGGAATCCAAGGAATTCCTCGCCGGCTTCTGGATGATCGACGTCGAGAGCCTCGACCGCGCTCTCGAGCTGGCCGCCCAGGCTTCGGCGGGGCCAGGTCCGGATGGGAAGCCGCTGAATATGCCCATCCAGGTTCGCGCGGTGATGGGCGGGCCGGGTCAGGAAATGTGACCCGGCTGGACACAGCCCTTCTGCGAACCCTGGCGCCCACGGTCCTGGGCGTGATCGCGAGGCGCTTCGGCGATTTCGCCGCCGCCGAGGACGCCGTGCAGGAGGCCTTGCTGGCCGCCGCCCGGCAGTGGCCGCGAGACGGCGCGCCGATTAATCCCGCCGGCTGGCTTGTCCAGGTCGCCGCCCGGCGCATGGCGGACCAGGCGCGCGGCGAGGCGGCGCGGCGCCGGCGCGAGGCGGCGGTGGCCCTGGACGACCCGCAGACGATGGCGGCGGTCGACGAGGTCGTTCCAGAATCGGACGACACCCTGCTGCTGTTGTTCATGTGCTGTCATCCCGCGCTGACGCCGGCTTCGGCCATCGCGCTCACACTGCGCGCCGTGGGCGGCCTGACGACGGCTGAGATCGCCAAGGCCTTCCTGGTCCCCGAGGCGACCATGGCCCAGCGGATCAGCCGGGCGAAACAGACCATCAAGGCGTCCGGCGTCGCTTTCGCCATGCCCACGGCGGCGCAGCAGATTGAGCGCCTCGGTTCGGTCCTGCACATCCTCTACCTGATCTTCAGCGAGGGTTACGCCAGCAGCATCGGTCCCGACCTGCAGCGCCGCGACCTGGCCAACGAGGCCATCCGCCTTACTCGCGCCGTCCAGGCGCTGCGACCGAACGACGGCGAGGTCGCGGGGTTGCTGGCCCTGATGCTGTTGACCGACGCGAGGCGTCCGGCGCGTAGCGATCCGGACGGCGGGCTGATCCCGCTGGCCGACCAGGACCGCCGACTCTGGGACGGGCGCATGATCGCGGAAGGCGTCGCCCTGATCTCGCGCACCCTGCCCCGGGGCCCGGTCGGCCCCTACCAGATCCAGGCCGCCATCGCCGCCGTCCACGACGAGGCCGCGCGGGCGGAGGACACCGACTGGCGCCAGATCCTCATCCTCTACGACGTGCTTTCGGGCCTATCGGACAATCCCATGGTGCGGCTCAACCAGGCCGTGGCCGCAGCCATGGTCCACGGACCCCGCGCGGGTCTCGACCTGCTGGACGCCATCGACGCTGAGGGCGGGCTCGCCGGCCATCACCGACTGACCGCCGTCCGCGCCCACCTGCTGGAGATGGCCGGCGACCGCGCCGCCGCCATCGACTGCTACCTCGCCGCCGCCGGCGCGACCACCAGTCTGCCCGAGCGGAATTACCTCAACAGCAAGGCCGCGAAGCTCGGCGATAAGAGAGAACGACAATGATCACGCTAAGCGCCTTTCGCTGGGTTCCGCCCCTCGCCCAGGGCCTGGTGAAGGACCTCCGTGTTCGCTGGGCCCTGGAGGAGGCGGGCCTCCCCTATCAGGTCCACCTGATCGGATTCGAGGACCAGGGCACGGCGGCCTATCGCGGCCTGCAGCCCTTCGGCCAGGTGCCGGCGTTTCAGGAAGACGGCCTGACGCTGTTCGAGTCCGGCGCGATCGTCCTGCGTGTGGCTGAGCGATCCGCGGCCTTGGCGCCGGCCGATCCCCAAGGCCGCGCGCGGATGACCGCCTGGATGTTCGCGGCGCTGAATTCCGTCGAGCCCATGATCCAGAACCTGGCCACGATCGACCTGTTCGAGTCAGACGCCGAGTGGGCCAAGCTGCACCGGCCGGCGACCGAGGACTTCGCTTGCGTCCGTCTCGCCGCCCTGTCGGCCGCCCTCGGCGACCAGGACTATCTGGAGGATCGCTTCACCGCCGGTGACCTGTTGATGGTGAGCGTGCTCCGCATCCTGCGCCACACCAACCTGGTGGCGCGCTATCCCAACCTGGAGGCCTATCGCCTGCGCTGTGAGGCGCGACCCGCCTTCCGGAAAGCCCTCGCCGACCAGATGGCGACCTTCAGGGAGAACGCCCCGGCCTGACCGCCCTAGCCTGCCGGTCCGTCACCTGTTCAAGATGCGTCAAAAGCCGATGGGAGGCCTCGATGCATGTGACCTGGAGCCCGGAAGACCTCGCGTTCCGCGACGAGGTCCGCGACTTCCTCGACGCCGAGCTGTCCCCGGAGATGCGGCGTGCGGCGAGGTTGATGACCAGCGTCTACGCCCCCCACGACCTTGGCATGGCCTGGCAGGCGATCCTGCACGCGCGGGGCTGGGCCGCGCCGGCCTGGCCCGTCGAGTACGGCGGCTGTGGCTGGAGCGCGGCGCAGCGCTATATCTTCGCCAGCGAGATGGCCGCGGCCGGCGCCCCGCCGCTGTCGCCCATGGGCATCGGGATGTGCGGCCCGGTGCTGATCGGACATGGTACGACCGAGCAGAAGGCCTACTACCTGCCCCGAATGCTGACCGGCGAGCATCACTGGTGCCAGGGCTATTCCGAGCCGGGCTCGGGCTCGGACCTGGCGTCCCTGCAGATGGCGGCCGTGGACGACGGCGACCACTTCGTCTGCACGGGCCACAAGCTGTGGACCACCCATGCCAATGTCGCCAACTGGATCTTCTGCCTGGTCCGCACCTCCCAGGAGCGGATTCCCCAGCAGGGGATCACCTTCCTGCTGATCGACATGGCCACGCCGGGGATCGAGGTCGGTCCCATCCTGATGCTGTCGGGCGAGCACATCCAGAACGACGTCTTCTTCACCGATGTCCGCGTGCCCAAGGCCAATGTGGTGGGCAAGGTCGGCGAGGGCTGGACGGTGGCGAAGTACCTGATGGAGTTCGAGCGCGGTGGCGGGGTTTCGACGCCCGGCCTCAAGGCGCGGCTCGCCCGGGTGCGCGACATGGCTGCTCGCGAAGGCGTGTTGTCGGACCTCGGACCGCGCCTCGCCGCGCTCGCCATCGAGATCGACGCCCTGGCGGCGGTGGAGCTGCAGATCCTGGCCAATCTCAGCCAAGGCGACGCCCCGGGCGCCAAGTCCTCGATGATGAAGACCGTCGGCACCGAGCTCAGCCAGCGTCTGACCGAACTCGCCCTGGAGGCCGCCGGAGATTACGGCGCGGCCTATCAGCCCCACGCCACCCGCCCCGGTGGCCCGACGCCGAACTACCGGCCGCCCGTTGATCAAGGCCACGTGGGTCCCGACCACAGCCTGACGGTCGCCGCCAAGTACCTCAACGACCGCGCGGGCTCGATCTACGCCGGGACCAACGAAATCCAGCGCAACATCATCGCCAAGGCGGTGCTGGGCCTCTAGCCGCGCCAGGGGAACGGCGGGACCACGAACCCGCCGAACTCCCGCGCCATTAGGCCCGCGAAACCGATGGTGGTGCGGTCCTCCAGATAGGGCCCGACAGCCTGCAGGCCGATCGGCAGGCCCATCGCGTCCAGGCCCGCGGGAAACGCCGTGGCCGGATTGCCTGTCAGGGTCGCCAGCGTCCCCCATAGCGGCTGAGCCTGGTAAGGAACAAAGACACCTTCGGCCTCGATGGCGTCTGGCGAGCTCGCCCCGTTCAGTCGGGGGGCCTGGGTGGGCATCGAGGGACACAGCACCACATCCCAGTCCCTGAACAGTTCGCGCCACTGCTGCGCGAAGGCTGTCCGCAGCCTGTCGGCGGCGATCCAGTCGCGGTGGCTGGGCGATCCCTCTCCGTCGGCGGCGTCGGTATCCGGCTCGTCTGCGCTCAACTGAGCCATCAGCAGTTCGACGAAGGTGTCCGCGGTCTGCACCAGGTCGGGGAGATGCGGACTGCTCCGGCCGATCCGACAGCCCAGCGCCTCCAGCCGCGTGGCGCGCTCGGCGATGGCGGCGCGGATAGAGTCGGAGGTGGGAACGAGCGGGTGCTGATCCAGAACCAGGACCCGGTACTCCTTCAGCGCGGCGTGGCGAGGCGGCGGCAGTTGAAGGCGATAGGCTGTGGCCTGATGGGCGTCCGGCCCGGCGGTGATCTGCAGCGCCAGGTCCAAGTCCTCGGCGCTGCGCGCCATCGGACCCACGACCGCCAGATCGATCTCGGGAGCCGGGCAGGCAGCTGGCGCGCCAGGCGGCGCGAACCCACGGCTTGGGGTCAGGCCATGAGTCGGCTTGTGCGCGTAGATCCCGCAGAAGTGCGCCGGCGCGCGCAGCGACGAGGCCATGTCGGAGCCGTACTCTAGCGGCACGAACCCCGCCGCCAGGGCCGCCGCCCCGCCTCCGGAGGAGCCGCCGGGCGTGCGTGACAGGTCCCAGGGATTGCGGGTGACGCCGTAGACGGGATTGGCGCTCTGCCAGTCGGCCAATAGGGCTGGGATGTTGGTCTTGCCGACGATGATCGCCCCTGCCGCCTTGAGCCGCCCGACGATCACCGCGTCTTCATAGATGGGAATGGCCTCCGTCCCCGGCAGCCCCCAGGTGGTGGGCAGGCCCGCCACGTTGAACGCCTCCTTCACCGTCATCGGCACACCCAGCAGCGGCCGAGGGTCGCCGGCCGCCAGGCCCGCGTCGGCGGCTCGCGCCGCCTCACGCGCCCGGTCGAAGTCACGCACGACCACGGCGTTGATCGCGCCGTCCATCGCCTCGATGGTCTCGATCGTCTGATCCAGCAGTTCCTCGGCCGACATCCTGCGGGCGCGCAGGTCGGCGGCCAGGTCCGTCGCGGTCCGATATTCCATGACGCAATGTCCTTTCGTCGCCGTCGTGGGCGATGACCTAGCGCGACCGAGCGAGCCGGGCTTGATCGCGATTGCGGGTCGCGAAAGGGTGGAGCCATGTCGCTGACCGCCCGCGCGCTCTGGACCATCGACCGAAATCTCGGGGCCGAGCTGACCCTGGCCGGGATCGCCGAAGCGTGCGGCGTCTCGCGACATCATCTGGCCCACACCTTTCGGGAAGTCGCCGGCCGCCCAGTGATGGACTACGTGCGCGGCCGCCGGCTGAGCGACGCGGCCCAGGCCCTGGCGCGGGGCGCCGGCGATATCCTCGATCTGGCGCTCGAGAGCGGCTACGCCTCGCACGAGGCCTTCACGCGAGCTTTCCGAGGCCAGTTCGGCGCCACACCGGAAGCGATCCGCCGACGCGGCTCGACCGAGGGTCTAGATCTGGCCGAGCCCTTGATCGCGCCCGCCCGCTCGACCCCGCGCCTCGCGCCGCCCCGGCTGGAAGCCGCGGGTGAAATCCTGGCGGCGGGCCTTTCGCGTCGCTGCGCCTTCGAGGACGGACCCACGATCACCGGCCTGTGGCGTTCGTTCGCGCCGCGTTTCGGGGAGGTCGGAAACCGGGTTCAGCCGATCCCCATCGGGGTGGTGTCCGACCCGGACGACGAAGGCCGGTTCCAGTACATGGCCGCCGCGGAGGTGCGCGATTTCTTCGACGCCCCGGCCGACCTCTCGCGCCTGCGCATCCCGCCGCGCGACTATGCGGTGTTCGGTCACGACGACCACGTCTCGACCATCCGCCAGACCTATGGCGCGATCTGGAACGACTGGCTGCCGGACCACGGCAAGACCCTGGCCGAGGCGCCCACCATCGAGCGCCACAGGCCGTCCTTCGACACCCTGACCGGCTATGGCGGCGTCGAGATCTGGATTCCGCTGGGCTAGCCCCTACCCCACCAGCTCGTCGAACTCGTCGACCAGGCGCTCCAGCTGCTTTACCCCCGCCGCCCAGAAGGCCTTTTCGCGCGGGTTGAGGCCGAAGGGCTTCAGCGCCTCCACATAGGTCCGGGTGCCGCCGGCGGCGAGCAGGTCCTCGTAGAGCGGAGCGAAGGCGGCCGGATCCTCACGGCGCTTCTCCATCAGGCCACGGACCAGCAGATCGCCGAAGGCGTAGGCGTAGACATAGAAGGGCGCGTGCACGAAGTGGCTGACATAGGCCCAGTAGTGCTCGTAGCCGGCGTTGAGCGTCACGGCGGGTCCCAGGCTTTCGGACATGACGTCCAGCCAGATGCCGCTGATGTGCTCGGGGGACAGTTCGCCCTCCAGCCGCGCGGCGTGGAAGCGGGTCTCGAACCGGTGGAAAGCGATCTGGCGGACCACGGTGTTGAGGCCGTCCTCGATCTTGCCGGCCAGCAGGCCCATCCGCTCGGCCTTGGACGCGCCGGCCAGCAGGCGCTCGAACACCAGGCCCTCGCCGAAGATCGAAGCCGTCTCGGCCAGGGTGAGCGGGGTATCGGCCAGCAGGGTGCCCAGCGGGCTGCACAGGGTCTGGTGGACCGCGTGGCCCAGCTCATGCGCCAGGGTCAGGACATCGCGCCGCTCGCCCATGTAGTTCAGGAACACATAGGGGTGGCGGTCGGCGGTGACCGGATGGGAATAGGCGCCCGACTGCTTGCCGGCGCGAGGCCGTGCGTCGATCCAAGGCTGGGCGAAGAAGGTCTGGGCGGTGTCGGCGAACTTGGGGGCCAGGTCGGAGAAGCTCTCCAGCACCATGCCCTTGGCCTCGTCCCAGCCGTAGGTGCGGGGCTGGGCGGTGTCGAGGGGCGCATTGCGGTCCCAATAGTCCAGGGTCTTGCGACCCATGACCTTGGCCTTGAGCGCATAGTAGCGGTGGCTAATCGAGGGATAGCCCTCGACCACGGCGGCCTCCAGGGCTTCCACCGCGTCGGCGTCCACCTCGTTGGCGATGTGGCGCGAGGCGGCGGGGTCGGGATACTTCCGCCAGCGATCCTCGACCTGCTTCTCGAAGGCGAGCGTGTTCATGGCGAGCGCCAGGTTGGGCGTCCGCTCCTCCAGCGCCTTGGCGAGCGCCGTGGCGGCCTGCTTGCGACGCGCGGCGTCGGGATCGGAGAGCCGGTTCAGCGCCTCGGGCAAAGTCAGGCTCTCGCGGCCGACCTTGGCGGTCAGCTTGGCCAGGGTCTCGTCATAGAGCCGCGTCCAGTTGGCCACGGCCGGCCCGCGATCGATCAGGATGCGCTCCAGGTCGGGCGACAGCTCGTGCGGCCGTGACAGGCGCACCCGGCGCATCCAGGGCCGCCAGCGGGCGGCGGGCGGATGGGCCTTGAAGGCCATCTCCAACTCGTTGTCCTCAAGCTGGTTGAGCTCCAGCGTGAAGAACAGACTCTCGGCGGCGATCTGCGAGGATCTCGTGCGCAGGTCGCCCTCGAACTTCGCCCAGGCCGCGTCGTCGCGCGCCACCGAGGCGGCAAGCGAGGCGTAGGCGCCCACGCTCCACAGGCCGTTGGTGGCGGTCTCATAGAGGGTGACGCCGTGATCGAGCAGTTCGCCAAGGCGCAGGGGCTCGCCACGCATGGCCACGAACCGGCCCTTCAGCTTGACCAGCTCGTCATTGGCGGCCTTGGCCGCGGCCAGGTCGGTCTCGATGCGAGGATCGTCGCGGCTCACATAGAGATCGTCGAGCCGCCATTGCGGCAGGGTGTCCAGTTTCACGGGCGCGTTCATGGGCGGACAGATAGCCCCTCCCTGGCCCGCCTCCTAGCGGTCAGCCGACATTAGGCCCTTCCGCGTGCAGTCGTGATCGCTAGGTCTTCGGCGGGCCCTTGGCCGGGGCCGCCGCCCTGGCCTCGGTCAGGACGTAGGCCCGCAGGTCTTCGGCGCCCTTGGCGTCGAAGAAGCGGCTGAAGCTGGCCATGCCGCGCGTGGCTGAGGTCCCGTCGATCACCACCGACTTCCAGCTCTCAGCCGACAGCAGCATCTG
>NZ_JANOCX010000396.1:0-11763 GCF_031412415.1 Phenylobacterium sp.
CATGGCGACCATCGCAACCGCGGTGAGGATGCCGGCGCGCCAATCTAGGCTCGCCAAATCCGGCACTTCGATCCCGGCCTTCGTCGTGACGCGCGCGAACAGCACGTGCAGCCCGAACCACAGGGCGAGGTTGGCGATCACGCCGACCACCGCGGCGCTGATCGCCGCCAGGGCTGCGGCCGCCGCGCGGTGACCGCGCAGCGCCTCGGCATAGGGCGCGCCCAGGAAGATCCATAGGAAGCTCGGCGCGAAGGTGACCCAGGTGGTGAGCAGCGCGCCCAGGCAGCCGGCGATCAGAGGGTCCAGGCTGCCGGCGTTGCGATAGGCCGCCAGGAAACCCACGAACTGCAGCACCATGATCAGCGGCCCTGGCGTGGTCTCCGCCAGCCCCAGACCGTCGGCCATCTCGCCGGGCTTCAGCCAACCGAACCCCTCGACCGCCGCCTGGGCGACATAGGTCAGCATGGCGTAGGCGCCGCCGAACGTCACCACGCCCATGGTCGAAAAGAAGCCCGCGATCTTGGTCCAGACGCTGGCCTCACCGAACAGCGAAAACAGGACCGCCGCCGGCGCCAGCCATATCGGCAACCAGATCGCGGCCACCCGCAAAGCTCGGCCTCGCGAAGGGACCAGATGGGCCGCGCCGCCCTGGTCGATGATCTGGTCGACCAGTCCGATCCGCCCGTCATCGGCCTCCGAGCCGGTCTTGCCGCCCCCGAACAGCCGAGGCGCCATCCAGCCCAGCAGTCCCGCCAGGGCGATCACCAGCGGAAAGGGAGCATTCAGCAGGAAAAGGCCCAGGAAGGCTCCGAACGCGACGGCGACCGCCGCGTGGGACTTCAACGCCCGGCGTCCGACCCGCAGCACCGCCTCGACGACGATAGCCAGCACCGCACACTTCACGCCCAGGAACAGGCCGGCGGCGACCGGCGTCGTACCATAGAGAACGTAGAGGATGCTCAAGGCCAGCATCACCGCGGCGCCCGGCAGGACGAACAGGATGCCCGCCAGCAGTCCGCCCGCCGTCCGGTGCATCAGCCAACCGACATAGGTGGCGAGCTGCTGGGCCTCGGGGCCAGGCAGCAGCATGCAGTAGTTGAGCGCGTGCAGGAACCGCCGCTCGCCGATCCAACCTCGCTCCTCGACCAGCACCCTGTGCATCAGGGCGATCTGGCCGGCGGGGCCGCCGAAGCTCAGCAGGCCGATCCGCGCCCAGACGCGCGCCGCCGTCCAGAAGCTCGGCAGGACAGGTTCCCCGCTCACGCCACCTCCTCGACCGCGGCGATCATCCGGGCGATGTCGGCCGGGCGCGACAGCCGGTGATCGCCGTCCTTGATCAGGCTGAACACCACGTCGTCGCCGCGTATCGCCTGAGCCAGGGCCAGCGCGTGTCGCCAGGGCACATCCGGATCCTCGCCGCCCTGCAGGATGCGCACCGGGGCCTCGACATTCACCGGGCCCGGCAGGATCGACCACCGCGCGCCGTCATCCAGCAGGGCCTTGGAGATCGGATAGGGCTCGCCATAGTCGGAGGGACGCATCCAGACGCCGGTGCGGTCCATAGCCTCGCGATCGGCGGCGGTGACCTCGGGACCCATCAGTTTCTCGGTGAAGTCGGCGGCCGGGGCGATCAACACCATGGCCTTCATGCGGGCGGGGACAGCGGCGGCCACTAGGCAGGACAACCACCCGCCCATGGACGAACCCACCAGCACCACCGGCCCTGCGGTCAGTTCCTCCAGCACGCCCAGCGCATCCGCCCGCCAGCGGCTGATCGTGCCCTCAGCGAAGTCGCCGTCGGACTCTCCGTGTCCGAAATAGTCGAACCGCACATACGAACGTCCCTTGGCGAGCGCCCAGTCGGCCAAGGCCTGGGCCTTGGTTCCCGTCATGTCGGACTTGAACCCGCCAAGCCACACCACGGTCGGGCCCAAACCCTCGATCAGTCGCCAGGCGAGCTTCGCGCCGTCGGGACGGTCCAGGAATCCGGCGATCTCGCTCATGGGGGCCTCATAACGCGACGATGTGACAGCGCCCTGTCCCCGGGCGGGGTTTACCAAACGTAGGCTTACGCTATGCAGGGCTGCGTGACGCTGCCCCCGAACTTCACCCTATTGCAGGTCGTCCCCGAGCTCGAAACCGGCGGCGCCGAACAGACCACCATCGATGTGGCGCACGCGGTGGTGCGCGTCGGCGGCAAGGCCCTGGTGGCGACCCGGGGCGGACGCATGGCGTCGCGGTTAGAGGCCGACGGCGGACGCCTGGCCCAGATGCCCGTCCAGACCAAGAACCCCCTGGTGATGCTGGGCAACGCCGCGCGCCTGGTGGACCTGATCCGCAAGGAGAAGGTCTCCATCGTCCACGCCCGCAGCCGGGCTCCGGCCTTCTCGGCGCTGTGGGCGGCCCAGGCCACCAAGACGCCGTTCGTGGCCACCTATCACGGGGTCTACAACGCCAACAACAGCCTCAAGCGCTGGTACAACGCGGTGATGACCCGCGGCGACCTGGTCATCGCCAACTCCGACTACACCCGCGACCACGTGCTGAACGAACACCAGATCGACCCGGCCAGGATCGTCTCGATCCCGCGCGGCATCGACCTGGAGCGTTTCAACCCGAGTTGGGTCACGCCCGACCGCGTGGAGGCCCTGCGCGCCGCCTGGGGGATCGCGCCCTCGGACCGCCGGGTGAAACTGCTGCTGGCCGGCCGCCTGACCCGCATCAAGGGCCATCTGCTGATCGTCGAGGCCGCCGCCCGGCTGAAGGCGGAGGGCCGCGAGGACTTCCTCATGATCTTCGCCGGCGACGACCAAGGTCGCACCGACTACCGGCTCGAGATCCTGGCCTCCATCGCGGCCGCGGGACTGAAGGACCAGATCCTGGTCGTGGGCCATTGCGACGACATGCCTGCCGCCTATCAGGTCTGCGACATCGCCATGCTGCCCACCACCAAGCCCGAGTCTTTCGGCCGCACGGCGGTCGAGCCCCAGGTGATGGGCAAGCCCGTCCTGGCGTCCGACCATGGCGGCACCACCGAGACCGTGCTGAACGGCGAGACCGGCTGGCTGGTCAAGGTCAGCGACGCCGAAGCCTGGGCCTGCGCCATCGCCAAGGCCGTGGATCTGGGTCCCGGCCGCCTGGCGGCCATGGGCCAGGCCGCCGCCAACCGCGCCCGGCGGCTCTATTCCGTCGACGCCATGTGCCAGGCGACCCTGGAGTCCTACGAACGCGTGCTGGAGGCGCGCGCCACGTGAGCCGCGACATCCGCACTGTCCTGGTGATCAAGCTCTCGGCGCTGGGCGACTTCATCCTGGCGCTGGCCGCCATGAAGAAGATCCGCGAGGCCCATCCGAAGGCCCGGATCACCCTGCTCACCACACCGCCCTTCGAAGCGCTGGCCAAGTCCTGCCCCTATTTCAACCGGGTGGAGACCGACGGGCGGCCCGAGGGCCTGAGCGCCTGGCTGGCGTTGAGGGGCAGGCTCAAGGCCGCGCGGTACGACCGCGTCTACGACTTGCAGACCTCCGCTCAGTCGGCGCGGCTCTTCCACATGCTGCGGCCCTTCCCGCCGGAGTGGTCGGGCGTGGCGCTGGGCTGCGCCCTGCCGCACAAGAACCCTCGACGCAACTCCATGCACACCCTTGAGCGTCAGGCCGACCAGCTCAAGTTCGCCGGCATCTGGCCCGACGCGCCCACGGAACCGGGCAGCGCCCCGCCCCCCGACCTCTCCTGGGTCGTGCGCAACGCCCGGCAGGAACGCCCGACTCCGGGCGGGGTGAAGCCGCGCCCCTATGTGATCTTCGTGCCGGGCGGCTCGGCCCACCGGCTGGATAAGCGTTGGCCGGCGGAGCGCTTCGCGCAACTGGGCAAGGCGCTCCACGATCGCGGGTTCGACATCGTCATCATCGGCGGCCCGCAGGAAAGCGCCTTGGCCCGCCAGATCCAGAAGACCGTCGGACAGGCCCGCGACCTGACCGGGCGCACCGATTTCGCCCGCATCGCCGCGCTGGGCGCCCGCGCGGCCCTGGTGGTGGGAAACGACACCGGCCCCCTGCACCTGGCGGCGGCCACGGGAGCCGCCACGATCGTGCTTTTCTCGAGCGCCTCGAACCCGGCGCTTTCGGCGCCGCGAGGTCATGTGGCCGTGCTGCAGGCCCAGAACCTGGTCGATCTGCCTGTGTCCCAAGTCCTACAGGCGGTGAACGCTCTCGTACCTTCTGCCTAGCTCCGCTTGATTGGGGCTGTCGCCTTCGTCATATACTGACTGGAACGACCGACGCGCCCCCAGCGCCGGGCGCGTTTCGCGTTGAAACAGCTCCAGGAGCAAAAGCCTATTCGCCGCCCCATGCAGTCGCCGCCCGTTAAAGACGGACCGCGTATCAATGAAGACATCCGCGTCCCCAAGGTCCTGCTGATCGATCAGCACGGCGAGAAGCAGGGCGTGATGCCCACCTCGTCGGCCATGGAGGCCGCCCAGGAGGCAGGTCTGGATCTCGTCGAGATCGTGCCGAACGCCGATCCCCCCGTTTGCAAGATTCTGGACTACGGCAAGTTCAAGTTCCAGGAACAGAAGAAGAAGAACGAGGCGCGCAAGCGTCAGAAGGTCGTCGAGATCAAAGAGATCAAGCTGCGGCCGAACATCGACATCCACGACTACGAGGTGAAGCAGCGCTCGATGCACCGCTTCTTCGAAGAAGGCGACAAGGTGAAGGTCACCCTGCGCTTCCGCGGTCGCGAGTTGGCCCACCCGGAATTGGGCATGAAGCTGCTGCAAAAGGTGAAGGCCGACTTCGAGCCGGTGGCCAAGGTCGAGTACGAGCCGCGCATGGAAGGCCGCCAGATGATCATGATCCTGGCCCCGCGCTAGGGTTTAGACCTCGCGGAAACGAACGAGCGGCCGTCCTTCCGGGGCGGCCGCTTTTTCATGCGCGCTGGCAAGTCGGCGCGCCCATGCAAGTCCGAGCGCCGCGGTCGGACTTGCCGCGCGGCGCGGCTCCCCTTAACACCGTTCACATGTCCGACACCGCGCCGCAGAGGGCGTCGCCGCCGTCCTCGATGGCGGCGCCGTCCCTCATCGCCGTCATCTTCATCAATATGCTGGGCTTCGGGATCATCGTTCCGTTGTTGCCCTTCTACGCCAAGTCGTTTGACGCCCCGCCCTGGCAGATCGCGCTGATCTTCTCGGCCTATTCGGTGGGCGCCTTCTTCGGCGAACCGTTCTGGGGGCGGCTGTCGGACAAGTACGGCCGCAAGCCGCTGCTGATCTCCACCATCACCGGCAACTGCCTCTGCTACCTGGCGCTGGCCTTCGCCCCCAACATCTGGGTGGCCTTCGCGATCCGGCTGGTGGGCGGGCTGGCGGCCGGCAACGGGGCCGTCGTCCAGGGCTACATCGCCGACGTCACGCCGCCGGAGAAGCGAACGCGGCTGCTCTCCTATCAGGGCGCGGCCTGGAACGTGGGGCTGATCTTCGGGCCCATGGTCGGCGGCCTGTTCGCCCATCCCGACGCCGGACCCGTCGGCTTCCGTATCCCGCTGTTCATGGCCTCGGGCCTGGCGGCCCTGTGCGTCGTGGCGATCATGGTCTTCATCCGCGAGAGCAAGACCCGCGACCAGACCATCACCCACCGCCCCAGCCGCTGGTCGGCGACGGGCGAGGTGATCCGTCATCCGGTGATCGGGCGCCTCATGCTGCTGACCTTCCTGGTCGGCTTCGCCTTCACCGGCATCGAGAGCACCTTCGGCCTGTGGGCCCAGGCGCGCTACGACTGGGGACCACGCGAGATCGGCGTCTGCTTCTTCTTCGTCGGCATTGCCGCGGCCATCACCCAGATGTTCGTCACCGGTCGGCTCTCCGAACGGTTCGGCGAGGGCAAGATGCTGGCTATCGGCATGAGCATCACGGTGGTCTCGGCCGCCGCTCAGACCATCTCGCCCGGCGGTGCGGTCACCATCGCGCTGATGTGCCTCACCGCCATCGGCCAGTCCGTGGCCTTCCCGAACGTCGGCTCGATGATCTCCCAGACCGCCGACCCGCATCGACAGGGCCAGATCCTGGGGCTCAACAACGCCATGGGCGCCTTGGCGCGCGTGGTCGGGCCATTCTGCGCCGGGCTGATCTTCCCGCTGTCGATCAACGGGCCCTTCATCATGGGCGCCCTGGTGGTCGCGCCGGCGATCTTCCTGGCGCTCTCGGCCAGCCGGAGGGTCGCCAGGGCCCGCGCCGCGCCATGAGCCCGGAACCGCCGGCCCCGCCGCAGGATCGGCGCGCGCTGATCATCCTGCTGTCGGTGACCTTCCTGAATATCGCGGGCTTCGGCCTGGTGATCCCGCTGCTGCCGTTCTTCGGCAAGGCCCTGGATGCGCCGGCCTGGCAGATCGCCCTGCTGTTCTCAGCCTTCTCATTCGGACAGTTCCTGGGCGAGCCGTTCTGGGGCCGGTTGTCGGACCGGATCGGGCGGCGACCGGTGCTGATCGTCACCATCGCCGTCGCCGCGCTGTGCTACGTGGCCCTGGCGTTCGCGCCGAACATCTGGCTGGCCTTCCTGGCCCGCTTCGCCGGCGGCTTCTTCGCGGGCAACATCTCGACCCTGCAGGGCTGCATGGCCGACATCACCCCACCCGACCAGCGCGCCGGGCGCATGGGGGTCATGGGCTCGGCCTTCTCGCTCGGCTTCATGACCGGCCCGGCCCTGGGCGGCCTGCTGGCCCAGCCCGAGCTTGGGCCTATCGGCTTCCACATCCCGCTGTTCGCCGCCGCGGCCTTCGGCCTGGCTTCGGCCCTGGGCGTCTTCCTGTTCGTCAAGGAAACCCGGCCCCCCACCGGCGAACCGCGCCCCAAGGGCCGCTCGCCGGCCCTGGGCGAGGCCATCGCCCACCCGATCATCTCGCGGATCATGATCATCTCGTTCGTCATCGTCTCGGGCTTCGCCGGGATCGAGGCGACCTATGGCCTGTGGACCGAAGTCCGCTTCGGATGGGGCCCGCGCGAGATCGGCCTCGCCTTCATGGTCATTGGTGTCATTGGCGCCTTCGCCCAGGGGATCGGGACCTCGATGCTGGTCCGCCGGTTCGGCGAGGCGCGCGTGCTGATCGCCGGCCTGACCCTGATGTTCATCGGCATGTTCGTGCAGTTCGCCTCCTTCGCCTGGCCCATGGCGGTGCTGGGCCTGGCCATCGTCGGCTTCGGCCAGTCGATCTGCTTCCCGAACCTGGTGGGGCTGATCTCCATCGCCACGCCGCCTGACCGCCAGGGCGAGATGCTGGGCCTCAACATGTCCAACAACGCGCTCGCCCGCATCGGCGGCCCGATCTATGCGGGCCAGCTCTTCTCGATGGTCTCCCCCGGCGCGCCGTTCGCCCTGGGCTGCCTGCTGATCCTGCCGGCCCTGGTCCTGGCCTTCCAGGTGCTGCGGCGGGTCCCGCGCCGGACCTAACGGGCGAAGAGGCCGGCGAGCAGGTTGATGGTCAGCGCCACCACCACCGTGTTGAACACGAAGGCCACGATCCCGTGCAGGGTGCCGACTCGCCGCAACGCCTTCGACGTGAAGGCCACGTCCGCCGTCTGGCTGGCCACCCCGATCACCACCGAGAAGTGGACGAAGTCCCAGTAGTCCGGGGCCTCGCCCCCTGGGAACAACAGGCCCCAGGTGTCGCGCTTGGTCTTCAGGTAGGGGGCGTAATATTCGTGCGCGTAGTGCAGGGCGAAGATCATCTGCACGAAGAACCAGGACGCGGCCACGGACGAGAACACCAGGCCCACCCGCAGCGCCTTCATCAGACCGCTGTCGCCGCTGGCCGCGGACAGCTCGGCGGCGATCACCACGATGCTGGCGGCCGTCGACAGGATCACCAGGCCCAGGATCACCGCTTGGCCCTCATCCTGGGTGGCGGCGATGGCCCGGATCTTCGACGGCGTGGCGCCCCACATCATGTGCAGCGAGGCGGCGATGAAGCCGAGGCAGGTGGCGTTCCAGCCAAGGACGGCGGCGGTGATCGCGTCCGGGCCGCTCGGTGTCGCCAGGCATATCAGCCATACCACCAGCCCGAAGGCGAACGCTCCGGCCAGGCGTGGACGGGCGGCGAACAGCTTGATCAGGCGTCGGGTGCGGGCCTGGCTCATGACGGCGTGCCTCCTGGGCGTCGACCCTGTATAGCGCGGGGCGCAAGAGACGCCTCACGAGGTGAGCAAACCCTTGCCTTCCCTCACCCTTTGGCGTATTTGCCCCGCTCTTCGGAGTCGTCTGGCCAAAAGGCATGCCAGGACGGCTCATCAATACGCCAGAGGACGGGCCCTAGGGTACCGCAAGTGAAATGCCCAAACTGAAGACCAAGTCAGGCGCGAAGAAGCGCTTCAAACTGACCGCGACCGGCAAGATCAAGGCCGGCGTCGCGGGCAAGCGCCACCGGCTGATCAGCCACAGCGCCAAGTACATCCGTCAAAATCGCGGCACCAAGGTGATGAGCGCTTCGGACTCGAAGACGATCAAATCCTACATGCCCTACGGATTGTAAGAGGAGCGCTGACAGATGGCTCGCGTCAAAAGGGGCGTCACCGCCCACGCCAAACACAAGAAGGTTCTTGAACAGGCCAAGGGTTTCTACGGCCGCCGCAAGAACACCATCCGCACGGCCAAGGCCGCGGTGGACAAGGCCGGCCAGTACGCCTACCGCGACCGCAAGGTTCGTAAGCGTAACTTCCGCTCGCTGTGGATCCAACGGATCAACGCCGCGGCGCGCCTGGAAGGCTTCACCTACTCCCAGTTTATCTTCGGCCTGGACAAGGCCGGTATCGAGTTTGACCGCAAAGTCCTGTCGGACATCGCGGGCGCCGATCCGGTCGGGTTCAAGGCCATCGCCGACAAGGTTCGCGCCGCGCTGGCTTGAGGCCATTTGAGTCCCCGGACTCACTGAGCATCAGAAGCCCTCCGGTGTGATCCGCCGGAGGGCTTTTTGCTGCCCTCTTACCGCACATCGACCGTCCCTCTAAAGCAGCCGTGTCATGACCGATCTCACCTCACTGGAAGCCGAGCTTTCGGCCGCCGTCGCCGGCGCGTCCGACCTCCAGGCTCTTGAAACCGTCCGCGTCGCCGCGCTGGGCAAGTCCGGCCGGGTCTCCGAGCTCTTGAAGTCGCTGGGCTCGATGAGCCCCGACGAACGCCGCGAGCGGGGCCCGCTGATCAACGGCCTGCGCGACGCCGTGCAGTCGGCCATCGCCGCGCGCAAGGCCGGGCTGGAAGCCGCCGAGCTCGACGCCAAGCTGGCGGCCGAGCGCGTCGACCTCACCCTGCCGGCCCCGCCGCGCCGCAAGGGCAGCGTCCACCCCACCATGCAGGTGATGGACGAGATGATCGCCGTCTTCGCCGAGATGGGTTTCTCGGTGGCCGAAGGCCCAGACATCGAGACCGACTTCAACAACTTCACCGCGCTGAACTTCCCGCCCAAGCACCCGGCGCGGGAGATGCACGACACCTTCTTCCTGCCCGAGGACGCGCACGGTGAGCGCAAGGTGCTGCGTACCCACACCAGCCCCGTCCAGGTGCGCGTCATGCACCGGGTGAACGAGCAGCTCCCCTCCTGGATCGCCAACGGCCAGGAGCCTCCGATCCGCGTCATCGTGCCGGGCCGTACGTTCCGGAAGGACAGCGACCAGACCCACACGCCCATGTTCCACCAGATCGAAGGCCTGGTGATCGACCGCGCCATCCATATGGGCCATCTGAAGTGGACGCTGGAGACTTTCCTCAGCCGGTTCTTCGAGACCCCGGACGTGGTCACCCGATTCCGCCCGCACCACTTCCCGTTCACCGAGCCCAGCGCCGAGATGGACGTCCAGTGCGACCGTTCCGGCGGCGAGGTGAAGATTGGCCAGGGCTCCGACTGGCTGGAGATCCTGGGTTGCGGGATGGTCCACCCCAACGTGTTGCGCAATGTCGGCCTCGACCCCGACGTCTGGCAGGGCTTCGCCTTCGGCTGCGGCGTCGACCGGCTGGGCGTGCTGAAATACGGCATGCCCGACCTGCGCGACATGTTCGCCAGCGACGTCCGCTGGCTGGAGCACTACGGCTTCAGCCCTTACGCCGCGCCGAACCCGGCGACGGGGCTGAGCTGATGTCCGCCGCCGTGCAGGATTGGCGCGGCCTCGACCGGTTCCCGTTCGGGGATGGGCCGGAGCTGGCCGACGAACTCCTGGCCCTTATCCTTGAGGGCAAGAAGACCGCGACCTGCTGGTCCGTGGCCGAGGGCCTGAAGGGTTCCGAGGTCGGCAAGCGCTGGGTGGCGGAGGACGGCGCCGGCCGGCCGCGCGCCGTCTTGGAGACCGTCGAACTGGTCCAGCGCCGCTTCGATGAGGTCGACGCCCAGTTCGCCTTCGAGGAAGGCGAGGATGACCGCACGCTGGGGAGCTGGCGGCGCGAGCATCAGGCCTATTTCACCCGCAACGGCGGCTTCGCGCCCGACATGCCCCTGTGGTGCGAACGCTTCCGCCTGATCGAGACTATCGGCGAGGGAGCCGACCTATGAAGTTCACCCTGTCCTGGCTCAAGCAGCATCTTGAGACCCAAGCCACCGCCCAGCAGGTCGTCGACGCCATGACCATGGCCGGCCTGGAGGTCGAGCATGTGGACGATCCGGCGTCCAAGCTCGCCGCCTTCACGGTCGCCAGGATCGTGGAGACCGTCCAGCACCCGAACGCCGACCGGCTGCGCGTCTGCCAGGTCGACACCGTCGACGGCCGCAAGGAGATCGTCTGCGGCGCGCCCAACGCCCGGCCGGGCCTGACCACCATCTACGCCCCCATCGGCGCCTACGTTCCCGGGCTGAAGGTGACACTGGCCGAGAAGCCCGTGCGCGGGGTGGTCTCCAACGGCATGCTCTGCTCGGCTTCCGAGCTGGAGGCCGCCAGCGAGTCCGACGGCATCATGGAGCTACCCGACAGCCTGAGCGTAGGGACCCCTGCCGCCCAGGCTCTGGGCCTGGAAGCCGTGATCGACTTCGAGGTCACGCCCAACCGCCCCGACTGGCTGGGCGTCGTGGGCATCGCCCGTGACCTGGCCGCCGCGGGCCTGGGCGTGCTGAAGGATGTCGGCGTCGAGCCCGTGCCGGGCAAGTTCCCCTGCCCGGTCACGATCCGCCTGGACGGCTCGGACGCCTGCCCGCAGTTCGCCGGCCGACTGATCCGCGGCCTCAAGAACGGGCCGTCCCCGGCCTGGCTGCAACAGCGCCTGATCTCCATCGGCCTGCGCCCGATCAACGCCCTGGTCGACGTCACCAACCTGATCACCCACGACCGCGCCCGGCCGCTGCACGTCTATGACCGCGCCCTGATGGTCGGCGACGTGATCGAGGCGCGCCTTGGACGGCGCGGCGGTGGTGGCGAAACCTCGGCCGACCATCCCGCCCCGACCGCCCACAGCGACGAGCAGCTCATCGCGCTGGACGGCAAGACCTATGACCTCACACCTGAGATGAGCGTCATCGCCGACGCCGACGGCAAGCGGCCCATCGGCCTGGGCGGCGTGATGGGCGGAACGTCCACGGGCTGTTCGGAAGACACCACCGAGGTCTTCATCGAAGCCGCCTGGTTCGATCCGATCCGCACCGCCCAGACCGGCCGCGCCACGGGCATCAACTCCGACGCCCAGTACCGTTTCGCCCGGGGCGTGGACCCCGAGAGCCTGGTTCCCGGCATCGAGCTGGCCACCAAGCTGATCCTGGAGCTGTGCGGCGGCGAGCCGTCCGAGATCGTGGTCGTCGGCGAGGCCC
>NZ_JANOCX010000397.1:0-2240 GCF_031412415.1 Phenylobacterium sp.
TTCGGGTTCGATCACCGAGGACTTCCGCGCGGAGATGGCGGGCATCAACCCCATCGGCTTCCTGGGCAAGCCCGTGACCCGCCGCACCCTCGGCGACGCCCTGCGCGGCGTGACCCAGCACTAGAGGACGGGGCGCCTACCCCAGCGCCAACTCCATGAACACGTCGGCCCGCGCGTAGGGCGTGTCCGTCGGCGGTAGGTCCTTGAACCCCATCGATCGATAGAGGCTGAGCGCCGGCGCAAGGCCGGAATTGGTCTCGAGGTAGAGCCGCGGCGCGCCCAGTGCGCGGCCCTTGTCTATGCAGGCCTGCATCAGGATCCGCCCCAGCCCCGTGCCGCGCGCGGCCTCGGTCACCGTCATCTTGGCGACCTCGAACCCGCCGTCGGCCATGGCGATCAGTCCAACACAACCCACAGCCTCGCCGTCGAGCTCGGCCATGAAGATGTGGCCGCCCTTGGCGGTGATCTTGCCCGCCGGGTCGTCGAGGACCTCGCGGTCCTTGGCCTCGATGACGAAATGCTTGCCGATCCACGCCTCGTTCAGCGTGCGCCAGGCATCGGCATGGCGAGGTTCGAAGTCGACGATCCGCATGTCTGGGATATTGGCCGACAGGTTGTGCTAGGCAAGGTGAATGGCGAATCCCGTCTTCGCGAACCTGCCCACCACCATCTTCGAGGAGATGTCCGGGCTCGCGCGCCAGCACGGCGCGGTGAATCTGGGCCAGGGCTTCCCCGACGATCCCGGCCCCGAGGCGATCCGCGCCAAGGCCGCCGAGGCGGTGATGAACGGCTACAACCAGTATCCGCCCATGGCCGGCCTTCCCGAGCTGCGCGAGGCCGTCGCCCGCCACTACGCCCGCACCCAGGGCCTGGACTTCGACTGGGCCGGGGAGGTCACCGTCACCTCCGGCGCCACCGAGGCCCTGGCGGCGACCTTCCTGTCGCTGATCGAGCCTGGCGACGAGGTGGTGACGTTCCAACCGCTCTATGACGCCTATCTGCCGCTGATCCGCCGGGCCGGCGGGGTCCCCAAGCTGGTGACGTTGAGCCCGCCGCACTGGCGATTCGACCGCGCCATGCTGGAGGCCGCCTTCACCGAGAACACCCGGTTCGTGGTGCTGAACAATCCGATCAATCCCGCCGGTCTGGTGCTGCCGGAGGAGGACCTGGCGCTGCTGGCGGAGTTCTGCGTGGCCCATGACGTGATCGCCATCTGCGACGAGGTCTGGGAGCAGGTGGTGTTCGCCCCGGCGGTTCACCGCCCGCTGATCGCCTTCCCGGGCATGCGCGAGCGCTGCGTGAAGATCGGCTCGGCCGGCAAGATGTTCGGCCTGACCGGCTGGAAGGTGGGCTTCCTGTGCGCCGCGACCGCCCTTACCCACAGCCTGGCCCGCGCCCACCAGTTCCTGACCTTCACCACCCCGCCCAACCTGCAGGCGGCCGTCGCCTGGGGCCTGGACAACAGCGCCGACTGGTTCGCGCGAATGCCGCTCGACCTGGCGCGGTCCCGCGACCGGCTGGCGGAGGGTCTGGCGCGCGAGGGCTTCATCACCCTGCCGACCCAAGGCACCTACTTCCTCAATGTCGACCTGCCCGCCTCCGGCGTCACCGAGGCCGACCGCGCCTTCTGCCTGCGAGCGGTCACGCAGGCGGGCGTGGCGGCCATTCCAGTGTCGGCGCTGTACGAGGTCGAGCCGGTGACCAGCATCATGCGCCTGTGCCTGGCCAAGGCCGACGCGACCCTGGACGCGGGGATCGAACGGCTGGCGCGAGCCCGGGACCTATCGAGGGCTCAAGGTTAAAATCTATCTCGCAGGTTGTCTTGGTTTCACCCGCTCGTCGGCTCGGCATATCCTGAGGGCTGGATCTGTACGGGTGTCGAGGGACGACCGATGAATTTGCGTCAAAAGCATGCGGTGCTGGCCGCCGTGACCGCCGCGACCGTGTTCGCCGGCGGCGTGGCCCAGGCGCAGACCCACGAGCGCTACGCCTCCGGACCGGCGGCGCAGTACGACAGCGTCCGCTATGGCTCTGCCGACCCCTGCCGGCGCACGGCGGGCAACCGCGCCCTGGGCTGGGGCCTGTTCGGCCTGGTCGCGGGCGGCTTCGCCGGCGGCGCGGTGGCCGCGGCGGGCGTCGTGGCCGAAGGCGCGGCGCTGGGCGCCCTGGCCGGCACGGTGATCGGCGCCAAGGCCGGCGCCGCCTCGGCGGCCTGCGAGCGCGCCGCCTACTGGAACCAT
>NZ_JANOCX010000398.1:0-6010 GCF_031412415.1 Phenylobacterium sp.
GGGCGACCCCGATATTGTTGCCGCCGGTCCAGCCGCCATTGGTCGGCGCCCAGAGTGTCGTGACGTCGTCGCCCAAGTCGGACAGGTGCGATCGCGAGTCGTCGGTCGAGGCGTTGTCGACGATGATGAGTCGCCAGGCCGCGCCGCGGCTCCCACGCAGCGCGGCCAGGCAGGCGAGCGTGTCGCGCCAGCCGTTCCAGTTCACCGTGACAACCGCGACGCCAAGGTCTGGCGGCGCGGCGGGTCGCGCGTCTGTCGCGAGCGTCATGGCCGACGCCGGTGGCGGCGATTTGCGAACGTCGGGGACAGGCAAGTCATCCGGCACACATTCCACATTCGCCGCTCGACGACATCCCCAAACTCCACGCGACGCCAATCGGCGCTGAACGCCCGAGCTTTCGCGCCGATCCGCGGCGGACGGCGCCGCGCCTGACCAAGAACCGTGCTGGCTGGACTTGAGCGTCTCGTCGCTCGCTCGAAAATCAGATGTGGCGCGCGACGATGTTCGAGATCGCCCCTAGGCGGTCAAACTCACGGCGCGCGGGCGTCGGCTACGCAGCGCGTGACCGACCACAAGGAAGCCGCTGATCAGCAGCATCCAGGTCGACGGTTCCGGCACCGGCGAGAGCCCGCCGCCGGGAAGCTGCGTCTCGCCCTGAGTGAGCGGCGGGAACAGCGGGAACTCCGTGCGGAAGCTGGGCATGGAGATCAGCGTGATCGGGTCGGTCAGCTCGGCGATCGGGAGGGCCTCCGTCTCGATCGGAACAATGGTCGGAACGACTTCTGGCTCCACCCAGCCCAGCAGCGCCGGTTCGGGACGAACCTCGCCCAGCAGCGGGGTGCGCGGCAGGAGATAGCGCCAGACATCGACCTGAAGCGGCAGGCGTTGCCCCTCGACCATGGCGCTCATCGCGCCGAGCTTGCCCGAGAGCAGCGCAGGCGTCATGGCGGGAACCGGCAAGGCGGCCGCCAGCAGGAGAAGTCCGAAGAGAACGCGGTTTGTCTTGTGCCCGAACATAACCCAGCCCAGTCCCGTTTTGGGATCCTCCCCCGATATACGCCTAGTTCGGGCGCTTATGGAGGCTGATTCCCCAGTTACGGGATTTGCTGCAAGTTCCGGTCCAGCTTCACGCCGCCTGTGTCACAGGTCCCGCGGGGTCATCGCCGCGCCGCGGTCGACGATATCCAGCAGGTAGCGGCCATAGGCGGTCTTGGCGAAAAGCTCGCCGCGCACCTTGAGCTGCGCCCGGTCGATGAAGCCGTGGGCGTAGGCGATCTCCTCCAGGCAGGCCACCTGCACGCCTTGGCGCTTCTGAACGGCGCGGACGAACTCGGAGGCCTCGACGAGACTCTCGTGGGTGCCGGTGTCCAGCCATGCATAGCCGCGCGAGAGCTGTTCGACGTAGAGCTCGCCCATCTCCATGTACATGCGATTGAGATCGGTGATTTCCAGTTCGCCCCGCGCCGAGGGCCGGACCTGCTTGGCCAGCTCCACCACGCGGTTGTCGTAGAAATACAGCCCCGTGACCGCCTGCCGCGACTTCGGCTCCACGGGCTTTTCCTCCAGGCTGATCGCCCGGCCGTCGTCGTCCAGCTCGACCACGCCGTAGGCCTGCGGCTGGTCGACCTGATAAGAAAAGACCGTCGCGCCACGCTCACGCGCCGCGGCTCGCGACAGCAGCTGGCTCATGCCGGCGCCGAAGAAGATGTTGTCGCCCAGGACCAGGGCCGCCCGGTCGTCGCCGATGAAGTCCTCGCCGATCAGGAAGGCCTGGGCCAGGCCGTCGGGACTGGGCTGGACCGCGTACTGGATGCTGAGCCCCAGGGCCGAACCGTCCTCGAACAGCCGCCGGTAGTTGTCGATGTATTCGGGCGAGGAGATGATCAGGATCTCCCGGATACCGGCCTGCATCAGCACCGACAGCGGATAGTAGATCATCGGCTTGTCATAGATCGGCAGCAGCTGCTTGTTCACGGCGAGCGTCGCCGGATGCAGCCGCGTCCCCGAACCGCCGGCCAGGATGATGCCCTTCATCGAACTCTCCAATTCACGCAGTCGCGATAGGCCGCGAAGCGGCTTCGCTCAAGACGCCTTGAGGCCTAGCCTGCGGCCCGCGTCGCTGCGCGCGAGGATGGGGGCCCACCAGGCTTCGTTGTCCAGGTACCAGCCGATGGTCTTCTGGATGCCCGTCTCGAAGCTCTCCTGGGCGGTCCATCCCAGCTCGCGTTTGAGCTTGGCGGGATCGATGGCGTAGCGGTGGTCGTGGCCTGGGCGATCGGCCACATAGGCGATCTGATCGCGGTACGACTTGCCGTCGGCGCGGGGCCGGAGCCGATCCAGGGCGTCGCAGATGGCGTGAACGACCTGCAGATTGGTCCGCTCCGCGCGTCCGCCGATGATGTAGCTCTCGCCAGGCTGGCCCGCCTCGAAGACCCGGGTCAGCGCGCGTGCGTGATCGTCGACATAGAGCCAGTCGCGGACGTTTGAGCCCTGGCCGTAGACCGGCAGCGGCTCACCAGCCAAGCCTTTGACGATCATCAGCGGGATCAACTTCTCGGGGAAGTGATACGGGCCGTAGTTGTTGGAGCAGTTGGTCACCATCACCGGCAGGCCGTAGGTGTGGTGCCAGGCGCGGACCAGATGGTCGGAGGAGGCCTTTGAGGCCGAATAGGGCGAGCGCGGATCGTAGGCGGTGGTTTCGGTGAAGTAGCCGTCGTCGCCCAGCGAGCCGAACACCTCATCGGTGGAGATGTGGTGGAAGCGGAAATCCGCCTTAGCCTGACCGTCCAGCTCGCGCCAGTACGACAGCACCTCCGACAGCAGCACGAACGTGCCAACGATGTTGGTCTGGATGAAGTCAGCCGGGCCATCAATCGACCGGTCGACATGGGACTCGGCGGCCAAGTGGGTCACCACTTGGGGCCGGAACTCTCGCAAGGCGGCGCGGACCGCCGCGCCGTCTCCGATATCGGCATGCCGGAAGCCATAGCGGTTGCTCTCGGCCACCGCCTCCAGCGACCGCAGGTCGCCGGCATAGGTAAGCTTGTCGAGGTTCAGCACTTCATGGCTGGTCTCGGCGATCAGGTGTCGGATCAGGGCCGAGCCGATGAAGCCTGCCCCGCCGGTGACAAGTATTCGCAAGCGCCTTCCCCTCAATCCTAGTGGCCGTGACGGGCCTCAGCCCTGACGGGCGGCCGCGCGAGGGGCCGGGGCGACAGGCTCGTCCTTGGCCGAGGCCTTGTCCGCCGCCTTGTCCGCGACCTTCTCGGCCACCTTGTCGGCGGAGGCCTTCTCTATGACAGGCTTCTCGACCACCGGCGCAGGCTTGCGGCTCTCCAGGAACCGCTTCTGGGCCGCGAGAATCCACAGGTACGGGAGCACGCTCTCCTCGGAGAACTTGTAGGCCTTGCCCAGCTCGTCCTCGCTGAGTTCCAGCAGGATGTTCTTGGCGGCCAGCTCGCCGACCGTGTTCTTGAAGTTCGCCGCCGTCGCCGCGCTTGGATAGAGCGCATCCACATCGCGATCGTCGAACCGGCCGTTGTTGAACCGCGCCGCTCCGGCCATCACGCCCAGAACATGGCGCACGCCGCTCTTGGCGGCCTGGTCGATCTGGGCTTGGGAATGCTTGGAGATCCGGCCGCGGAACTCGGCCAAGGCCTGATCGACGGCGAGCGATACGTCCTCGACCGAGACCTTGGTGCGCGCCTTGTCCAGCGCGGCCAGGCCCGAATGGTGGCTGAGCAGGCTGGCCAGATAGGGCGAGCCGTTGGCCACGAAGACGATGAAGTCCAGCGCGGCGCGGTCAAAGGCGACGCCGCTGATCTCCTCGCCGTTCTCAACCAGGTGGCTGATCTCGGCGGCCGTCATCTTCGGGACCTGCAGGGCGAAGATGTTGCGGCGGATCGACGGGATGTGCTCGACAAGCTGCGTAAGGTCGGCGGCGACGCCGGCGATAACCAACTGCGTCCGGATCGACCGGTCCGACAGGTTCTTGATCAGCTCGGCGATGTTGCGGCGGAATTCGGGGCTCTCGCAGACGTCGAACTCGTCCAGCACAACCAGCAACCGCGTGCCCGTCATCTTGGCGAAAAGATCGGCCACCGTACGCGGCGACAACGGACCGGCCGGCAGCAGATCGGCCAACGAACCGCCGCGTTCAGCCTGCTCGGCGGTGGGCGCAAATCCGGAGTGGAACAACAGCGGCACGTCCGCCGCCACGGCGCGGAAGATTTCGTCGAAGTTCGAACCGGCGCCGCACGAGCAATAGACGACGATGTAGCGAGCGTCCTGAGCCGCCTGGGTCAGGACGTGAACCAGCGAAGTCTTACCGATGCCGCGCTCGCCGTACATGATGACGTGGACGCGCTGTTCCTCCAGTGACCGGATCAGCGTCGTCAGCACGTCGATGCGACCCGCGAACATCTTGCGGTCAGTGATCGGCTGGGCTGGCGTGAACGCGCTGCGCAGCTTGATGCGAGTGGTGGCGAACCGATCCGCGAGACGCGGCGTCAGTTGGTCGCCGGCGGTGGATTGAAAGCGAGGAAACAGCGAACCGACGCCGGATTTCTTCGCCGCGTCCTCACGACCTGGAGTTACCAGCGGCGCGACGGAAAACGCCGGCACGGCCTGAGCACCCGGACCGGTCTTCGGCCGACGCCCCAATAGCCTGTTGATCCAACTCACGGAGCCTCCAACAACCCTTTGCAGCGATGCGCTGACAGCACCGCGCGGTCTAGATCAGATAATCTGACCTGCCCACCTAAACACGGCGAATGTGGCGAAATCTTAAACCGAGCGCAGTTGAGTCAACGTTAATGTCAGACCCGATGTCACTCGTACCTTATCCGCCAAGCTCACGTGTCCCTATCGAAACACCAGCCGCTTCGACGCCACGAAATTGAAAATGAGCCCCGTCGCCGAGCCCAGCGCGACGCCGATATATGGCGCGAAAGACGGATCGACGTGTGGAAGCCAGCGCCCAAGGTAACGCAACGCGATGGCGTAGACGGCGAAGTTCGCCGTGGCCCCGAACGTGTTCACCATCAGGAACTTCGCCCACTGGGCTAGCAGGATTCCAGATCCAACCCCGCGGAACGTAATGGCTCGGTTGCAGGCCCAGGTGAAGGTGGCGGCGAATAGGTAGGAGATCACCCGCCCGAGGTAGGGGCCGACCGCCAGGATGTTGAGAGCAAACCAGAGCGCCGCCATATCCACGAACATGCCGAGACCGCCGATCGCGGCGAACAGCACAAACTGAACGGCCACGGGAGGAATGCGCCCGCTGGCCAGGAACGCCAATCGGTTCACGGCCGGTTCGGAGTCAGGCGGGTCGATCCGAAAATGGGCGCCCGCTGCGCCAAGTACGCGATGCGCTTGGCCTCGCGACGCCCACGGGTGACGGTGTCCAGGATGAGACCACAGGCGAGAGACAAGAACGACACGATCACCAGGCCCGTCGCGAGGATCGCGGTCGGGAACCGCGGAACTAGTCCGGTTTCATAGTAGGTATAGACGATCGGCGCTGCGAGGCCGACGGCCAAGGCGAAGAGTCCAAAAGCGATCAGACTGAAGAACAAGAGCGGTCGCTCTTCTTTGACCAGACGACCGATGATCCCTAAGATCTTGAAGCCGTCACGGAACGTGGACAACTTGGATACCGACCCCTCGCCTCGATCCTTGTACGCGGTCTTTTCTTCTCCGAGCGGCATACGCATCTCGAGCGCGTGCACCGTTAGCTCGGTCTCGATCTCGAAGCCGCCCGAAAGCATGGGGAACGTCTTGACGAAGCGTCGCGAGAAAACCCGGTATCCAGACAGCATGTCGGTGGCATGGGGTCCGAAGACCACTCGCACGATCGTCGTCAGGAGGATGTTCCCGAACCGATGGCCGGCGCGGTAGGACGTCCAGTCCGTCACGCGCGTACCGGTGACCATGTCCAACTGGTCGGCGACAAGCCGATCTACCAGCAGGCGCGCGCTCTCGGCGTCATACGTGTCGTCGCCGTCCACC
>NZ_JANOCX010000399.1:0-5029 GCF_031412415.1 Phenylobacterium sp.
CCCGCACCGTGGGTTGGATCAGCCAGTGGAGGGAAATGATCGAGGATCCGTCGCAAAAGATCGGCCGCCCGAGGCAGATCTATACCGGCGCCCCGGCGCGCGACTACCTAGCGGTCGACAAGCGCTAAGCCCGCTCGGCGATCAATTTTAGAACGGCTATCGCGGCGGCCTCCGAGGGATCGGGGCCGCCGCGACCCATTTTGTCCAGGGCTGCGTACTGAGCCTCAACCTGGGCGTAGCGCGTACCCGGGAAATCGAGCCGTTCGATCACGGCCGCGGCCAGGGCGGCGCCATTGCAGTCGTCCTGCACGAATTCCGGCGCCACGAAGTCCTGCGCCGCGATGTTGAACAGGGTGATGTAGGGCGTTCGCAGCAGGCGCTTCAGCACCATGTGGGTGAAGTTCCCGAGCCTGTACCCCACGACCACGGGCACGCCGGCCAAGGCCAGCTCGGTGGTCACCGTGCCCGAACAGGCCAGGGCGACCGTCGCGGCTTTCATGGCGTCCAGCTTGGCGGCCTCCCCCTCGACCACATGCGCCCAGGCTCCGGCGACGGCGCGCACCTCGGCGGCCACTGTCGGCGCGGCGGGGATCACCACCTCAAGCCCAGGCCGCTGGACCTTCAAGCGCGCCACGGCGTCGGCGAAGGGCGGCAGCACGCGGGCGATTTCGCTGGGACGGCTGCCGGGCAGGACCAACAGGACCTGAGCGTCGGGGGCGATCCCTAGGTCGTCGCGTAGGCGTGCGCCATCCGCGCTGCTGAAGTCGATGCTGAGGGCGGAATTGCCGACGAAGGTCACCGGCAGGCCCTGCGCCTCGAAGTAGGGCGCGTCGAACTTGTGGATCGAAAGCAGGTGATCGACGCTCGCCGCCAGGGTCTTGGCGCGGCCCGGCCGAGTGGCCCAGACCTGGGGGCCGACATACTTCACCAGCGGCAAGCCGGGTTGTAGCTTCCGAAGTTGCTGGGCGACCCTCAGGGTGAAGCCCCAGGAATCGATCAGCACCACCACATCGGGGCGCTCGCGCTCCGCCAGGGCCACCGTGTCGGCCACCCGCGCCATCACCCGGCGATAGGCCAACAGGCCCTCCAGCAGGCCCAGGATGGAGAGCTGGGATATGTCGAAGGGGCTATCGACACCCTCGGCCGCCATTTTCGAGCCGCCGACCCCGACAAAGCGAACCTGGTCGCCAAGACGGCGCCGCAACGCCTGCGCCAATCCTGCCCCGCGGTCGTCTCCGGAAGCCTCGGCGGCCACCAGCATGACGCACAGGGGCCGGGTCACGGCGCGCCCGGAGGCTCCACGCCGACGATGAACAGGCCAAGCTCGTCGGCCATCTCGATCACCGCCTCGCGGTCCAGCACAAGCAGACGCCCGCTCTCACCCGCGATCCCCGCCAGACCCGCCTCGGCGGCGCGTCGGACGGTGTTCAGGCCGATGGTCGGCAGGTCGATTCGGGTTTCCTGGATGGGCTTGGGCGCCTTGGCCAGCACCCCTCGCGCATTGTCCGGCGTACCGCGGACGGCCGGAGACAGCTTGACCACCCGACCCAACATGGCGTCGGTGCCCTCCTGGGCCTCCACCGCCAGGACCAGGCCGTCGCAGACGACAGCGCCCTGCCCCACGTCCAGTCGGCCGATCTCGCGCGCCACGTGTAGCGCACGCTCCACGTCGACCATCTGCTCGGCGCTGGGTGTCACCCGCCCAAGCGGGCCGGCAGGCAATGTCAGGTCGCCCATGACCTCGTGGGCGCCTTCAACGGCGAAGCCTTCCTTCTCGAACTCGCCCACCAGCGCGCGCAGTAGGGCGTCGTCACCCTTGCGGGCGGCGGCGATCACCGCGGGCAGCGCCATCAGGCCCCGCAGGTCGGGCGCCAGCGCGCGGAAGTCGGGGCGATCGACGTTGCCGACCAGGGTCACGGCGCGACATCCGGCGCGCTTCAGCGCCTTGAAGCACTTGCCCAGTTCGGCGATGCCGATATCGGCGCCGCCGGGGTATCGCGCGATCTCCGGTCCCGCGAAGCCTTTCAGCCGCACGATGAAGAACGGCCGTCCCGCCTGCTGGCAGTGTTCGGCAATCTCGACCGGGAGGGTCCCGCCGCCGGCGATCAATCCAAGCTTCTGCATGGACGCCAGCTTAGACCTCGCGCTCAGGCAAGCACAGGGGGCGGCTGGCGTCGGCGCGTATGAAGTCGATGATCTCCATCACCGGCGGGCTGGCGCCGAACGTCTCGGCGGCGTCGTCCACCCGCTCCTGGAACGTCCCCTCTTCCGCGAAGAGCTGGCGGTAGGCCGACCGCAAGGCGCTGATCGTCTCGCGCGAGAAATCGCGGCGCTTCAGCCCCACCAAGTTCAAACCTTCCAGGTGGGCGTGGTTTCCCCAGACCAGGCCATAGGGAATGACGTCCTTGGTCACGGCGGCCAGACCGCCGATGAACGAGTAGCGACCGACCCGGCAGTACTGATGCACCGCGGCCAGTCCGCTGACCATGACGTGATCGCCGACATAGACGTGGCCGCCAAGGGTCGCGGAGTGCGCCAGGATGACATTGTCGCCCACCACGCAGTCGTGCCCTACGTGGCTGGTGGCCATGAACATGCCGTCGTCGCCGACCTTCGTGACCGCCCCGCCGTTTGGCGTGCCGATGTGCATCGTCACGTGTTCCCAGATGCGGTTTCGGTCACCGATCACCAGCTCCGTCGGCTCGCCCTGATAGCCCGTATGGTGCGGCGGCCCGCCCAGATTGGCGAAGTTGCGGATCGTGCAGTCGGCGCCGATCGTGGTGTGGCCTTCGATGACCACATGCGACAGCAGGCTGGTGCGTGCCCCGATGCGGACATTCTCGCCGATGATGGAATACGGCCCGACCGAGACGCCCTCGGCGAGCTGCGCGCCTGGAGCCACGATGGCGGTGGGATGGATGGTCACGCTCATGGGGTCGGGGTCTCCACCAGCATGGCGGCGAACTCCGCCTCGGCCGCGGTCTTGTCGCCGACTAGGGCCTTGCCCTGGAACTTGAACAGACCGCCGCGCGCGCGCAGCACGCGCACGTTCATGCGCAGCACATCGCCGGGCCGGACGGGATGGCGGAACTTGCAGTTGTCCAGCGAGGTGAACAGAATGGTCTTGCCGGCGCGATCGACGTCCAGCGATTTTGACATCAGCACCGCGCCGGTCTGCGCCATGGCCTCGACGATCAGCACCCCGGGCATCACCGCGTAGTCCGGGAAATGTCCCTGGAAGAATGGCTCGTTGATGGTCACGCACTTGATGCCGACGATGGACTCGCTGGCGCGATAGTCCTCGGCCCGATCAACCAACAGGAAGGGATAGCGGTGCGGAATCCGCTCCAGGATCTCGGTGATGTCGATGGAGGTTTGCACCTCGACGACGGGGGCCTCGCTCATGTGTCAGATCCTTTGCGAACGCCGGCTGACTTCGAAAGCCAGGCGACCTCGCGCATCCATTTCCGAATGGGCTGGGCCGGAACGCCGCCCCAGGTCTCGCCCGCGGGCACGTTGCGGAACAGGCCCGCGGCCGCCGCGATCCTGGCGCCGTTCCCAATAGCGATGTGATCGGCCACCCCGGCCCGGCCACCGAAGGCGACGCCGTCGCCGATCGTCACGCTCCCGGATATGCCAGTATAGGCGGCCATGACGCAGTTCCGTCCCACGCGTACGTTGTGCGCGATGTGCACGAGGTTATCGATTTTGGTGTTCTCGCCCACCACGGTGTCCTCGAACGCCCCGCGGTCAACGCAACTATTGGCACCGATTGTAACGCCGTCCTGCAGGATCACCCGGCCGAGTTGGGGCACGTCGATGACGCCCTGGGCGGCGCCGGTGGCGCCAAAGCCCGGCTCGCCGATTCGTGCTCCAGCCAGGAGCCGCACCCGGTCGCCCAGCAGCGCGAAGCCCAGGCTGGCGCCGGCGCCCACGAAGCAATCGCGCCCGATCGCCACGCCGGGCCCGATCACCGCATTGGCGCCGATCTCGGTTCCGCGGCCGATGCGCGCGCCGGGGCCGATCACCGCGCCGGGCGCCAGGACGACGCCCTCCTCCAGCACGGCGTCGCGCGACACCGCCTCTGGACCGAGGTGGCGCCGGGGCCGGTGGAGACGGTCGGCGGCCAGGGCGTAGCCGGCGTGCGCCGTCGGGGTGACGAGGGCCACGCAGCCCTCCGGGACGAGGTCGAGATCTCGCTCGGACACGAACACGCCGCTGGGTCGCGCCTGGGCAAGCGCCTCAGCGTACTTCCGGTCGGTCAGAAAGGTGACGGTGTCGGGCCTAGCCCGGGCAAGCACCGCCACGGCGCTCACGGTGCGCGCGCCCATCGCCGGGTCGCTCATCCTGGCTCCCGCCACCTTCGCCAGTTCGGCCAGGGTGACGGGTCCAAGGTCTTCAAAGAATCGCGGGTCGGGCATCGAAATCCTTCGGCTCGACCCGGTCTAGCGCGAGTCGCGCCCTATCGGCGGGGCGCGGCGGCCGCGGCGGCGGGCGAGGCTTGGTCCAGACGTTCACGGTCGAAGGCGAACGTGGTGATCTTGGCGTTCAGCGCGGTGACGACCGGGCCGGAGATGTCCATCGCCGGATTGCCGATGACCACGGCGTCGCGGGTCAGCAACAGGCTGCACTGACGCTGCTGATAGACCTGACGGATGATCGGATCCAGCTCCTGGCCGACGCGGCCCAATGCTTTCTGTTGGGTGGCCTGCAACTCGCGTTCACGCAGCTGCGCCTTGCGCTGGAAGGCGTTGGCCTTCACCTGCAGCGCCGAGGCACGGGTCTCGAAGGTGTTCTGGTCGAGCGTGGCGCGCTGGCCTTCGAGGGTCTTGGCCTCGGTTTGCATGGCCGTGTCCTCGGCCTTCAGCTCGGCCTGAACCTGGGTCGCGATCTGCTGCAGGCGGGTTTGGACATACTTGCCGACGGTCGAAGTGCCGATGGCGCCCTCGAGCGACACGGTGCAGACGCCCGCGAGGGCCGGACCGTGAGTGATCGCCGGCGCGGCCGCGGCCGCCGCGGGCGCCGGGGC
>NZ_JANOCX010000400.1:0-5436 GCF_031412415.1 Phenylobacterium sp.
GGCTGGAAGGTGCCGAAGAGCTTGTCCCAGACGATCAGGATGCCGGCGTAGTTGCGGTCCAGATAGCGCGGGTTGCGGGCATGGTGGACGCGATGGTGGGAGGGGGTGTTGAACACCGCCTCGAACCAGCGGGGCATCCGGCCGATGGCCTCGGTGTGGATCCAGAACTGGTAGACCAGGCTGACCCCCTTCTGGATGGCGATCATCGCGGGTGGGAAGCCCAGGAAGGCCAGGGGCAGCCACAACGCCCAGGTGCCGGCGACGCCGCCGGTCCAGGTCTGACGCAGGGCGGTGGAGAGGTTGTAGTGCTGGGAGGAGTGGTGGTTGACGTGGGCCGCCCACCAGAACCGCCGCTCGTGGCTGAGCCGGTGGAACCAGTAGTAGGTCAGGTCCTCCAGCAGAAAAATCGCCACCCAGGCCCAGATCGCGGTCATGGGGATCTCGAACAGCCGGTGCTGATAGGCCCAGATCGTCAGGGCGAAGGGGATGCCGAAGGTGAGCAGGCCCGAGAGCGTGCTGCCCAGGCCCATGCCCAGGGACGACATGGTGTCCCGGGTCTCGTAGTTGGCCTTGCCGCGCTTCAGGCGGCCCAGGGCGATCTCCAGCACCACCGCCAGGACGAAAAACGGGATCGCCAAGGTGACGGGGTCGAAGGCGGCCTTGATCGGATCCATGCTCAGGCCGCCTCACGCGGGCTGGGGGGCCAGCTCTCCAAGGCCAGGCGCGCCAGGGGGGCCGAGACATCGGACAGGTCGAGCTTGACCACCCCGTCGCGGAAGGACGAGGACACGGCCTGGGCCCAGGGGATGTGGCGGGCGACATAGCCGTCGCCCAGCTCGAACAGGATCAGGGCCGAGGCGCCGGACCTCGCCAGCGCGCCGCGGCCGTCGGTGGCCACCCAGATGCGCTCCAGGGGCTTGCCGGGAAACTCGACGGCCAGGAGGCGGCGCGCGCGGGCGTCGTCCAGCGGCGTCAGGGGCTTGGCGATCTTGGCCCAGGCGGCCAGGCCCACCAGGGCCATCACCGCGGCGGCCGAGCCGGCCAGTTGAATCAGGAAACCCTTGTCCACGTGTGCGTCACTCCCCTGCCCTCAGGGTCGGACGTGGGGGCGGAGGCGTCAAGGCGTCGGAAAGTCGCTGAGTTTCGGCACCTTGGAGAAGGCGAACAGGCTGGCGACGATCACCAGCATCAGGGCGCCGGGGAAGAGCACCGCGATGTGAGGCCCGAAGGCGTGGGCCAGGAAGCCGTCGGCCAGGGCGCCCAGCGGCCCGCCGCCCATCAGGCCGAGGGTGAAGATCGACAGGACCCGGGCGCGGACAGCCTCGGGCGCGTGCTGCTGGACGAAGCTGCGGCCGAGCGTCATGGCCACCCCGCCGCCGAGACCCCAGGCGAAGTTGAACCCACAGAACACCCAGAACGGCACCTCCAGCGAGCAGAGCAGCAGGATCACGCCGCCGGTGGCGAGCGAGCTGAGATAGATCAGGCCCTTGCGGCGCAGGGGTCCGATGCGCACCAGGGCCACCGCCGAGACCATGCTGCCGATCCAGAAGCACATGCTGAACAGGCCCAGCGCCGCGGCGATCTCGGTCTTGCCGGGGCTGAGGACCTGGCCGTCGAAGTAGCTCTCGACGATCAGCGGCAGCAGGACGAAGAAGCTGCCCATGAAGCAAACGCCCATGGCCACGCCGCACAGCATGACCGGGGCGATGATCGGCGAGGCGAGGACGGCGGAGAATCCCTCGCGGATGTCGCGGCCGATGCCGGGCAGCAGGCCGCCTTCGCGGCGCGGCCGCACGTGGGCGGGACGCGGCGCGATGCGCATGGCCGCCAGGGTGGCCACCGCCATCAGCCCCGCCTGGCCCAACAGCAGCGGGCCGACACCGAGCAGGGGCGCGGTGGCGGCGCAGGCCATGCCGAGGATCTGGCCTCCGAACTGGGCCAGGGAGGCGTAGGCCACCGCGCCCTGCACCCCGATCCGGGCCGGGGCGACCAGGCTGAGCAGGCTGTCGCGGGCCGGGGTGGAGAAGGCCTGGGCGGTGCCGACCGTGAGCGCGTAGACGATGATCAGGCCGTAGGTGAGCACGCCCGCGCTCACCATGGTCCCCAGCGCCGCGAAGGTGAGGACGGCGAAGGCGCAGGCGACGACGACAATGGACTTGACCGGGACCCGGTCGGCGAGCGCGCCGCCCAGCAGGATGAACAGGGTGGTGGGAAGCTGGAGCGCCATCTGGGCCAGGCCGAAGCGGATCTCGCTTTCCTGCAGCACCACCCGCACCAGGTAGGGGAACAGCACGACCTGCACCCCGAAGGCCAGGAACCAGGCGCCATGGGCGAACAGGTACGGTGTGAAGCCGGTCGGGGGATCCGCCGGCGGGGCGGCGGTCGGGCTGGCTTGCGATGTCACGTGGAACTCCCCTTGCGCGGCAGGGTCTAGGACCCCGGCGCAAAGCGCAAGCGTGGCGGCGAGCGCGACTCTATGCTTGGCTCTCGCCGAACCCTGGAGATCTCCGATGCCCACCAACGCCCTCGACGGCTGGCACAGCTATATGAAGACGCAGGACCACGCCGCGCTGTGGGACCTGCTGCACCCCGACGCGGTGTTCGAGAGCCCCGTGGTGCACACCCCGCAGCGCGGGCGCGAGATCACCTTCAAGTACCTGGCGAGCGCGGGCGAAGTGCTGGGCGGTCCGGGGTTTCGCTACACCGGTGATTGGCGCAGCGACACCGGGGTGGTGCTGGAGTTCGAGAACGAGGTCGAGGGCATCAAGATCAACGGCGTCGACATCATCACTTTCAGCGACGACGGAGGCCTGATCGTCCACTTCAAGGTGATGGTCCGGCCGCTGAAGGCGATCAACCTGCTGCACCGGTTGATGGGCGAGCAGTTGGCGAAGGCGGCGGGCTAGGCGCCTTCGGCGGCGAGCTGGTCGAGGTGCAGGCGGATGTGGGCCGCCTCGGCGGCGGTGTTGGCGAGCGAGATGGCCCGATCGAAGGCCTGGCGCGCCTCCAGCGATTGGCCGAGCTGCTTGAGCAACGCGCCCTTGAGACCGAAGAAGTGGAAGTAGCCGGATAGCCGTTGTTCCAGCGGCGCGATCATGTCGAGGGCGGCGCGCGGGCCGGCGACCTTGGACACCGCCACGGCGCGGTTCAGGGTGACCACCGGCGACGGGGTCAGGACCTCGAGATTGGCGTACAGCAGATCGATCTGGACCCAGTCGGTGTCGTCGGCCGTGGCGGCGCGGGCGTGCAGGGCGGCGATGGCGGCCTGGACCTGATAGGGCCCTGGGGTGGCGTGACGCACGGCCTTGTCGATCAGGGCCAGGCCCTCGGCGATGTGTCGGGCGTTCCAGAGGCCGCGGTCCTGATCGGCCAGGAGGATCGCCATGCCCTCGGCGTCGAACCGGGCGTCGAACCGGGCGTGCTGGAGCAGCATCAGGGCCGCCAGGCCCATGATCTCGGGTTCGTCGGGGAACAGGCGCAGCAGTAGGCGGGCCAGACGGATGGCCTCGTCGCACAGCGGCGCGCGGCGTTCGGCCTCGTCGCCGCCGGCGGCCGAGTAACCCTCGTTGAACACCAGATAGATCATGGCCGACACCGCCTTGAGGCGCTGGGCGCGATCGGCGGCGCTGGGGTTCTCGAAGGCGACGCCGGCCTTGGCGATCCGGCCCTTGGCGCGGGTGATCCGCTGCTCCATGGCGCTTTCGCCGACGAGGAAGGCGCGGGCGATCTGATTAACCGACAGGCCCGAGACCACGCGCAAGGCCACGGCGATCTGCTGGGTCGCCGGCAGGTCGGGATGGCAGCAGATGAACAGGAGGCGGAGGATGTCGTCGCGGTAGTGGGCGCCGTCCAGGCGCTCGACCATGTCGGCCTCGGCGTCCTCCAGATCGGAGATGGCGGCCTCGTCGGGGAGTTCGGTCTGCTTGGCCCGGCGGCGAACGGCGTCGATGCCCGAGTTGCGGCCGACCAGGATCAGCCAGGAGGCGGGATCGCGGGGCGGGCCGTTCTGGGGCCAGGACTTGAGCGCCCGCAGGCAGGCGTCCTGGAAGGCCTCCTGGGCGGCGTCGAGATCGCGGAAATAGCGCAGCAGCGCGCCCATGGCCTGGGGCCGGGCGGCGGTGATGGCGGCGTCGATCCAACCGATGTCCATCATGGGATTGTCAGCATGTCGAGGGGGCGGATTTCATAGGCGCCGCGCCCCGGATTGGCGGCGGCGAGCTCGCGCGCCGTTTCGATGGCCTGGTCCAGATCGCGGCAATCGACGATGTAGAAGCCCAGAAGCTGCTCCTTGGTCTCGGCGTAGGGGCCGTCGAGCACCAGGTTCTTGCGGTTCTTGCGAACCGTGGTCGCCGTGGTGGTCGGCAGCAGCCGCGCGGTGGGGCCAAGCCGCCCTTCCCCCGCCAACCTGCGCTCAATCACCTCGATACGCGCCATGACCGCCCGGTCCTCGCCCTGGGTCATCGACCCGACGATATCCTCGCAGCTGTAGCAGAGTATCGCGTAGTGCATCGCCGCGCCTCATTTGTCCTAGGACGAACGAGACCCGACCGGCCCGACAACGCGACGACGAAAATCAGGATCAGGCCGGACGCGGCGGAGACGTCTTCGTCTCCGCCGGCCCAGATCGCTTAGAACTTGCGGACGTAGCCCACCGACCAGACATTGGCGTCGCCGCCGCCGTCGGTGAAGTCATAGCGGGTGTAGTCGGCCCGCACGCCGTTCTTGTCGTCGAGGAAGTACTGACCGCCGACGCCGTAGTTCCAGCTTTCGCCGTCATCGGCCGCCGAGGCCCCGGCCGCCGACGCCTTGATCTTCGACGTGCCGTAGCCGACGCGGGCGAAGAGGTCGGCCTGGGGCGAGACCGGCAGGTAGCCCACGCCGTAAATGGCGGCCTGGTGCTGCAGCTTCACGTCCACCGAGGTCCCGGCGACGTTGACGCTGTCTTCCTTCACGCCGGCGGCCAGTTCGCCCTCGACGCCGAGGTATTGGCCAAAGCGGGCGCCGACGCGGCCCTGGATCGCGCCCAGGTTCACATCGTCGATATTGGCGTTCGCATAGCCCAGCGAGCCGTAGACCGTGGTGGGGGAGAGGGACTGCGCCGAGGCGATGGCGGGGACGGCGAGGGTCAGGGCGGTCGTTGCCGCCAGGGTGATGAGAGACTTCATAGGTTACTCCAACTCTTTGGTTCAGCTCCCCAGCACCACCTAAGACGCCTCCAAACATGGCGGCCCTAGGTCAGTTCCCCAACATTCGGCGGAAACAATGTGGTGGGGGCGGAGGTGTGCCTCAGGGGGCACAGGTCGGCGCTCAGGGCGCTCCAGTTGAAGACCAGCGTTCGCGCGCAGTCACGGCATGGCCGGGGGATTTCCCCGGCCATGCCGCAGCAAGTCTTAGAACTTGCGGGTGTAGGCGACCGCCCAGACGTCGGCGTCGTCG
>NZ_JANOCX010000401.1:0-1782 GCF_031412415.1 Phenylobacterium sp.
GTTCCCCACACCACAGGATCTCGACCGATGCGGACTTCCATTCTGGCCGCCGGCCTCTTCGCCGCTCTCTCCTTCAGCGCCGTCGCGCAGGCCCAGACGCCGGCCCCCGCACCGGCGGCGCCCACGGCGCCCGCGCCCGGCGGCTTCACCGACGACGAATTGAAGGCCTTCGGGGCGGCCATGACCGAGGTCGCCAAGCTCAACGCCGAGTACAGCCCCAAGATGGTCGGCGCCGACGGCCCCACCAAGATCGCCGTCCAAAAGGAAATGATCGCCAAGATGGGCGCGGCGGTCTCCGCCAGCGGCCTGACGCCGCAGAAGTACAACGATATCTCGGCCGCGGTCAGCAAGGACCCGGCCCTGCGCCAGCACCTGACCGAAGTGCTGAACGGTCCGCCGGCTCCCCCAGCGGCCTGATCCTATGGGGCCGCTGGACGCCGCACGGCGTCCAAGTCGATGACGATGTCGGCCCGCCTTGGCATCTCTTCCAGGATCCAGCGGGTCAGCCGCTCGTAATGGGCGATGAACTCGTCGACCTGCTCGTCGCTCATCGTCCGGCCGGCGTCGCCGCCCTCTCGCGCCAGACGCTCGCGCAGCTTGCGCTCCTGTTCGCGCCGCCAGTCGAGTACGACCTCGAACCCCGGCGCGCGTAGCAGGACCTGCAGGTCGATGCGGCCGAACAGCTCACCATACGGTCCGGCGAGAGCGGCGTTGACGAAGCCGCGCCACGCGCCGCGAGGATCGTGTCGGCGTTCCAGATCGTTGACAGGATCAGTCAGCGCTCCGGGTTCTAGCGCCCTGGCTCCGACGCACCAGCCCTCGAACAGGATCACGTCGGCGGGTCCTTGGAACCGTGGCCACTCGGCTTGAGCCCGACGGTCGTCGCGGGCCTTGTCGAAGGACGGCAGCCCGGTCTCGCCCGGTCCCTTCAAGGCCTCGATCAAGGCGAGACCAAGCGCCACGTCATGCGTCCCGGGCACGCCTCGGGTCGCGAGCAAGGGGTGGACGTCGCGGCCCAGGGCCTGACGCTCGGCATGGCTGAGGTAGAGATCGTCCAGGGAGAACAGGGCGACCGTCAGTCCCCCTTCCTCCAGCATCCGCCGGGTGACCGCCGTCAGGGTCGACTTGCCGCTGGCCTGTGGTCCGCAGATTCCCACGAGCAGGCCGGGGGTCGCGACCGCCGCCGCGGCGATCTTGTCGGCCAGCGGATGGCAGATGGCGCGGGCGGTCTGGGCGAAATCGGGCGGCAAGGACTCCGCCGCGATGAAGTCCGTCAGCCAGTCGCTCACGGCGGCGTCTGCCCGATGATCCGCGCGGCGAGCGCCTTGAGCTGGCGCTTGCGCGGCGAGCCGGCGCGCCAGGCGAGCGCGATGGTGCGGCTGGGCTGGGGATCGGCGAAACGCGACAGGGCGATGCGCGGATCGGCGAGATCGTCGCACGCCATCTGCGGCAGCAGGGTCACCCCCTGGCCGTGAGCCACGAGCTGCACCAGGGTGGTGAGCGAGGTCGCCCCGAAGGTGGAGAGGTCGCTGATCTCGCAGGCGCCCAGGGTCTGGTCGCGCAGGCAGTGGCCCTCCTCCAGCAGCAGCAGCCGATCGGCCGGCAGGTCGCGGGGTGAGGTCGCCGCCACCGGATCGCCCGCCGGGCTGGCCAGCAGAAAGGGGTCCTCGAACAGGGCGCTGGTCTCAATCCCCTCACCCACCAGGGGCAGGGCGGCGATCACCGCGTCCAGGTCGCCGCCGGCCAGTTCCGCCAGCAAGGTCGCCGTCTGGGTCTCGCGGA
>NZ_JANOCX010000402.1:0-1824 GCF_031412415.1 Phenylobacterium sp.
ACCTGGAAGGCGAAGGTGAACAGGGCGCCGGTGTTGGTCACTTGGTACGGCTGATCGCCGCCGCCCATGTAGCCGAACACGAATTGCGTCCCCTTGGCCGTCGCCGCGGCCAGGCCATCGACGCCGTTGTTGATGGTCTGGATGACACCCTGGGCGCCCGGGAGTCCAAACAGCAGCAGGATCAGCCCCACCTGGACCGCGATGGCGCCGATGGCCAGCTTCCACGGAAAGGTCCTGCGGTTCTCGGAAATCCCCCAACAGACGATCAGGATGAAGGCGAGGCCTGCGAGGCTTTGCGCGTTTTCAGGACGGAACATGCATGGCCCCCGGCTGGCGGACTCACCAGCCTTCTTGGCTCCATTGACTACGGAGGCGATGACCGAAGCAAGCGCACGCCGCGACGCGCCCTTGACCTTCGTCAGGATCGGCCTATTTGATTGTGTACAATCTAATTGGAGACTATCGAATGTCAGCCCTCTACGCCGCCCAAGCCCGCGCCGTCGGCGGCCGCGCCGGTCATGTCGAAACCCCGGACGGCGTGCTCAGCGTCGACCTTGCCCTGCCCAAGGAGATGGGCGGCCGTGGCGGCGCGACCAATCCTGAACAGCTCTTCGCCGCGGGCTACGCCGCTTGTTTCGAGAACGCCGTGCGCTTCATCGCCGGTCAGCAGAAGATTCCGCTGAAGGGCGCCGCGGTCACCGCCCATGTGGAGCTGCATCCCCGCGCCGAGGGCGGTTTCAAGCTGGCCGTGGCCCTGGACGCCGAAACCCAAGGCTTGGATCAGGCCGCGGCCGAAGCCCTTGTGGACGCCGCCCATCAGGTCTGTCCCTACTCCAACGCCATTCGCGGCAATGTCGACGTGGCGATCACCGTTCGGGCGGAATGACCAAGCGCACGACCAAAACCACAGTGTCCAAACCGGCCGCCCGCGCGGCGGCCGGCGAGGCGCTGCGCCTCGACAACCAGCTCTGCTTCGCCCTCTACGCGGCGAGTGGGCTGGTCACCCGCGCCTATCGCCCCCTGCTGGAGCCGCTGGGTCTGACCTATCCCCAGTACCTGGTGATGATGGCGCTGTGGGAACGCGCGCCGCGCACGGTCAAGGACCTGGGCCAGGCGCTGGATCTCGATTCCGGCACCCTGACCCCCTTGCTGAAACGCCTAGAGACTGCTGGCTTCGTGACGCGTCGTCGCGACGCCGAGGATGAACGCCGGGTCCAGATCGAACTCACCGTGGCCGGAGACACCCTGCGCGGTCCGGCCGCCGAGGTGCCGGCCGCCCTCGCCTGCCAGCTCCACCTGCCCTTGGACCAGATCGTCGACCTGCGCGCGACACTGCAGGACCTGGCGCGCAAGATGCGCTAGCGCGCGCCCAGCCTCATCAGCACTTCGCGTGGGATGGCGTAGTGGGCGATGGCGGGCTTCTGGTCGCGGATGCCGCAGGCTTCTCGCTGGATGAAATAGTACCAGACCGCCGTGGCCGCGTCCTTGACCAGAGACGAACGCTCGACACCGACGGCCTCGCCGGCGTCGAACGCCTTCAGCGCCGCCAGCGTGACCTCCACCCGATGGCCGGCGCGGCCGAGGGCGGCGCCCTTCTCGGCCATGATCTCGGCTTCGATGGACTCGGCGCCGGTCTCCAATGCGAAGCGCTGGCCCTGCGGAAGGCGGAAGGTCGACATGACGCCAATATTGGCGCCCCGCCGCCGCAGGGCAAGCTTGGCTACTTCCCGGTCAGTTCCTTCACAAGGGCGGTCTGGCCGTAGACCTTGGACAGGGCCTCGGTCGCCGCCGACGTGGCCACGACCACCGTCCGGTTGAGGGTCC
>NZ_JANOCX010000403.1:0-6152 GCF_031412415.1 Phenylobacterium sp.
TCACCAACTACCTAATCCAACGCGGGCCGCTCCAATGGCGATAAATCTTTCCCCCGAAGGGCACATACGGTATTAGCTGAAGTTTCCCTCAGTTGTTCCGTACCAAAGGGCACGTTCCCACGCGTTACTCACCCGTCCGCCACTGATCCCGAAGGATCCGTTCGACTTGCATGTATTAGGCCTGCCGCCAGCGTTCGCTCTGAGCCAGGATCAAACTCTCAGGTTGAGATGACTCTGACTTCAATGTGTCAAATCCGGGAAGGATTTGACTGGCATTGGTCTACTTAGTTCTTGACGAGTTCCCATTTACCTCGCGATCCGAAGATCGGTTGGTACATGGTATTGTCTTCAAGAGACCGCAGATTTAGTCAGCGTCGAGATAGTGTGGTTAGCACTATCGCCAGAGCGCCGCCGCCTGCGTTTCTCTTTCCAATTCAACGATGTCAAAGACCGAGACCGGGTTTCCCCTGCCCCACTGTTTAGCGCCGGTGGTCGGCGGAGGCGGCTATCTAGTGGCCGGCCTCTTTCGTGTCAATCGATCCTTTCGGACTTTTTCGCGCCGCCCAGGAAACCCGGAAATTTGGCGCAAAAATCACCGCGGGCCGCCGAGGGGCTTCCCTCATTTGTCCGTAGCGATTCGATTGAAGGCCGGAACCTAACCGTCAGGGGAGAGAAAATCAAGGCCTTTATTCAAGACCCTGGTTCGTCTCGCCCGCCGGGGCGGTTCCGAAGAAGAGCGGCGTATCTAGTTGCCGGCCCCTCCTCTGTCAATCGGCTCTTTCGAGCTTCTCGTGCCGACCCGAAACCTCCGGGTCCGTCCGAAATCACCCTTGCCGGTCTGCGCTGGAAGCGAAGCTTCCGGGCTCACGGCTTAGGTCCGATCGTCGCTCTTCTCCGCTCCTGTTCGGTAACAATTTCAAGAGCTTGTGGCTCCGTCAGTTGTTTCCGGCCGGCCCGTTGTCCGAGCGAGGGGGGCTTCTACCCGCCACCCCCGGGGGGCGCAACCCCCTTGCGACAGAATGACGACATTTCCCGCTCTCGCCTTGTGGAAAAGCGTGCGTCATCCTTTATGGCGCAAGGCTGGGAGGCGCTCGAAGAATGTTGTCGCAAAAGGCGCGCTACGGACTGCGCGCGCTCGTGGAGCTCGCTCGGGCGCAGGGTGCGCAGGTCACTTCGGGCGAATTGGCCGCCCGCGCGGACGCACCGCGCAAGTTCCTGGAGGCGATTCTGCTGGAGCTGGCCCGCAACAAGGTGGTGGTGAGCCGTCGCGGCAAGTTCGGCGGCTACGTGCTGGCCCGTTCCGCCGAGGAGATCAGCTTCGCCGAGATCATCCGCATCATAGATGGCCCGCTGGCCCTGGCGCCCTGTGTCAGCCGCCTGTCGTTCCGGAAATGCGACGACTGCCCCGACCTGGCGACATGTTCCTTGCGCGAGGCGCTCCTGCGGGCCCGCGACGCCACCTCGGAGGTGCTTGAAGGCTACAGCCTCGCCGCAGCGGCCGCCTGCGAAGGCGCTGAGGTGTTCGACCTGTCGGCCAAGCTCGCCTAGCCGGCGGCGATATAGGCTTTCAGGCCGTCGGCCTCGGCCTCGACCTCGGTGATCTTCCATTTCACCAGGTCGCCGATGGAGACGATGCCCACCAGGCGCTCAGCCTCGCAGACGGGCAGGTGTCGGATCCGCCGATCGGTCATACGAGTGAGCAGCGCATTCACCGTCTCGTGCGGCTCAGCGAAGTGCACATCCCGGGTCATGCAGTCGGAGACCGGCTTGTTGAGGGCGCCGGCCCCCTCCTCCGCCAGCGCTCGGACCAGATCGCGCTCGGAGACGATTCCCGCGACGCGGTCGCCGTCCATCACCACCATCGCGCCGACTTTACGTGAATGCAGTAGGGCGCAGATCGCCCCCACCGTCTCGCCAGGCGTGGCGGTGAACACCAGATCGCCCTTGGTCTTAAGGATCTGAGACACCAGCATCGGCGCGTACTCCCTATTCCCGGACGTCACCGTCGCTCAGGCGGCACGTTAAATCAATGTTCTCCGACAACTTGGTCGGCGCGAGGCCCCCGCGCGAGGCGGCCGAACAGGTCGATCAGGAACAGGCCGGCGAAGTATCCGAAGATGTGCGCCTCCCAACCGACCTTCGCCGCGCCCATCCCCGGCGCGAAGTCGATGAAGGCGAAGATCAGGTTCAGCGCCACCCAGCTCACGGTCATGCTGACGACGGGACCACTCATGAAGCGCCCAGGCACGCCCTGCCCGCCCAACAACCGCGTCGCGCCGCCCACCAGGCCGGCCACCGCGCCGGACGCGCCGATCAGCAGCCCGCCCGGACTAAGCCAGGCGTATCCCAGGCAAGCGACCGCGCCGGAGAGGAGATAGAAGAGCGCGAAGACCAGCACCCCCCGCAGGCTGGTCCCAAAATAGCGCGCCACCGGGGTTCCAAAGGCGAGCGCGAAGCCCGCGTTCATCAAGGCGTGGGCCCAGTTGCCGTGCAGCAGCATGGACGTGAACATCGTCTCCCAGCGCCCAGCGGCCAGCGCCATCGACGAAAAGGCGAAGTAGCGGACGCCCAGATCGCTCAGAAGCACGGACTGCAGCCCGTAGCTCACCACGATGGACAGGGTGACCAGCACGGCCGGCCACGGCGCGTTCAGGATCGGCTGGCGCTGGTCGTTCAATTTGGATGCTCCCAACTCACGGTGGCGGCGCGGACATAGTTTCCCTCACGGGTCTTAACCAAATCGCGAGGGTCTTGGCCTTTAGATGCCCAGCAGTCGGACTCGGCGCGCCCGCTTGCGCGCCGTCTGGCGCAGGTTCTGTCGGTGCGGAGTCACGAGGTCAATGATCGAGGTTTCCTTCGCGGCTCGTCTTGGCGCATGGATCGCCGCCGGCTTGGCCGCGGCATTGGCCGCGTCGCCGGCGTCCGCGCAATACATGTCCACCAACGCTGCTGATTTCAACGCCGGCTACGGCCGTCGCGCGGGTTCGGAGAACCACCCGGTCGATGTCGCCACCCGCGACGCCAATGGCAACCGCGTCATCATCGACGGCATCATCCAGACCGGCGAGGACCAGTCCAGCTTCGCCTTCGGCTCCGGGGCCGGCGAGGCCTATTCCGGGGTGGGCACGCTGGGCGGCGGCTCGACCGCCATAGGCAACAGCCTCGTTGTGGTGACCCAGGGCAATTACAACACGGTCATCGTCAATTCGAGCCAGACCAACAACGGCAATGTGACGGCGGGTACGCGCGTCAGCGGGGGCGTCGGGGCCGATGATGATCAATAGGAATATCAAGCGCACGGCGGCGTTGCTCAGCGCCGTGGCTCTCGGCCTGTCGGCCTGCGCCACCCCTGTGGCCGGGCCCAGCGGCAACTATGCCCGCTCGATCGGCAACGCACCGGTGACGGTCAATCCAACACCCTATTCCAACGCCCTGGTCTGCATGGCCGGCTACGCGCGCAACGCCCGCATCGTGGCGCCGCGCATCGCCATCGGCCGCATCGCCGACTACACGGGCAAGGCGGAGTCCGACGGTTCGGGCCGCAAGATCACCCAGGGCGCGTCCCTGATGGCCATGTCGGCCTTCGCCAAGGCGGGCATGCCGCTGGTCGAGCGCTTCGACACCTCGGTCTCGGAACTCGAGCTGAAATACGCCAACAACAAGCTGATCTCCGACGCTCCTAACCCCGCGCCCACCCAGGCGGCGGAGTACCGCCGGATCGTGGCGGGCCAGGTGCCCGGTTCCGATTTCTATGTGGCGGGCGGCGTCACCGAGTTGAACTACAATATCCGCTCGTCCGGCTTCGACGCGGCCGGCGGCGATCCCGACGCCACGGCGGCCAAGGGTTCGTTCCGCGGGCGGCTGTTCATCATGAACATCGGCCTGGATCTGCGGTTGATCAATACCCGCACGCTCGAAGTGGTGGACGTCATCTCCTATCAGAAGCAGGTGGTCGGCCGCGAAGTCGGCGTCGGCTTCTTCGACTTCCTCAATGGCAATGTCTTCGACATCTCTGCCGGCGCGGGCGCCCTGGAGCCGATGCAGCTCGCGGTCCGCAGCCTGGTGGAACGCGCCGTCGTCGAGATGACCGCCAACCTCTATGGCATGCCCGGCCCGCAGGGCTGCCTGACCTCCGACCCGCTGGAAGGCTCCACAGTCGGCCTGACCGGCGGCTATGTGCCCGCCTACAACAATCTCGGGACCAACAATGGCCAGACTCGCGAAGATCCTTCTCGCTGGAACTCTCGTCGCGATTCTGCCGTGCGCGACCGCTACTAGTCAGACCCCGCCCAGCAGCGTCCTGAACAACCAGGTTCAGTTCGGCGACGTCTTCTCGCAGCAGACGTTGAACGTCGTCGACGTGAGCGACTTCACCACCGCGACCACCAACGCGGTCGGCAACGCCTATGAAGCGACGGCCGAAGGCCAGCGCCTGGATGTCCGCTCCGACCAGGCCGCCAACGGCGACGTGGCCGCCGACACCCGGGTCACTGTCAGCGGCTATTCCGGCGACAGCGTCTCGGCGACCAACACCGCCACAGGCAACAGCGGCTTCGCCGGCGCCTATGACGGAACCCTCACCGCGGTCACGAACCAGAACACCGCCACCACCGCGGCGATCGCCGGGAACAGCCGTATCAACGCCGCGGGCGGCTCGGCCGGCGATGTCGACTCGCTCAACCAGGCCACCGGCAACAGCCAGTCGTTCGGTCTCGAATACGCCGCGGCCGGCGTTCGGGCCAACCAGACCAACGGCGCCACGGTCTCCACCGACGGCGGCGGCGACTACGCCTATGTCTCGGGCGTGGCCAACTTCGCCGCCACCAGCACCGGCAACGACATCACCCTTGATGGCCAGGGTTCAGCCGCTCGGGTGATCGCAGGCCAGCTCAACGAGGCCGACCGTATCCAGGCCAGCAGTTTCACGGGCTTTGGCAGTGTCCAGGACGCCACCGCGCGCGCCACGGCGGCCGGCAACAACGTCAACGCGGTCAATGAGGGCCCCCTCCTCGACGTCTACGCCGACCAGCGCAACCTGGCCTATGTGCGCGCCGAGGCCCGCAACGCGGCCTCCGCCTATGGGACCGGCGCGGTCAACGCCTACGGTGTGGGCAACGCGCTGACCGCCGGCGAAATCGGCGGCGAACTGATCCTCGAGACAGTCCAAATCAACGACGGCGGCGGCATCGAGGCGGTGGCCAACTTCATCGGCGTGGACGGCTACGACGCCACGGCGACCTCGACGGCCATGGGTAACTCTGTGACCGGCTACGCCTGCTCCGACTGCGAGGGCAGAATGACCGTCACCAACAGCCAGGTGAACCGCTCCGACGTCGGCGCCCAGAGCATCGTCAATGTCAGCGGAAGTGGCCGCTCGGCCAGCGGCGTCTCCACCGCGGTCGGCAACACCGCCACCTATTATGTGAGCCGTCCGTCGGGCAATTAGCGCCCCGATGTCGCCTTGCGAACGCCACATGGCGCGGCGCATTGTGCGTCGACCTTGGCAAAGCCGGACCTGATACGTTTGATGATACGACCCCTTGCGGTGACCGCGCTCGTCCTGGTCCTGGCCGCGCCTGGTTACGCTCTCAGCCTGCCGCTCCCGAAGTTCGGCCTGGGCAAGGATCGCCCCGCCCCGACCGCCACGAAGATGAAGCCCGGTGAATGGGCCCAGGCGCGTTCCGACCTTGCACCAGACCCAGACATCCGCTTCGGCGCCCTGCCGAACGGCATGCGCTACGCCATTCGCAAGCAGTCGATCCCCCCGGGGCAGGCCGCCCTGCGCCTTCGCTTCGACGCCGGCTCCCTGATGGAGACCGACAAGCAACAGGGCATCGCCCACTTCCTGGAGCACATGGCTTTCAACGGGTCGAAGACCGTACCCGAAGGCGACATGATCAAGATCCTGGAGCGCCTGGGTCTGGCCTTCGGCGCCGACACCAACGCCTCCACCGATTTCGACGAGACGGTCTATAAGCTCGACCTGCCGCGCACCGACGACGAGACCGTCGACACCTCACTGATGCTGCTGCGCGAGGCGGCCGGGAACCTCACCCTCGACCCCGCGGCCATCGATCGCGAGCGTGGGGTCGTGCTGTCGGAAGAGCGCGCTCGCGACACCCCGCCCTATCGGGTCTACAAGTCTCGTCTCG
>NZ_JANOCX010000404.1:0-9279 GCF_031412415.1 Phenylobacterium sp.
GTCGTGGACGTCGCCCTTGACGGTGGCCATCAGGATCTTGCCCGCCGCCTCGCGCGGCTTGCCCTCCTTCTCGGCCTCCATGAACGGCATGAGATAGGCCACGGCCTGCTTCATCACCCGGGCCGACTTCACGACCTGGGGCAGGAACATCTTGCCCGAGCCGAACAGATCGCCGACCACGTTCATCCCGTCCATCAACGGGCCATCGATGACGTGCAGCGGGCGTTCGGCCTGGCTGCGCGCCTCCTCGGTATCGGCCTCGATATAGTCGGTGACGCCGTTGACCAGGGCGTGGGTGATCCGGGCCTGGACGTCGCCTTCGCGCCAGGTCAGGTCGGGGCCCTTCTGCACGGACTTGCCGCCCTTGTACTTGGGGGCCAGCTCCACCAGGCGTTCGGTGTTGGTCAGCTTGGCGTCGCGCTGGGGCCGGTTGAGGATCACGTCCTCGACGGCCTCGCGCAGTTCGGCGGGGATGTCGTCATAGACCGGCAGGTCGCCGGCGTTGACGATGCCCATGTCCATGCCCGCGGCGATGGCGTGGTACAGGAACACCGAGTGGATCGCCCGGCGGACCGGCTCATTGCCCCTGAATGAGAACGAGACGTTGGAGACGCCGCCCGAGATCCGCGCGTAGGGCAGGGTCTGCTTGATGACCCGGACGGCCTCGATGAAGTCGACCGCGTAGTTGTCGTGCTCCTCGATCCCCGTCGCCACGGCGAAGATGTTGGGGTCGAAGATGATGTCTTCCGGCGGGAAGCCGACCTGGTCCACCAGGATCCGGTAGGCCCGCTCGCAGATCTCGATCTTGCGCTTGGCGGTGTCGGCCTGGCCGACCTCGTCGAAGGCCATGATCACGACGGCGGCGCCGTACCTGAGGCAAGCCTGGGCCTGCTCGATGAACTTGGCCTCGCCTTCCTTCATGGAGATGGAATTGACGATGGCCTTGCCCTGCACGCACTTCAGCCCCGCCTCGATCACCTCCCACTTGGAAGAGTCGATCATCACCGGCACCCGCGCGATGTCCGGCTCGGCGGCGATGAGGTTGAGGAAGGTCCGCATGGCGTGGACGGAGTCCAGCAGACCCTCATCCATGTTGATATCGATTATCGATGCGCCCGCATCAACCTGCTGCCGCGCGACGCTCAGGGCCTCTGGATAGTTTCCCTCGGCCACAAGCTTCCGGAACTTGGCCGATCCAGTGACGTTGGTTCGTTCCCCGACATTGATGAAGATGGGTCTCATTTGAATCCATTCAGCCCCGCTGGCGCGGGGTTCTTAGCCTAGATCGGCGCCGTTTTGGTCAGGCGAGTTCGAAGGGTTCCAGTCCGGCCAGCCGCATGGCGGTCGGACGCTCCGGGATCTGACGGGGACGCACGCCTTTGACCGCGTCGGCCACGTGGCGGATGTGGTCGGGCGTGGTGCCGCAGCAGCCGCCGAGGATGTTGACCAGCCCGCGCTCGGCCCATTCATGGAGCTCATGCGCCGTCTGGTGAGGCTCTTCGTCGTACTCGCCCATGGCGTTGGGCAGGCCGGCGTTCGGATAGGCCGAGATCAGGGTATCGGCGACCCGCGACAGCTCGGCGATGTGGGGCCGCATCAGGTCGGCGCCAAGCGCACAGTTCAGCCCGATGGCGAAGGGCTTGGCGTGCTTCACCGAGTTCCAGAAGGCCTCCACGGTCTGGCCCGACAGAGTGCGGCCTGATCGGTCTGTGATGGTGCCCGAGATCCAGATCGGCAGGGGCTCATAGCCCTCATCCTGCAGGTCGAGGATCGCCTTGATCGCGGCCTTGCAGTTGAGCGTGTCGGTGATGGTCTCGATCAGGAACAGGTCGACCCCGCCGTCGTGCAGGGCGATCATCTGCTCGCGGTAGGCGGTGTAGACCACGTCGAACGTCACCAGCCGCGCGCCCGGGTCGTTCACGTCCGAGGACATCGACAGCATCTTGGGCAGCGGCCCGATGGAGCCGGCCACGAAGCGCGGCTTGTGCGGCTCGTTCTCGCTCCAGCGGTCGGCGACCTCGCGGGCGATCTTCGCGCCCTGGAAGTTGATGTCGTAGACCGCCTCGCCGCACTCGTAGTCGGCCTGGGCGATGGTGGTGCCGGAGAAGGTGTTGGTCTCGGAGATGTCGGCGCCAGCGGCGTAGTACTGGTCGTGCAGGTCGGCGATGATGTTGGGCCGGGTGATGCACAGCAGATCGTTGTTGCCCTTGAGCTCGGAGTTGTGGCCCGCGAACCGCTCGCCGCGATAGTCGGCCTCCACCAGCCCGCGCTTCTGGATCATCACCCCCCACGACCCGTCCAGGATCAGCACGCGCTCCCTGGAGATCGACTTCAGCTTCTCGATGCGGTCTTGTCGGGTCATTTCGCGGCCTCTTGCTGCCTGGCGAGCTGCGCCTTGAAGTCGGTCTCGGACGCGGCGACGACGCGGGCCAATTCGGTTGGATCTACGAAGGGGTTGGCCTTGCCCGGCCCCATGGCCACGCGCTTGGCCGCCATGCCGAACTGCTCGCCGTGCGGAGCGAGGAAGATGTCGGCCTTCATCGCCTTCAGCTTTGCGAAGCTGCGCGGGTAGTCCGCCGCGATGCCCGGGTACTGCGGACCCCGCGTCTTTGAGACCAGCCGGTTGGCCGCCACCGAGGTGCTGCAATAGAGCAGGGCCTGACGCACGACGCTTCCGACCTTCACCGGGAAGGTCCAGGTGGTGCAGCCGGCAGTATGGCCGGGCGTCAGGTGCGCGGTCAGGACGACGCCGCCCAGGCCGACCTTGTCGCCGTCCTTCAGCACCCGATCCACCTTTACCGGGGGAAAGTCGAAAGCGGTGACCTCTTCCGAACCAGGGTACTTCCCCGTCTCGAGCGCCACGCGGTCCTGGGCGCTGGCCGCGAGGCTGGCGCCGGCGTCGCGCTTCAGTTCGGCCAGGCCGCCGGAATGGTCGAAGTGGGCGTGGGTGTTCAACAGCACCTTCACGTCGCCGACCTTGAAGCCCAGCTTGGCGATGTTGGCCTCGATGGGCTTGGCGCTGGACGGCAGGGCGCCGTCGATCAGGATGTGACCCTTGGGCGTGGTGATCAGGAAGGCCGAGAGCCCCTCCGTCCCCACGTAGTAGAGGTTGTCGGCGATTGCGAACGGCTCGGTCGCGCGCGTCCACGATGGCGGCGTCTGGGCGGAAGCCGTCGTCGCCACGGCCGCGAGCGCCAGTGAAATCAGGGCCTTCATGCCGCCTGCTCCGTCGGGACTTCACGAACGCCCAGCACCCGGCAGATCGCATAGACCAGATCGGCCCTGTTCAACGTGTAGAAGTGGAGGTCGGAATAGCCCTCCTCGACCAGACGAGCGCACATCTCGGTGGCGACCGAAGCGGCGATCAGCTTCCGCGTCTCCGGGTCCTTGTCCAGGCCCTCGAACAGGTTGCCCAGCCAGCCCGGCAGGGGAATGCCGCATGGGGCCGCCATCCTCTTGAGGCCCTTGAAGTTCGACACCGGCATGATCCCCGGCGAGATCGGTATGGTGATGCCGGCCTTCCTCACCTTGTCGGTGAAGAACAGGAAGGCGTCGATGTCGTAGAAAAACTGGGTGATGGCCCGGGTCGCGCCGGCGTCGACCTTGGCTTTCAGGACGTCGATGTCGTGATCCAGCGACGGGCTCTCGGGATGCTTCTGCGGGTAGAGGCTGACGCTCACCTCGAACGGCGCCACCGACTTGATCCCCGCGGTCAACTCCGTGGCGTTGAGATAGCCGTCGGCGCGGGGTTGATAGACCCCACCCAGTGAGCCTGGCGGATCGCCGCGCAGGGCCACGATGTGGCGGATGCCGGCGTCCCAATAGTCCTGCACCACCTCGTCGACCTGCGCCTTGGAGGCGTCCACGCAGGTCAGGTGCGCCGCCGGTCGTAGGGTCGTCTCCTTCAGCATCCGAACCACCGTCCGGTGGGTGCGCTCCCGCGTCGATCCGCCCGCGCCATAGGTGACCGAGACGAACGACGGGTTCAGGGGCTCGAGACGACGAATCGCCTCCCACAGGCTCTCTTCAGCCTCAGGTGTCTTGGGAGGCGAGAACTCGAACGACACCGAGGGGCGCGACGCGGTTCCCGCGCCGGCGCGGGCGACGGGGCCGAGCGCGGTTTCATGCGGGCTCATGCGGCGCTCCTTTGGGACTGACGGCCGCGCTCGGCGACCCAGATCTTGACCGTGAGCCCGTCGGCGCGCGCCGGCGGCAGGGCGGTGGCCCGGACCTTGGATAGGCCGGTCTCATTCAACCAGCGCTCCATCTCCGGCTCCGAGAAGCCGAGCCGGCGATGCTGGTGCTGCTCGCGCAGGAACTCCAGCGTGTGGGGCGCGAAGTCGACGATCAGCAGGCGGCCGCCCTCGGCCACCAGGCGCCCAGCCTCACGCACCGCCGCCGCGGGGTCAGCCAGGTAGTGCAGGACCTGATGAACCACGACCAGATCGGCGCTCTGGCCCGGCAGCCGAGTGCCGAAGATATCGCCGTGGCGCAGTTCGCAGCGCTCCAGGCCCGCCTCCGCCACGTGATTGCGCGCCACGTTCAGCATCTGCTGGGAGAGATCGAGACCCAGCGCCGCCTCGGCCTGGGGGGCGAGCAGGGTCAGCATGCGACCCGTGCCCGAGCCCAGGTCCACCAGCCGTTTGAACGGCCCGGGACCCGCCGCCTGAAGGATTGCCTCCTCGACGGCGGTTTCGGAAACATAGAGCGAGCGGATTTCATCCCAGCGCGCGGCGTTGCGAGCGAAGTACTCCCCAGCCTCGGCGGAGCGTTCGCCCCGCACTGACTGCAGGCGCTCGGCGTCGCGGGCCAGGCCCAGGTCGTCGGGGTCGATGAGAGCCAAGGCTTCGTCGACCAGCCGTCGGCCGTCGCCGCCGGTCACCAGGCGATAGAAGACCCAGGCTCCGTCCGGGAAACGCTCGACGAGGCCGGCCTCGGCCAGCAACTTCAGATGTCGGGAAACCCGCGGTTGGCTCTGATCGAGAACCCGGCAAAGCTCCAGAACCGCCAATTCCTCGCGAGCCAGCAGCGCGAGAATACGCAGGCGCGTCGGCTCCCCTGCCGCGCGCAACACCTCGACCGCCTGGATCGTTGAGAGAGTCATGACGACATAAAGATATCCTTATGTCTTTATGTCAAGTTAAGGCGACCCAACCAGATGCATTCTAGCACAATCGATTGCTGAAAGGTTTTCAGCCCGAGACGGGGCTCATCAAGGGCTCTCCGGCCAGGAACAGCCGAACGTTTTCCAGCGCCTGGGCCACCATGCGTGGAATGGAATCGACCGTGCCGCCCGCGCTGTGCGGGGTCAGCACCACGTTGGGCACATCGGCCCAGCGCTCGGGCGGGGTCGGCTCGGTCTCGAACACGTCCAGACCCGCGCGGCCCAGGCGTCCGTCCTTCAACGCGGCGATCAGGGCGTCCTCGTCGACGATCGAGCCGCGCGCCACATTGACGATCATGCCGCGTGGCCCCACCGCCTCGATGATCGCGCGGTCGACCAGGCGACGGTTGGTCTCGTCGGCCCGGCTGGCGATCACCAGGATGTCGCTGGCGTCGGCCAGCGCCAGCAGGCTGTCGGCGCGAGGCCAGGAGGCGCCGGGCTTTTCGCGCGGCCCCCACCAGGCGATCTCCATCCCGAAGGCCTGGGCGCGAACCGCCACCGCCTCGCCGATGGCCCCCAGGCCCATGATCCCCAGCTTGCGGCCGCGCAATCCGGCCCGAGGTCCCATGCGGTCGCCGTCGCGCCAGCCGCCGCCGCGGACCACGCCGTCGCCGATCACGATGTTGCGCCAGCCGCCGATCAACAGACCCAAGGCATGGTCGGCCACGTCGTCGGCGTTCAGGCCCTTGGCGTGGGTGACCTCCAGCCCCGCCGCCCGCGCGGCGGGCACATTCACGCCATCGTAGCCGACGCTGACGCAGGCGATGAGGCCGAGCCTGGGCAGGCTCGCCAGGAAGGCCGGTTCCAGGGCGACCTCGCCCGCGTGGACGATGGCGCGGGCCTGGGCGGCCTGGTCGGGCGTCAGGTCCCAGCGACGCCCCACCTCGTAGCCCTGGGCCTCCAACGCCGCTTGCATCGGCGCGAGCATCTGGTGGGACAGCAGGACCACGGGCTTGACGGACATCGAGGCATCTCCAGGTGATCGGCGAGCCATAGCCAAGGCTGGACCCGGCGTCATGCGCCTTGACTTGGCTGCGCCACATCTGGCCTTAGGGTGAAGGTGGGCCCGCGAGGCGGCGAACAAATATCGCGCCCATTGACACCCCTCGCGCCGCCAGCGCGCGAGCGCCCATGACCGCCTGCACGGACCCTTTCCATGACTTCTACCGACGCCCTTTGGCGCGACCGCGATTTCACGCGGCTTTGGGCGGCCCAGGCGGTTTCAGCCTTCGGCACCCGCATCACCCGCGAAGGCCTGCCGATCATGGCGGTGGTCACGCTGGGCGCGAGCGCCGCCACACTCGGCGCGCTGGCCGCCACGGCCAGCGCGGCGGCGGTGTTCGCAGGACTGGCGGGCGGCGGCTACGTCGACCGCCTCCGGCGCCGGCCGCTGCTGATCGCGACCGATCTGATCCGCGCCGCGGTGCTGATCGCCATTCCTCTCGCGGCCCTGTTCGGGGTGCTGACGCTGGCCCAGATCCTGGCCGCCGCCGCCGTCGTGGCCGCCGCCAGCGTCATCTTCGACATCGCCAGCCACGCCTACCTGCCGGGCCTGATCGGACGCGCCGCACTCACCGACGGCAATTCGAAGCTGGCCTCCACCGAGGCGGTCGCCGAGGTGGGCGGTCCGGCCCTGGCGGGGATGCTGTTCCAGTGGTTGACCGCGCCGATCGCCGTGGCCGTCAACGCCGCGACATATCTCGCTTCGGCGAGCCTTCTCGCCTTGATCCGCGCGCCCGAACCGGTCCCCGCCCCCCAGCCGCCCGCCCCCTGGCTGACCGAGATCACCCAGGGGTTCCGTCTGGCCTGGGCGGAGTCGCGGGTGCGCGCCCTGATGCTGATGGGGATCGCGCAGGGATTGTTCGGCGGCGTTTTCGCCGCGCTCTACGTGCTGTTCGCGCTGCGTACGCTCGACCTGCCGACCTCGATCCTGGGCATGGCCATCGCGGCCGGGGGCGTGGGAGCGCTGGCCGGGGCCTGGCTTGGTCCATGGCTGGGCAGACGGCTGGGCGTCGGCCCGGCGATCCTGCTGGCGATCCTCGGCGCCGGCCTCTCGGCCATGTGCATCCCGCTGGCGCCCGCCGACCGACTAGGGGCCAGCATCGTGATGATCGCGACCCAGGTCACCGGCGACGCCTTCGCCGTGTCTGCCGGCGTGCTCACCGCCACGCTACGCCAGACCCTGATGCCGCAGCAGGTGCTGGGCCGCGTCGCCGGCGCGTTCCACGCCTCGGCCGGCGGGGTGGCGATCCTGGGCGCCCTGGGCGGCGGCGCGCTAGGCGGGCTGATCGGCCCGCGCCTGGCGCTGTTCGTGGCGGCGGTCGGTTTCCTCAGCATCCCGCTCATCGGCGCCCTCTCGCCCCTGCGCCAGGTCCGCGAGATGCCGCGGGGCGATTGAACTCGGCCGTTGGCAGCACGATCTGATGACCATGAACGAGCCCACCCCACGCATGCCCGCCATCTTCGTCGGCCATGGCAGCCCGATGGAAGCGCTTGGCGGCGTCTATGCCGACACCTGGCGCGCCCTGGGCGCGCGCTTGCCGCGCCCGAGGGCGATCCTCTGCGTGTCCGCGCACTGGTACGTCGAGGAGACCGCCGTCACGGCCATGAGCACGCCGCGCACGATCCACGACTTCGGCGGCTTCCCGCAGGCGCTCTACGAGATGTCGTATCCGGCCCCCGGCGACCCCGGCCTGGCGCGTCGCATTGCTGACATTCTGGCGCCGGTGCCGGTTCGGCAGGATCAGGAGTGGGGTCTGGACCACGGAGCCTGGTCAGTGCTGGTCCACATGTTTCCCGACGCCGACGTTCCGGTGCTGCAACTGGCCATCGACCAGCGCCAACCGCCGGCCTTTCACTATGAGCTTGGCCGTCGGCTCGCGACGCTGCGCTCTGAGGGCGTGCTGATCCTCGGCTCGGGCGACTGGGTGCACAATCTGCGCGTAGCGATCCGCGCCCAAGGCGCCACGCCCTTCGATTGGGCCGAGCGCTTCAACGACACGGTGAAGGCGCTCATCGTCGCCCACGACCACGGCCCGCTGATCGACTGGGTCGTCCTTGGCCAGGACGCCGCGCTCTCCGTCCCGACAGACGAGCACTACCTGCCCTTGCTCTACGTTCTAGGCGCACAGCAAGACGGCGATGAGGTCGCCTTCTTCAACGACGCCATCGAGCTGGCCGCGATCAGCATGACCGGCGTGACGATCGGGCGGGCGGCCTAGAGCCGCCCCACCCTACCGCGTGAACTTGTGGAACTTGATCCGGTGGGGGATCAGGCTGTCGGCGCCTAGGCGGCGCTTCTTGTCCTCTTCATAGGCCTCGAAGTTGCCCTCGAACCATTCCACGTGGCTGTCGCCTTCGAACGCCAGGATGTGGGTGCACAGCCGGTCCAGGAACCAGCGGTCATGGCTGATCACCACCGCGCAGCCGGCGAACTCCTCCAGCGCCTCTTCCAGGTTCTGCAGGGTCTCGATGTCCAGGTCGTTGGTCGGTTCGTCGAGCAGGATCAGGTTGCCGCCGGTGGTGAGCGTCTTGGCTAGGTGGACGCGGTTGCGCTCACCGCCCGAGAGCTGGCCGACCTTCTTCTGCTGGTCCCCGCCCTTGAAGTTGAACGAACCCACATAGGAGCGCGTGTTGATCTCGCGCTTGCCCACGGTGAGGATGTCCAGGCCCTGGGAGACCTCCTGCCAGATGGTCTTGGTGGGATCGAGCGCGTCGCGGCTCTGGTCCACATAGGCGAGCTTCACCGTCTCGCCGACTCGGAAGGTCCCGCCGTCAGGGGTTTCCTGGCCGGTGATGATCTTGAACAGGGTCGACTTGCCGGCGCCGTTCGGACCGATCACGCCGACGATGCCGTTCGGCGGCAGTTTGAAGGTCAGGCCGTCGAACAGCAGCTTGTCGCCATATGATTTGTTGAGGTTCTCGACCTCCAGCACGACATTGCCGAGGCGCGGGCCGGGCGGGATCTGGATCACAGCATGGGTCTGGGCGCCGCGCATGCTTTCCTGCTCGTCGACCATCCGCTCATAGGCGGCCAGACGGGCCTTGGACTTGGCCTGGCGGGCCTTGGCACCCGACCGAACCCATTCCAGTTCGCGGGTGAGCGCGCGCTGGCG
>NZ_JANOCX010000405.1:0-2039 GCF_031412415.1 Phenylobacterium sp.
TCGGTGTCGAGGGCGCTGGTGGCCTCGTCCAGCAGCAGGATGGGGGCGTCCTTCAGGAAGGCGCGCGCGATGGCGATCCGCTGCCTCTGGCCGCCCGACAGCCGGGCCCCCGCCTCGCCCACCAGGGTGTCGTAGCCGGCGGGCAGGGAGAGGATGAAGTCGTGGGCGGCGGCGGCCCGCGCGGCGGTCTCGATTTCCGCCTGACTGGCGTCGGGACGCGCATAGGCGATGTTGGCGCGGATGGTGTCGTCGAACAGGAAGGGTTCCTGCGTCACCAGGGCGATCTGGGCGCGCAGGGAGGCCAGGGTCACATCGCGGATGTCCACGCCGTCAATGGTCACCCCGCCGTCGGTGGCGTCGTAGAAGCGCGGAATGAGGTTCAGGATGGTGGTCTTGCCGCCGCCGGAGGGGCCCACCAGGGCGACGGTCTCGCCGCGGCGGACCTCCAGGGTCACCTCGCGCAGGGTGGGCGGACCGCCGGCATAGGCGAAGCTGACGCCCTTGAAGCAGATCGTGGTCTCGCCCCGGGCCAGGGTCGCGGCGCCCGGCTGCTCCCGCACCTCGGGTTCGACGTCCAGGGCGGCGAACAGGCGGCGCGCCGCGCTCATCCCCTCGGCCATCACCGTCGCCAGGTTGGAGAGCTGCCGCAGGGACTGGGAAGCCAGCCCCAGGGCCAGGAGGAAGGCCATGAAGGCCCCGACGTTCATGGCGCCCGACTGCGCGCGCCAGCCCGCATAGGCGATGACCGTCGCCGTGATCAGGGTCATCACCAGCTCGGTGGCCGGGGCGGCGCGGGCCCGTGCATTGGCGCCCTTCACCAGGTGCTTCTGGCGGCGCTGCACCACCTCGGCGACCCGGGTCTCCTCGTAGGATTCGCGGTTCTCGATCTTCACCACCCGAACCCCGTCCAGGCTCTCCATGATGGCGGTGGAGAGGGCCGAGGTCTCGGCCATGGCCCCCTTGGCGGCCTTGGTGGTCTTCTTGGAGAACCGGCGCATGATGAAGCCGGTCAGGGGCGCGGCGGCCACCAGGGTCAGGGACAGCAGCAGGTCGTTGGAGACCATCACGGTGATGGCGCCGATCACCGTCAGGGCGTGCTGGGTGTAGTTGATCACCCCGGACGTGGCGGCTTCCCGGATCAGGCTGGCGTCGTAAAGCACCGAGGAGACATAGGCGCCGGAGTGCTGGGTGCGCAGGTGGGCGAGGTCGGCCCGGACCAGCTTGCCGAACAGCTGCACCTGCACGTCGCCCACCACGGCGTTGCCGATCTGGTTGACCAGCGAGGCCTGGATCACCTGGGCCAGGGCCCGGCCGATGGCCAGGGCGGCGATGGTGAGCGGCACCATCACCAGGGCGCCGGGCTTGTGGTTGACCAGCAGGTCGTTGATCGCCGGCTCAAAGATCTGAACCAGCTTGGCCGACAGCACCGCCACGGCGATGGCCGCCAGCATGGCGCAGGTCCAGGCCTTCCAGCGGGGTCGCATATAGACCCCGGCGATCCGCGCGATCAGGGCGCGGGCCGAAAGCTCGGGCTCGGTGGTCGGCGCAGTCATCATCCTGGGGTCGGCTGTCAGGGACGGGAAGTCAAGCTTGGGGCGATGCGCTAGAATGCGGCGCCGCCTGGGTGAGGGAGTGCGCCACATGAAGATCTACGGACTGCGGATCTGGGTCGATGACATGGCGGCCGCCAAGCGATTCTATGGAGAGACCCTGGGTCTGACGGCCAAGTGGGACATGGAGATGGCGGTCGGCTACGACCTTGGGATCGACCTGATCGTCGAGCGCGACGACGGGAGCGATGAGGGGGAGACCCTGGTGGGCCGTTTCGTCGGGACCTCGATCCAGGTGGACGACATCGCGGCGACCTATGAAGCCCTGAAGGCCAAGGGGGTGCCTTTCCTGGGGCCGCCGGAGAAGTTGCCCTGGGGCGGGACCCTGGCCCACTTCAAGGATCCGGCGGGCAATACGCTGACCCTGCTGCAATAGTTGGACCTCCCGCCGCGCTTCCGTTTGGTGGCGTCACGTCCTAGTTAGGGGCC
>NZ_JANOCX010000406.1:0-6832 GCF_031412415.1 Phenylobacterium sp.
CCTGCCGACCGCGCCCGCTCTGAAGCCGGCCATCGCCCCGCCGCCGCCCGCCGCGCCCAAGGCCGCTGTTCCGGCGCCCAAGGCTGCCGCACCGGCGTCCATCCCGCCGCCCAAGGCCGCCCCGGCGGTCGGCCCCGCGCCGAAGGCCGCCGCCGGCGGCGCCGCCTCGGTCCAGATCGGCGCTTTCTCGTCCCAGGCCCTGGCCGACAAGGGCTGGAACGACGCCGCCAAGGCCGCGCCAGGCCTCGCGGCCGGCAAGGGCAAGCGCGTGGAGCAGATCCAGAAGGACGGCTCGACCCTATTCCGGACCACCGTCACCGGCTTCGCCTCACGCGCGGCGGCGACGGATTTCTGCAATCAGCTCAAGGCCTCGGGCAAGAACTGCTTCGTGAAATAGTGACCAGCGCCTCGATCCTCGGCTGTGGCGGCCTGACCCTCTCTGCGGAGGAGAAGGCCTTCTTCAGCGACGTCGCGCCCTGGGGCTTCATCCTGTTCGCGCGCAATATCGACACGCCGGACCAGGTGCGCCGCCTGGTCGACGAACTGCGCGCCACGGTCGATCGGGCCGATGCGCCTGTGCTGATCGACCAAGAGGGCGGCCGCGTTCAGCGCCTGGGACCGCCGCACTGGCGGCGCTATCCGCCTGGGCGCGCCTATGGCGAGCTGAGCGCCAACGATCCGCTGCTTCGGCGGGAGATCACCCGTCTGGGCGCGCGACTGCTGGCCCACGACCTAGCCGCCCTGGGGATCAACGTTGACTGCGTGCCGGTCCTGGACGTGCCTGTCGAGGGCGCGCACGAGATCATCGGTGACCGCGCCTATGCCAGGACCCCTGAAGGCGTCGCCCTGCTGGGTCGAGCGGCCTGCGAAGGCTTGATCGCCGGCGGTGTCCTGCCGGTCATCAAGCACATCCCAGGGCACGGCCGCGCCACCGCCGATAGCCATCTGGACCTGCCGGTGGTCGACGCCGCCTACGAGGACCTCGACACCCGAGACTTCGCGCCGTTCAAGATGCTGTCGGACATGCCGATGGCCATGACCGCCCACGTGGTCTACGCCGCCGTCGATCGCCGCAAGCCCGCCACCACTTCTAAAAAGGTGATGCGCGACGTGATCCGCGGCGCCATCGGCTTCGACGGCCTGGTGATGAGCGACGACCTGTCCATGAAGGCCCTGGGGGGCGCCTTCGCCGACCGCGCCCGAGCCTCGCTGGCCGCCGGCTGCGACGTGGTCCTGCACTGCAACGGCGACATGGGCGAGATGAAGCAGGTGATCGCCGGGACGAAGGCGCTGTCGGGCCAAGCCCTGCGCCGCGCCAAGGCCGCGATGGGCCGGCTCGCCAAGGTGCGGGAACCGTTCGATCTGAACGAAGCCTTGGCCCGCTTCGACGCCGCCTTCGAAGGCCGATGGGCGGCATGAGCGCCTTCCAGCCCAATCTCGACTTCGAGGCCGCCAACACGGCGGCTGAGGACGGCGAGGCGTTGATCATCGATCTGGACGGCTACGAGGGGCCGCTCCATGTGCTGTTGGCCCTGGCTCGGACCCAGAAGGTCGACCTGATGCAGCTCTCCATCCTGAAGCTGGCCGAGCAGTACCTGACCTTCGTGCAACAGGCCCGTCGCGTGCGGTTCTCGTTGGCGGCGGACTATCTGGTGATGGCGTCCTGGCTGGCCTACCTCAAGTCGCGTCTGCTGCTGCCCAAGCCCGAGCGGCCTAAGGCCGAGGAGGCTCCAGCCGAGGAGATGGCCGCTCAATTGGCCTTCCGACTGGCCAAGCTGGACGCCATGCGCAAGGCGTCCGAGGCGCTGCGCGATCGTCCGCAACTGCGCCGCGAGGTGTTCACCCGCGGTGATCCCCAGGCCATCACCGTCATCCCGTCGACGCGGCTGGAGGGTGATCTCTACGGCCTGATGAGCGCCTATATCGACCAGCGACGGAAGGAGCAGGGCCGTCACTACACGCCGCGCGCGCCCCAGGCCTATCCGCTGGAGCATGCCCGCGACCGCCTGCGCCACATGCTGCCGGACCTGGAACGCTGGACGCCGCTGTCTGGGGTCGCTCCGCTGAAGCCTTCGGGGGAGGGACCGAGCCAGGCCTCCTACACCGCGTCCACCCTGTCGGCGAGCCTTGAGCTGGTGCGTGAAGGCGCCATGGAGGCCCGCCAACTGGAAGCTTTCGCCGACCTCTATCTGCGCGCGCGCAAGCGAGCCGGCGCATGACCAGCGAGACCGAACGCCAGGTCGAGGCGCTGTTGTTCGCCGCCGCGGGTCCGCTCAGCCTGGACGATATGGCCAAGCGCCTGCCGCAGGGCGCCGACGTCGAGGCCGCCGTTGCAGGCCTGCGGGCGACCTATGCGGGGCGGGGCGTGGAGCTCGCCTGCATCGCCGACCGCTGGCGCTTCCAGACCGCCGCCGACCTGGCCTTCCTGATGACCGAGGAGCGCGAGGAGCCGCGCCGGCTGTCCAAGGCCGCGCAGGAGACCCTTGCGATCATCGCCTATCACCAGCCGGTGACCCGCGCCGAGATCGAGGCCGTGCGCGGGGTGCAGGCCAGTCGCGGCACGCTGGATGTCCTATTGGAACTGGGCCTGGTGCGGATGCGCGGCCGCCGCCGTACGCCGGGTCGCCCAGTAACCTACGGCACCACGGACGCCTTTCTCGAGCACTACGGCCTGGCGAACCTGTCCGACCTGCCGGGCGCGGGGGACATGCGCGCGGCGGGGCTGCTCAGCCTGGACCTGCCGGCGGACTTCGCCGTTCCCGCGCCCGGTATGGAAAATCTGGACGAAGACCCCCTCGACGACGGCGAGGCGCCCGAGTTTCATACAGACTTCGTGGGGCAGGACGAGCCGGGGCGTTAGGACGCGTTGGCGCTTTGCCGCGCAACTGACTATATTCCCGCGCAACACAGGGCGGGCGTGCGGCCCGTGTCGGCCGCCGACGTGAAGGAGTTTTGTCGCCATGGGCGCAATGAGTTGGATTCACTGGGTCATCGTCATCGCGGTGGTCGCGCTGCTGTTCGGCGGCCGCGGCAAGCTGTCGGGCATCATGGGCGATGCGGCCAAAGGCATTCGCGCCTTCCGCGACGGCCTGAAGGACGAGCCGACGACGGCGGACGCTTCCAAGCCTCTGCCCAAGACCGAAAAAGACGAAGCCCGCGGCTGAGCCGCCGGCGCACGTAGGATTCGCCCGCGCCGGTCTTGATCGGCGCGGGCTTACTTGTTTAGGCGACGTCTGATGCTTCCCGAGATCGGCGGATTGGAACTCCTGGTCATCGCCGCGGTCGCCTTGATCGTGGTGGGTCCAAAGGACCTGCCCGTCATGTTGCGCAAGCTGGGTCAGTTCACCGCCAAGCTGCGAGGCATGGCCAGCGAGTTCCGCGCCAGCTTTGACGAGATGGCCCGCCAGTCGGAGTTGGACGACCTGCGCAAGGAGGTCGAGGCCATGCGCAAGGGTCAGCTCTCCGACACCGCCGCGGCCTTCGACGCCTCCAACGCCCAGGTCGACCAGGTCTTCAACGAGATCGGCAACAGCCTCCAGGGTTCAGATGTGAGCTTCTCGCCGGCCATGGTCTCCACGCCGCAGGCGAACCCGGTCGAGATGAGCCAGATCGTGGAAGAGGCCAAGCCCAAGGCTCGCAAGGCGCCGACCAAGCCGAAGTCCAGCACCGCCAAGCCCACGGCCGCCCCGAAAGCCGCGACCAAGACCGCGACGCCCAAGAAGACCGCCAAGGCTGGAGCCAAGGCTTGAGCGAGTTCCACGACGACGACGACATCGAGTCCTCGCGGGCCCCGCTGCTGGACCACTTGGTCGAGCTGCGTTCACGGCTGATCATCTGCGTGGCCGCCATGGCGGTCGGTTTCGCGGTCTGTTTCGGATTCTCAGAGCCGATCTACCGCTTCCTGCTGCACCCTTTCGCCATCGCCTCGCAGCTGCTGGCCGCCGAGAACGCCGCCCACGTCCAACAGGCGGGCGGCTTCGACATCGTGAAATTCTTCGCCGGCACGCGAGACCTGTTCCTGGCCCTGATCGGCGCGCGCGAGGTTCCGCCCACCGCGGAAGGCGACAAACTCAACTTGATCTTCACCGCGCCGCTGGAATTCTTCTTCACCAAGCTGAAGCTCGCCGGCTTCGGCGCCGTGGTCCTGACCTTCCCGGTCCTGGCCTGGCAGGTCTACGGCTTCGTGGCGCCGGGGCTCTACAAGCGCGAGCGCAAGGCCTTCGTGCCATTCCTGTTGGCCTCGCCGACCCTGTTCCTGGCCGGGGCAAGCCTCGTCTACTACATCATCCTGCCGTTCGTTCTGTGGTTCTCGCTCAGCCAGCAGATCGTCGACGCCCAGGTCTCGGTGCAACTGCTGCCCAAGGTCTCGGACTATCTCAGCCTGGTCACCACCCTGCTGCTGGCTTTCGGACTGTGCTTCCAGCTCCCGGTGGTTCTGACCCTGCTGGGCATGGCCGGAATCGTGACTTCGGAAATGCTGCGCGCTGGCCGCCGCTACGCCATCGTGGCGGTCTTCGTGGTCGCCGCCGTCGTCACTCCGCCCGACCCGATCAGCCAGACCATGCTCGCCCTGCCGATCATCCTGCTCTACGAAATCTCGATCTGGTGCGTGAAGCTGATCGAGCGTTCGCGCCGCCGCGAGGACGAGGCGGGCACGGACGTGGTTCCGGTCTGACGGCGGGGGAGGGGTTGGCCCGATAGCCAACGCGCTCTAGAGAAAGCCGCTCAACTCCCACCTAGCGGCAGAGCCATGCACGACATCCGAGCCATTCGCGAAAACCCCGAGCTTTACGAGAAAGCCTGGGCTGCGAAGGGCCGTTCCGGCGCTGCGTTGGAAGCCGTCGCCCTGGACGCCAAGGTGCGCGCCGCCCAGGCCGCCTTGCAGGAGGCCCAGGCCGTCCGCAACAACGCCTCGAAGCTGATTGGCCAAGCCAAGGCCAAGAAAGACGAGGCCGAGGCCCAGCGCCTGATGGCCGAAGTGGAGGCCGTGAAGGGCGTGCTGGTGGAGCAGGGCGAGGCCGAGAAGGCTGCCGCCGAGGCCCTGCAGAACCTGCTGGCCCAACTCCCCAACATCCCGTTCCCCGACGTGCCCGCCGGCGACAGCGAACACGACAATGTGGAGGTCCGCCGCTGGGGCGAGCCTTTCGCCATCCAGAACCCCAAGGACCACGTCGATCTGGGTGAGAACCTGGGGATGATCGATTTCGAGGCCGCCGCGCGCATGAGCGGCGCGCGCTTCGTGATCCTGAAGGGCCAGATCGCCCGCCTCGAGCGCGCGCTGGGCCAGTTCATGCTGGACATGCAGACCCAGGAACACGGCTATCTCGAGGTCTCACCGCCGCTGCTGGTGAACGACGCGGCGGCCTATGGCACCGACAAGCTGCCGAAGTTCGCCGACGACCTGTTCCGGACCACCGACGGCCGCTGGCTGATCCCGACCGCCGAGGTCCCGCTCACAAGCATGGTCATGGGCCAGATCGTCGCCGAGGAGGAGCTGCCGCTTCGCCTAACGGCGCTGACCGCCTGCTTCCGCTCAGAGGCCGGCGCCTCGGGCCGCGACACACGCGGGATGATCCGTCAGCACCAGTTTTACAAAGTTGAGCTCGTCTCGATCACCGCGCCCGAGGACTCCGAGGCCGAGCACGAGCGGATGGTGGGCTGCGCCGAGGCGGTGTTGAAGGCCCTGGAACTGCCCCACAGGACGATGCTGCTCTGCACCGGCGACATGGGTTTCGGCGCGCGCAAGACCTACGATCTGGAGGTCTGGATTCCGTCGGAAGACCGCTATCGCGAGATCAGCTCCTGCTCCAACACAGGCGATTTCCAGGCGCGGCGCATGGATGCGCGGACCAAGAAGGCCGGCGAGAAGGGCACGCGCTACGTCCACACGCTCAACGGCTCCGGCCTTGCGGTCGGCCGCACACTAGTGGCGGTGATGGAAAACTATCAGGACGAAAACGGCCGTATCGCCATCCCACAGGCCCTGCATCCCTACCTCCCCGGACTGACCCACATCGGTGGTGAATGAGAATCCTCCTGACCAACGACGACGGGATCCACGCCGAGGGCCTGGTCGCGCTGGAGAAGATCGCCAAGGTGCTGTCCGACGACGTCTGGATCTGTGCGCCGGAGTACGAGCAGTCCGGCGCCAGTCGGGCCCTGACCCTGTCCGACCCGGTCCGCGTGCGCACCCTGGACCCGCGCCGTTTCGCCACCACCGGCACGCCTACGGACTGCGTACTGCTTGGGGTCACCGAGCTGATGGGCGGGCTCAAGCCCGATCTCGTGCTGTCGGGGGTCAATCGCGGCGCCAATCTGGCCGAGGATGTCACCCTGTCGGGGACGGTGGCCGGCGCCATCGAGGGCATGGCGCTGGGCATTCCCTCCATCGCGCTGTCGGCGACCAACTGGGCCGTCGAGGGCCAGGACCTGTTCGCCCCTGCTGAACACTTCGGCGCCGGCATCGTGCGCAAGCTGGTCGAGCTGGGCTGGCCCGCCGACGTGATCATGAACGTCAACTTCCCAGCGCGGCCGATCGCCGAGATCGTCGAGGTGGAGGTGACCCGCCAGACCTTCCGGGATGTGGCGGTTCGTCACGCCGAAAAGCGCACCGACCTCCGCGATCGTGACTATTACTGGATGGGGTTCAGGCAAGAGCGCTCGAAACCCGCCGCTGGCACCGACCTGCTGGCCATCTACGAAGGTCGAATTTCCGTGACCCCCTTGCACATCGACCTGACTCACGCCGAAACGGTGCATCGCCTGAAGGGCGTCCTGGGCGGCGTTCCGCCGAAGGCTTGAGGCGATCCATGGCCAAGCACGACGCGGACAA
>NZ_JANOCX010000407.1:0-1550 GCF_031412415.1 Phenylobacterium sp.
TGAGCCCGGTCAGAAGCGGCGCGATGTAGATCCACCAGATGCGGTAGAACACGTCGCCCTTTTTCGTGCCGTCCCTTTCAGCGACGAGTTCGGGGAAAACCGCATCGTGCCCTGCCGCCCGGATTGCATCAACGTATTGGACGAAGCCCAGTCGGATCAGTTCTTGGGCCAACGCGATCAGTCGAACCGAGTTCGCATTCTTTACTCGCCCCGCGTCGCTGTTGCGAATGCTTATAAACCAATAGCCCGCGTCATATTGAACGTCGGCGACCAGTAACTTGCAGACCTCCTCGCGCCGCATGCCGGTGTACCAGACGATCAGCAGCACGAAGTACAGGCTGTCATGGAAAACCTCGTTGCCAGCGGCGAGGCGATCTCGTGCGCCCGCGCAGCCGGTCCATGGTGGCAGTGAGAAGATTTCGACGGCCTGCTCCACGGTGTAGGCGTCGCGTGCGTTCCGCTCATCCTTCAAGTCCGGAACCATGAATTTGGCAAACCGGATTTCAGGCAGAATGTCGATTTCGTCACGCGCCATGTCGTAGATCTGCTTGATCTTTCGCAGGTGCTTGTTGGTGGTGACGCCGTCGAGACCGATGGCGTCGGCTCCCAGCTCGCCTTCGTCGATACGATCGAGCGCTCGGTCACAGATCTCCTGCAGCGTTGTGTCCGGCTCGCGATCCCGCGGCGATTTGCCGCGTGTAACGGGGAGTTTGTCGAACCAACTGTCGAGCGTCACGATATCGTCGAACGTACATGTCCAGAAGGGTCGGATGCCGGCCGTCGGTCCTACCGGGTTCATGGATTTCTGAAGCAGGACCGCGGCCCAGCGGATCTGTCGCAGCGTCTGCTCTCCAACCTGCGTCGCCGCTCGCTTGCCATCCTTCCTGTGCTCCAGCATCGCCGGGTTCGACGCGATCAAGAGTTCCGCAGCCTCGATGGGCGATGCATTTAGCCACTTCTCGGGGATCCCGCTCGCGTCGATTTGTGCGGGCCGACCAGTCAGATGCTCGGCGATCACCGGCACGGGATGCCATTCCGTGGCGATCGCCGGAAGGGTCCCCCCACTCACGGTGTCGATCCCCAGTCTGAGTTCGCGAGCGGCCTGGGAACGCGCATCCAGCATGAGCCGCACGCCCAGAGCCATGTTGGTCGGATTGGGCTCGATGCCCAAGGCTTCGAGACGCTGCGCGGTCTCGCGCGAGATGTTGTGCCGTAGGTCCACCGACCCGACCAACTGCCGTGCTGCGGCCCGTTGTTCGTTGGTGAGCTCGGCAAGATGCTCGTCGGCATAGGCCATGCTCCGCACGCCATCGATGATGCCCGTTCTGGCGAAGGCGTTCCAGATTGCCTCGTACACCTGAAGGTCGGCAGCAACGTCGGTCACCTTCGCCTATGCTGGCCTGAACTGCTATTCGGCAGCGAGATGCTCGAGCGCCTCGCGATACGCTCGCATTTCGGTGCGAAAGACGGCATCACGTTGATCGACGGTCAGCCCGTCGCGCGCCACTCGGTCGTATAGGGTCATCCGCACAACCTCGCTCTGCGCCGTC
>NZ_JANOCX010000408.1:0-3879 GCF_031412415.1 Phenylobacterium sp.
CGCCCAGGTCGAGCCGGCGCTCTACGACCGCACCCTGACCATGAACGGCGTCTCCAAAGCCTACGCCATGACCGGCTGGCGGATCGGCTATGCGGCAGGCCCGGTCGAGCTCATCAATCTGATGCGTAAGGTCATGAGCCAGACGACCTCCAACCCCGCCTCGATCAGCCAGTATGCGGCGGTCGAAGCCCTCAACGGCGACCAGTCGTTCATCGCGCCGAACAAAATCCTCTTCCAGGGCCGCAGGGACCTGGTGGTCTCGATGTTGAACCAGGCGAGCGGCCTGAAGTGCCCGACCCCGGAAGGCGCCTTCTATGTCTATCCGTCGGTGGAGGGCCTGATCGGCAAGACCACGGAGGCCGGCAAGGTGATCGAAACCGACGCCGACTTCGCGGTCTCCCTGCTGGAGCAGGAGGGCGTCTCGGTGGTGTTCGGCGCGGCCTTCGGTCTCTCGCCGTTCTTCCGCATCAGCTACGCGACCTCGAACGCCAACTTGGAAGACGCCTGCACGCGCATCCAGCGCTTCTGCGCCTCTCTGAAATAGGTCGCCGGCTGATGGCCGACCTGATCAACTTCAACAAGGCGAAGAAGGCCAAGGCGCGCGACCAAGACCGGAGCCAGGCCGCGCGGAACCGCGTGGCCTTCGGGCGGACCAAGGCTGAGAAGACCGCATCGAAGATGGAGGCGTCGCAGGCTGACCGCGCACTCGACGGCACGCGGCGCGAAGACTGAGCCCTAGATCTGCGTCGGAACGGCGCCGTCGCGGGCCGCGGCGGGGATGGCGTTGTAGATGGAGGCCGGCGTGATGCCGAGACGGCGGCGGGCCTCTTCAAGCGGCTCGTTCAGCAGGCGCTCATAGTCCTCGCCCAGCAGCCAGGCGCAGGCCTTGCCACGCTGATAGCCCTGCCAGATCGCCTTGGCGTAGGGATGGTCGCCGCCCCGCGAGCGGATCGTCGCGCCCGCCGCGATCAGCGCCCAGCCCAGGCCCTTGGTCTGGGCGTAGGAGAAGGCCACCAGGCAGGCCTCGCCCAGCGCGTCGCGGTGATAGCCCGACAGGATGTGCCAGATGTCATGGATGTCGCGGGTGCGGCGGCCCATCCAGGCATAGGGGTGGCGCACGTCGATCTCGTTGCCGCTGGAGCGGCTGACCTCGGCCAGGCCCTCGGCCGAAAGCTGCTCGGTGCGAATGAAGTCGCGATAGGCCGCGCCCACGGTGCCCGGCTTGAAGGCGTCCAGCCAGGCGTCGTCCATCAGCTTCTCGGCCAGCTCCTGGCGCTCGTAGGCGATGCGACCGCCCTGCGGCGTGGTCAGCAGGCGCTGGAAGGCGTCGGCGGTGGCCGTGCCGTTCAGGGCGCGCATGATCTCGAACACCTGGCCGGTGTCGTCCTTGTCGTTCAGCAGACGCTGCAGCGCCTTCAGCGCCGCACCCCACTGGAGCTTGGGCTTAGGCAGCGTCGCAGTGGCAGGAGTGGCAGGAGTGGCCTGCCGCTGGTGGGGGACGTCAAAGGTGTCGGCGGTCATGGCCATGGGGAGCAGCCTTTACGAAACAGCGTTCGGATCAAAGATGACGCCAGCGTCATTTTTTTGCAAGAGGCAATCCGACATGGCGGCTCCGAGGTTGCGCCGAGGCCTGACTTGGCCCCACAACTGCGTTCATGCCACGGCTTCGTAAACGTTCCATCCTGCTGTCCGGCCACGCCACCTCGTTGGCCCTGGAGCCGGAATTCTGGGCGGTGCTGGATGAGCTGGCGACCACCGACGGGCTCAGCGTCGCGGCGCTGATCGCGCGCATTGACGAGGGCCGCGGCGAACGGCCCCTGGCCTCGGCCTGCCGTGTGACGGCCCTCAGCTTCGCCCAGCGGGGCGCCTAGACCGCTCCGTCCTATTTCGGAGTTGGAATGGGCGCGTCGGGCAGCCTTGGCGCATCCGGAAGCGACGGCGCCTTAGGCAGGTTCAGGTCCACCTCAACGCTCTTGGGCATATCCGGTTTTGACATGCCCCCGCCCGAATAGATCACGAAGGCGATCACCGCGACCGCCACGATCAATCCGCCGACCAGGAAGGCCAGCCAGGGCGTCGCCGATCTTGGCTGGTCGGCCACGGCCCTACTCGGCCTTGGCGGGCGCGGAGATATCAGGCGCCTTGATGTTCACATCGACGGACTTGGTCTCACCGCCGCCCATGCCGCCCGAGTACATGAAGAATGCGATCACCGCGACGACGACGATCAGACCGCCCACGATGAAGGCCAGCACAGGCGTCGCGCCGTTTCCAGAATTCTCAGCCACGTTTGTCCTCCAGGATCACAGTTAAGGTCGGGGACAAAACGAACATCGATCGGACCGGTTCCGGACTTAAGGCGCGCGGCGTTTGTGCTACATATGTTCCGATGTCGTCATTTGAATCAGCTCCCCTGCCCGCGCCCCGCGTCAGCGACCTGGCCCGGGTCAGCGGCCCCGACTATCTCGAGGGCCTGAATCCCGAACAGCGCGCGGCGGTGGAGGCCACCGACGGGCCAGTGCTGGTGCTGGCCGGTGCGGGCACCGGCAAGACCCGCGTGCTGACCACACGGCTCGCCCACATCCTGGCGACCGGCAAGGCCAAGCCCTGGGAACTGCTGGCCGTCACCTTCACCAACAAGGCCGCGCGCGAGATGCGCGAGCGGATCACCCACATCATCGGGCCCCAGGCGGAGGGGCTGCGGTGGCTGGGCACCTTCCACTCCGTAGCCGCCCAGATCCTGCGCCGCCACGCCGACCTCGTGGGGCTGAAGTCGAACTACACGATAATCGACAACGACGACCAGGAACGGCTGATCAAGCAAGTGCTGGAAGCGGAGAACATCGACGCCAAGCGATGGACGCCCAAGACCCTGGCCGGGATGATCGACCACTGGAAGAACCGCGGCTGGACCCCCGACCGCCTGCCGGCCGGCGAGGGGGCTGAGTTCGCCAACAACCGCGGCGCGGGCCTCTACAAGCTGTACCAGGACCGGCTGCGCGTGCTGAACGCCTGCGACTTCGGCGACCTGCTGCTGCACAACCTGACCATCTTCATGACGCAGCCCGACGTGCTGGCCGAGTTCCACGACCGCTTCAAATACATCCTGGTCGACGAGTACCAGGACACCAACGTCGCACAGTATCTGTGGCTGCGCCTGCTGGCCCAGAAGCGCCAGAACGTCTGCTGCGTGGGTGACGACGACCAGTCGATCTATGGCTGGCGCGGGGCCGAGGTGGACAACATCCTGCGCTTCGAGCGCGACTTTCCCGGCGCGACGGTGATCCGGCTGGAGCGCAACTACCGTTCCACCAGCCACATCCTGGCGGCGGCCTCGGGCCTGATCAGCACCAACAAGGGTCGACTTGGAAAGACCCTGTGGACCCAGGCGAACGACGGCGAAAAGGTCGTGGTGCGCGGGGTCTGGGATGGCGAGGCCGAGAGCCGCCTGGTCGCCGAGGAGATCGAGCGCGCCAAGAAGGGCGGCACGGAGAAGGACCCGCGCAAGTTCCGCGACATGGCCATCCTGGTCCGCGCCTCCTTTCAGATGCGCGCCTTCGAGGAACGGTTCGTCCTCCTGCAGATCCCCTACACGGTGGTCGGCGGCCCGCGGTTCTTCGAGCGCGCCGAGATCCGAGACGCCCACGCCTATCTGCGGTTGATCCAGTCGCCGGACGACGACCTGGCCTTCGAGCGGATCGTCAATGTGCCCAAGCGCGGCATCGGCGACACCACGGTCCAGAAGCTGCTGACCATGGCCCGGATTAGTGGCATCCCGGTGATGGAGGCCGCCCGCGAGGTGGTCCGTACCGACGAGCTGGCCGCCCGCACCCGCACGGCGCTGGCGAACTTCCTGCGCGACATCGACCGCTGGCGCGT
>NZ_JANOCX010000409.1:0-8670 GCF_031412415.1 Phenylobacterium sp.
GTTCGCCGCCTCTCTCCGAACCAGCCGGCCAGCTTCGAGTTCTCGAAAGAGACCGCCAAGCAGGCTCAGTGGTGGATCGGCAAATACCCCGCCGGCCGGCAGCAGTCGGCGGTGATCCCGATCCTGTGGCTGATCCAGAAGCAGGAGGGCTGGGTTTCCGAGCCCGCCATCCGCGCCGTGGCCGCCCTGCTGGGCATGCCGCAGATCCGCGTCCTTGAGGTCGCGACCTTCTACACCATGTTCATGCTGGAGCAGGTGGGCACCCACGCCCTGGTCCAGGTGTGCGGAACGACGCCCTGCGCCCTGCGCGGCGCCAACGACCTGATGGCCCGCTGCAAGAAGCGCATTGGCCCCAAGGATCACCGCTCGGCGGACGGCAAGTTCTACTGGCAGGAAGTTGAGTGCCTGGGCGCCTGCTCGAACGCGCCGATGGCCGCGATCAACGACTACTACTACGAGGATCTGACGGTCGAGAGCCTGGACAAGTTGCTGGACGACTTCGCCGCCGGCAAGCCGCCCAGGCCCGGCTCGCTGATCGGTCGCCAGGGCTCTTCGCCCGAGGGCGGTCCGCTCGTGCTGACCGATCCGAAGCTCTACGACGGGTCGCTGGCCAAGCCGATCAAGTCGCTGCCCAACGCCGCGCCTGCGGGCAAGGCCAAGGCTCCGGCCACCTGATGGATCTCGAAGCCACCAAACGTAGGCTGAAGACCATGGTCGCGATCGACGCGGTCTGCGGCATCGTGGCCGCCGCGGCGGCCTACGGCGCCTTTGGCAAGGGTGTGGACTGGCTGATCGCGGTGTTTATCGCGGCCCTGCTGGTCGGCCTGGGCGCGCAAATCTGGTTCATCGCGGGGCTCCGTCCCGCGAAAAAGGGGGTCTAGGGGTCTTGGTCGGCATACTCGAAGACAAGGACCGCATCTTCACCAACCTCTACGGCGTCCACGACTGGGGCCTTGAGGGTGCGAAGACGCGCGGCTGCTGGAACGCGACCCGCGAGATGCTGAAGCAGACCCCGGAGTGGATCTGCGAGCAGATCAAGGAATCGGGCCTGCGCGGCCGCGGCGGCGGCGGGTTCCCCACCGGCCTGAAATGGACCTTCATGCCGAAGGCCGAGAGCGAGCGTCCCCACTTCCTGGTGGTCAACGCCGACGAGTCCGAGCCCGGCGCCTGCAAGGACCGCGAGATCATCCGCAACGATCCGCACCTGCTGATCGAAGGCTGCCTGGTGGCCAGCTACGCCATCCGCGCCCACACCGCCTATATCTACATCCGCGGCGAGTATGTGCATGAGCGCGAGCGCCTGGAAGCCGCGATCCGTCAAGCCTACGACGCCAAGCTGATCGGCAAGGGTAACGTCCACGGCTGGGACTTCGACCTGCACGTCACCCATGGCGCCGGGGCCTATATCTGCGGCGACGAGACCGCCCTGATGGAGAGCCTTGAGGGCAAGAAGGGCCAGCCGCGCCTGAAGCCGCCGTTCCCGGCCGGCGCTGGCATCTATGGCGCGCCGACCACCATCAACAATGTCGAGTCGATCGCTGTCGTGGGTTCGATCCTGCGCCGCGGGGCAGGGTGGTTCGCGGGCTTCGGACGGCCGAAGAACTCGGGCATCAAGCTGATGGCGGCCTCGGGCCACGTCAACAAGCCCTGCGTGGTCGAAGAGGCCATGTCGATCCCCATGCGCCAGCTCATCGACGACCATTTCGGCGGCGTGCGCGGCGGCTGGGGCAACCTCAAGGCCGTGATCCCCGGCGGCATCTCCATGCGGATGATCCCGGCCGAAGAGGCCGAGGAAGCGCTGATGGACTTCGACGACCTGGCGGCGCGCAAGTCGGGCCTGGGCACGGCGACCATGATCGTCATGGACAAGGACGCCGACCTGGTCCGCGCCATCGCGCGGGCCTCCTATTTCTACAAGCATGAGAGCTGCGGCCAGTGCACGCCCTGCCGCGAAGGCACCGGCTGGATGTGGCGGGTCATGGAGCGCATGGCCACCGGCGAAGCCGAGATGCGCGAGATCGACATGCTGCTCGACGTCGCCAGCCAGGTCGAAGGCCACACCATCTGCGGCCTGGGCGACGCGGCCGCCTGGCCGATCCAGGGCCTGTTCCGCCACTTCCGCCACGAGGTGGAGGAGCGAATCACCAACTACCGCATCGGCAAGCCCCATGTTCAGGGCGCGACCCTGGCGGCGGCGGAGTAACCCGGCATGCCCATAGCCAAGGTCAACGGCGTCGAGGTCGAGTTCGAACCCGGCATGACGGTTCTGCAGGTGGCGGAGCTGGCCGGCGAAGAGATCCCGCGCTTCTGCTACCACGAGCGCCTGAGCATCGCGGGCAACTGCCGCATGTGCCTGGTCGAGGTGAAGCCCGGCCCGCCCAAGCCCCAGGCCTCGTGCGCCCTGCCGGCCGCCGAGGGCCAGGAGATCATCACCAACTCGCCCATGGTCAAGAAGGCCAGGGAAGGGGTGATGGAGTTCCTGCTGATCAACCACCCCCTGGATTGCCCGATCTGCGACCAGGGCGGCGAGTGCGACCTGCAGGACCAGGCCATGGGCTATGGCCGCGACGACAGCCGCTATGGCGAGAACAAGCGCGCGGTCGAAGAGAAGTTCATGGGGCCGTTGATCAAGACGGTCATGACCCGCTGCATCCAGTGCACCCGCTGCGTCCGCTTCATCACCGAAGTGGCCGGCGTGCCGGAAATCGGCCTCATCTCTCGCGGCGAAGACGTTGAAATCACGACCTATCTCGACAAGTCGGTGACGTCCGAACTGTCGGCCAACGTGATCGACCTTTGCCCGGTGGGCGCGCTGACCTCCAAGCCCTACGCCTTCAACGCCCGGCCCTGGGAGCTGAAGAAGACCGAGAGCATCGACGTGATGGACGCCCTGGGTTCGGCGATCCGCGTCGACAGCCGGGGTCCGGCCGTGCTGCGCGTGCTGCCGCGCCTGAACGAGGACATCAACGAAGAGTGGATCAGCGACAAGACCCGCTACGCGGTCGACGGCCTGTCGCGCCAGCGTCTGGACCAGCCCTATGTCCGCAAGGGCGGCCGGTTGACGCCGGTGAGTTGGAACGAGGCGTTCGACCAGGTCGCCGCCAAGATCAAGGCCGCGACGCCTGATCGGATCGGCGTGATCGCCGGCGACGTGCAGGACGCGGAGTCCATGAAGGCCGCCAAGGACCTGTTCGGGTCGCTCGGCGTGACCAACCTCGACTGCCGGCAGGATGGCATGGCGCTGGGGGCCGGTCCGCGCGAGAGCTGGCTGCTGAACTCCACCATCGCCGGCATCGAGAACGCCGATGTGATCCTGCTGGTCGGCGCCAATCCGCGCCTGGAAGCGCCGGTGTTCAACGCCCGGCTGCGCAAGCGCTGGCTGGCGGGCGCCCTGCGGGTGGGCGTCATCGGCGAACAGGCCGACCTGACCTACGGCTATGACTATCTGGGCGCGGGTCCTGAGACCCTGGCGGGCCTCGCCAAATCCAAGAGCGATTTCGTCAAGGCGCTCAAGGACGCCAAGGCCCCGGCGATCATCGTGGGCGCGGGCGCCCTGGCCCGCGTAGACGGCGCCGCCGTGCTGGCCGCCGCGGCCGCCGCGGCCAAGACCTTCGTCCTGACCTGGAACGTGCTGCACACCGCCGCCGCCCGCGTCGGCGGTCTGGATCTGGGCTTCGTCCCGGGCGAGGGCGGCAAGACCGCCGCCCAGATGGCTGCCAAGGGCGCGCTGGACGTCCTCTTCCTCATGGGCGCCGACGAGATCGATGTGTCGGGCTCCGACGCCTTCACGGTCTATCTCGGCACCCACGGCGACGCGGGGGCCCATAAGGCCGACGTGATCCTGCCGGGCGCCGCCTATACCGAGAAGGACGGCCTCTACGTCAACACCGAGGGCCGGGTGCAGATGGGCTTCCGCGCCGTGTTCCCCAAGGGCGAGGCCCGCGAGGACTGGTCGGTGTTGCGCGCCCTGTCCGAGCGCCTGGGCGCCACCTTGCCCTATGACACCTTGGCCCAACTGCGCGCCAAGCTGTTCGAGGACCACCCGACCTTCGGCCAGATCGATTATGTGCCGGCCGCGCCGGCGGCGTTCGATCTGACGGGCCTGGGGACCAAGGGCGCGGCCTCTGACAAGCCCTTCGCCAGTTCGATCAAGGCCTTCCACCTGACCAACCCCATCGCCCGCGCCAGCGTGACGATGGCCGAATGCGCCGCCGTGGTTTCCGGCGCCGCCAAGATCGCGGCGGAGTAGGGCATGGATCCCACCACCAATTTCTGGGCCACCCCGGGCGGCTGGACCCTGATCACCGTCGCGCAGATCATGCTGGTGATCCTGCCGCTGCTGGTGGCGTTGGCCTTCTTCATGCTGGCCGACCGCAAGATCTGGGCGGGCGTGCAGATGCGCAAGGGCCCCAATGTGGTGGGCCCGTTCGGCCTGCTGCAGTCCTTCGCCGATCTGATCAAGTTCGTGCTGAAGGAACTGATCATCCCCGACGGGGCCGACAAGTTCGTCTTCCTGCTGGCGCCGGTCCTGACCTTCACCCTGGCCCTGGTGGGCTGGGCGGTGATCCCGTTCGCGCCGGGCTGGGTGGTCTCCGACATCAATGTCGGCATCCTCTACGTGCTGGCGATCTCGTCGCTCGGTGTCTACGGCATCATCATGGGCGGCTGGGCTTCGAACTCGAAGTATCCCTTCCTGGGCAGCCTGCGCTCGGCCGCGCAGATGGTGTCGTACGAGGTCTCGATCGGCTTCGTCATCATCACCGTCGTGCTGCTGGCCGGCACCATGAACCTGCAGACGATCGTCGAACAGCAGGCCGGCGGCTTCTGGAACTGGAACGTCCTGGGCGGCGACGGCCTGCGGGGCCTGCCCATCGCGCTCGTGATGATTCCGATGGCGGTGATCTTCTTCATCTCGGCCCTGGCCGAGACCAACCGGCCGCCCTTCGACCTGCCCGAGGCGGAGTCCGAACTCGTGGCCGGCTATCAGGTGGAATACTCCTCCTCGCCGTTCCTGCTGTTCATGATCGGCGAACTGATCAGCATCGTCCTGATGTGCGCGTTGATCTCGCTGCTGTTCTTCGGCGGCTGGCAGGCGCCCATCGACTTCGCCTTCGTCCACGACTGGCCGCCGACGGCGCAGAGCTTCTACGGCCTGATGTGGTTCGTGGTGAAGATCTGCTTCTTCTTCTTCCTGATCGCCATGGTGAAGGCGATCGTGCCTCGTTATCGCTACGACCAGCTCATGCGGCTGGGCTGGAAGGTGTTCCTGCCCATCTCGCTGGTGGCCGTGGCCCTGGTGGCGGCGTGGCGAGTGTTCGGGCCGGCAACGGCATGAAGACCCTGATGATCATGGCCGCGACCCTGGCGCTCAGCGCATGCGCCACCGGTTCGGTGGAGGCCAACTCCCCCGTGGGCGGCGTGGCCAGCTACGACTCGCTGAAACATGCCCGCGACGCCTGCGTGAAGCGGGGCGGGGAGATCGTCCAGCGGGCGCAAACCACGGGCAAGCGGCTCGCCGATTTCGAGTGCAAGGGAAAGTGACCGCCAGATGATGCAACGCATCTCACAGGCCATCAAAGGCGCGGCGCTGATGGACTTCCTCGGCGCCTTTGGCATGGCCATGCAGTACATGGCGAAGCCGAAGGCCACGGTGCAGTACCCCCATGAGCGCGGTCCGCAATCGCCACGGTTCCGGGGAGAGCATGTGTTGCGCCGCTATCCCAACGGGGAAGAGCGTTGCATCGCGTGCAAGCTGTGCGAGGCCATCTGCCCGGCCCAGGCCATCACCATCGAGGCCGAGCCACGCGACGACGGCAGCCGCCGCACGACCCGCTACGACATCGACATGGTGAAATGCATCTATTGCGGCCTGTGCCAGGAAGCCTGCCCGGTGGACGCCATCGTCGAGGGGCCGAACATCGAGTACGCCGTCGAGACGCGCGAGGAACTCTACTACGACAAGGAACGCCTGCTCGCGAACGGGGATCGTTGGGAGCGGCAGATCGCGAAGAACCTGGAACTGGACGCGCCCTACCGCTAAGCACGGGGCGCGATTCCGAGACGAAATCGAGCGCGTCGGCTTCGGCCGGACGACACTGAAACTGAGGGGCTGAAAAGAGCCGTCATGGCCTTGGCGATCGCATTTTATCTGCTGGCGGCGGTGACCGTGGGCTCTGGGTTCGCGGTGGTCTCATCGCGCAATCCGGTGCACTCGGTGCTGTTCCTCATCCTCAGCTTCTTCTCGGCGGCCGGGCTGTTCGTGACCCTGGGCGCGGAGTTCCTCGCCATGCTGCTGGTGGTCGTCTACGTCGGCGCCGTGGCGGTGTTGTTCCTGTTCGTCGTGATGATGCTGGACGTCGACTTCGCCGCCCTGCGTCAGGGCTTCGCCCGCTACATGCCGCTTGGCGGCCTGGTGGCCGGCATCCTTGCCATTGAGATGATCGTGGTGGCGACCTCGGTGGCGACCCAGGGCGCGAGCCTGAACGACGCTCCGAAAGTCCATACGGACGTCAGCAACGCCGAGACCATCGGGCGGGTGCTCTACACCGACTATGTCTACTTCTTCCAGGCCGCGGGGCTGGTGCTGCTGGTGGCCATGATCGGCGCCATCGTGCTCACCCTGCGCCACAAGCCCGGCGTGCGCCGCCAGGTGATCGCCGACCAGGTCGCGCGGACGCCGAAGTCCGGGATGCGCATCGTCGACATCAAGCCGGGGCAGGGGATCGACCTATGAGCATCGGCCTGACCCACTATCTCGCGGTCGCCGCGATCCTGTTCACCATCGGGGTGTTCGGCATCTTCGTGAACCGCAAGAACATCATCGTCATCCTGATGTCGATCGAGCTGATCCTGCTGGCGGTGAACATCAACCTCGTGGCTTTCTCGGTCTATCTGCACGACGTCACGGGGCAGATCTTCGCCATGTTCGTCCTGACCGTGGCCGCGGCCGAGGCCGCCGTGGGCCTGGCGATCCTCGTCACCTTCTTCCGCAACCGCGGCGACATCGCCGTGGACGACGTTTCGATGATGAAGGGCTGAGCGACCTTTCCATGACCCCTTCGACCCTCATCACCGCCGTGGTTTTCGCGCCCCTGGTGGGCGCGATCATCGCGGGCCTGTTCGGCCGCAGGATCGGCAACGTCGCCTCGCAATCGGTGACGACCGGCCTGCTGCTGCTTTCCGCCGTCCTGTCCTGGGTGATCTTCAGCCAGTGGACCTGGGGCGGGCTTGAGCCCTTCACCCTTGAGCTGTTGCCGTTCATCAATATCGGCGACTTCCAGTCCAACTGGTCGATCCGCCTCGATGGCCTCTCGGCGGTCATGCTGGTGGTCGTCACCAGCGTCGCCTCGCTGGTCCACGTCTATTCGTGGGGCTACATGGCCGAGGACGACTCCAAGCCCCGGTTCTTCGCCTATCTGTCGCTGTTCACCTTCGCCATGCTGGCCCTGGTGACCGCCGCCGACTTCATGCAGCTGTTCTTCGGCTGGGAAGGGGTGGGCCTGGCAAGTTACCTGCTGATCGGCTTCTGGTTCAAGAAGCCCACCGCCAACGCCGCCTCCATAAAGGCCTTCGTGGTCAATCGGGTGGGCGACTTCGGCTTCGCCCTGGGCATCATGACCGTCTACTGGATGTTCGGCTCGATCCAGTTCGCCGAGATCTTCCCGCGCGTTCCTGAGTTCGCCAACACCGCCTGGTGGTTCGCCGGATCCTACTGGCACGCCGTCGACCTCGCCTGCGCCCTGCTGTTCGTGGGCGCCATGGGCAAGTCGGCTCAGTTCTTCCTGCACACCTGGCTGCCGGACGCCATGGAAGGCCCGACCCCCGTCTCGGCCCTGATCCACGCGGCGACCATGGTCACCGCCGGCGTCTACATGGTCTGCCTGCTGTCGCCGATGTTCGAGTACGCGCCCTACGCCAAGCAAATCGTCACCCTGGTGGGCGCGGTCACGGCGCTGTTCGCGGCCACGGTCGGCCTGGCCCAGAACGACATCAAGCGGGTCATCGCCTATTCGACCTGCTCGCAGCTCGGCTACATGTTCTTCGCCGCCGGCGTCGGCGCCTATCAGGCGGCGATGTTCCACCTGTTCACCCACGCCTTCTTCAAGGCCCTGCTGTTCCTGGGCGCGGGCTCGGTCATCCACGGGATGCACCACGAGCAGGACATGCGGAAGATGGGCGGGCTGTGGAAGTACCTGCCGGTCACCTACGCGGTCATGACCATCGGGACGCTCGCCATCACCGGCTTCGGCATTCCCAGCCTGCACCTTGGCTTCGCTGGCTTCTATTCCAAGGACACCATCATCGAGGCGGCCTACGCGGCCGGCCAGGAGATGGGCGGGGTGGCCTATTTCGCCTTCGTCGTCAGCCTGTTCGCCGCCGGCCTGACCGCCTTCTATTCGTGGCGCCTGGCCTTCATGACCTTCCACGGCACGCCGAAGTGGCAGCATGCGCACGACGACCATGCGCATGGTCATGCCGACGACCACGCCAGCCACGCCCAGATCGAGACGCACGACGAGCCCCTGGCCGACGCGCATGACGATCACAGTCATGGCCACGACCACAAGCCGCATGAGAGCCCGTGGTCGATGCTGGTCCCGATCCTGCTGCTCGCGGTCGGCGCCCTGGCGGCCGGCTACTTCTTCGTCGACCACTTCGTGGGCGAGGGCT
>NZ_JANOCX010000410.1:0-5144 GCF_031412415.1 Phenylobacterium sp.
ATCGCCGCGAAGGTCGCTGGCTGACGAAGCGCGCTGCCCGACGTCCCCACCCGCCGCGCCTACAGGCCGCGACGCCCGCCCTCCCCAGCCCGGGAGGGAGGGCGTTTCCGTGTCAGCTCGCCAGCCTGGCGTGTTTGGCGAAGGGGCTGAGACCCAGCCAGGACTGCATCTACGTCGCCAGGCTTCGGTCGCCGGTAAGCGTCATACGCCCCGAGGTCAGGGCGCCAGCGACGGTCTCATGCCCCATCCAGATCGCGGTCATCTCGCGCAGGTCGCTTACGACGAAGAGGTCGACATCGAACCCGGGATCCACGGAGCAGAGGTCCACAGGCATGTCCGGCTCGACGATCAGCCACCAGTGACGGTGCGCCGCCGGCGCGTCCGGATACTGGAACTGGATCACACTGCGGCGCGCGGGCATGGGCGTGGTGTTCAGGCCGCGGCGCATGTCCCACATGAGCAGTTGGGCGTCGAGATGTTGCAGGCTGAGCTCGCTCGCGACCCACCGCTGCCCCCAGATTCCGAAGGCGTCGACAATAGGACCCAGCTCGTTTCCGGCTTCCGTCAGGCGATATTCGTGAGCTCCAGGCTCGCCGGGCGCCGGGTCGCGCCGCACAATGCCGGCCAGCTCAAGATCCTTCAGTCGCTGAGACAGCAGCGCGGGGGACATGCGCGGCACGCCGCGCCGCAGGTCGTTGAACCGCGTTGAGCCGGCGACAAGCTCGCGCAGCAGAACGATGGTCCACCGCGCGCCCAGAACCTCGGCGGCCATCGCGACCGGGCAGAATTGCCTGTAGCTTCCCTGGGTCATCGTCCGTCCTCCATCCAGGCTTGGCGCAAAGCTAACGCTGAGGAGCGGCGGCGAGCTAGTTCATTTTCTGTATCGGGCCGGTTCAGTTCCTGAACTAGCCCCTCGTGACGCGACTTGAGATTGTTCCTTCAGACGGCTGGGGCCACCCCCAAGCTCAAGGAAACCGACATGTTGCTGGAAAAAAACACAGACACCGCCCCGATCGACTGGCTGGCCCGTGCCGACGCCGTCGCCGGGGACATCGCCGCCCAGGCCGCGCGTCACGACGCGGAAGACACCTTCGTGTTCGACGCCTATGCCCGCCTGAAGGCCGAGGGCTTCTTCAGCGCCCTGGTCCCCGTCGAACTGGGCGGATCGGGCGCGAGTTTCACCGAGATCTGCCAGGTGATCCGCCGCCTAGGCGCCGCCTGCGGCTCCACGGCCCTCGCCTTCTCGATGCACACCCACCTGGTTGCCGTGGCCGCATGGCGCTGGCGGGTCCAGGGCGCCCCGACCGAGGGGCTGCTCAAGCGTGTCGCGGCAGAGAACCTGATCCTCGTGTCCAGCGGCGGGTCGGACTGGCTGAAAAGCGCCGGCGACGCCGTGAAGGTCGAAGGCGGCTTCAAGATCACCGCCAGGAAGATCTTCTCCAGCGGTTGCCTGGCGGGCGACCTGCTCTCCACGAGCGCGGTCTATGACGACCCGGAAGCCGGCGCGACCGTGCTGCACTTCGCCGTGCCGTTGAAGGCCGAGGGCGTGACCATCGCTGACACCTGGCGAACCCTGGGCATGCGCGGCACCGGCTCGCACGACGTCCAACTGACCGAGGTCTTCGTGCCCGACGCCGCCATCGCGGGCCGCAGGCCTCAGGGCGCCTGGCACCCGCTTTTCCACGCCATCTCGAAGATCGCCTTCGCCGCCATCTATTCGGCCTATGTCGGCGTGGCCGACGGCGCGCGAGCCAAGGCGCTGACGATGGCGCGCAAGAAGGCCGATGACGGGCATCTGGCCTATCTGGTCGGGGAGATGGAGAACGCGCTCCACATCGCCGAGGTCATGCTGGCGGACATGATCGCGCTCGCCGAGACCGACGCCATCGGACCCGAGGTGACGGGCCGCGCCATGATCGGGCGGACCGTCGTCGCGCAATCGGCGATCAAGACCGTCGAGCGCGCCATGGAGGTCGCCGGCGGCGCTTCGTTCTACCGCGACGCCGGGTTGGAGCGCGCTTTCCGCGATATCCAGGGCGCGCGGTTCCACCCGCTTCAGGAAAAGCCCCAGCTCCGCTATGCAGGCCGCCTGGCGCTGGGCTGGGACATCGACGGCTAGGCGTCGACCTTGACGCGCAGCTTCGAGGCCCGCTCCAGGGCGGCCTCGGCGTCGGCCACCAGGCGGCGCACGATCTCGGCGGCGGGGAGCACCTCGTGGACCCCGCCGGCCGATTGCCCCATGGCGAAGCAGGACTTGTCGGGATCGAGACCCTCGATCTGGCCGCCGATCCCGCCCATCACGCCCGCGCGGCTGGACAGCATGGCCTGCATCGGGAAGGCCTGAATGTCCTGCGGCCGGGTCTCCCAGTCCTCGACATAGGGGTTCTTGCGCACCCGCATCGGCTTGCCGGAATACGACCGGGTGCGGATCGTGTCCTCGTCCGCCGCCTCGATGATGGTCTGGCGATAGAGCTCGCCCGCATGGGCCTCGTCGCTGGCGATGAACCGCGTGCCCATCCAGACGCCCACGGCGCCCAGCGCGAGCGAGGCGGCCAGGCCGCGGCCGTCATAGAGGCCACCGGCCGCCACCACCGGGATCTTCACGGCCTCGACCGCCTGGGCCACAAGGGGCATGGTGCCGACCAGGCCGGTATGGCCGCCGCCCTCGCCGCCCTGGCAGATCACGGCGTCACAGCCGGCCTGCTCGGCCTTGACCGCGTGCTTCACCGCCCCGCAGACCACCATGACCTTGAGGCCAGCCTTCTTCAGCTTCTCCATGATCGGCATGGGCACGCCCAGGCCCGCCACGAAGCTGGAGGCGCCCTCTTGGATGATGATCTCCACCGAGGCCGTCAGGCTCTCAGGCGAGGCCGCGAGCAGATCGACGCCGAACGGCTTGTCGGTCAGCGACTTCACCTTGCGCATCTCGTCGCGGATAAAGTCGGGCGAGCGCCCGGCCATGCCCAAGACGCCATAGCCGCCGGCGTTCGAGACGGCCGCGGCGAGCTCGGCGTAGGAGACGCCGCCCATCCCGGCCAGCATCACCGGGTGCTTGACCCCCAGCAGGTCGCAAAGCGGAGTATGCAGGCCCATCGAAATCCTCCCGAATTTTATTCCGGGAGGATGGCGCCGGGCGCGGGTGAATGAAACCGTGACCCGACGTCACTGACGATCAGAAGATCCCGTAGCCGCCGTCGATCAGGAAGCTGTCGCCGGTGTGGAAGCTGGAGGCGTCGGAGGCGAGGTAGACCGCCATGCCGCCAAAGTCCGCCGGCTGGCCCCAGCGGCGCACCGGCACGCGCTTGATCACCGCGTCGTTGAATTTGTCGTTGCCCTGGGCGCCGGCCGTCATGTCGGTGGCGATCCAGCCCGGCAGGATGGCGTTGGCGCGGACGCCATAGCGGGCATGTTCCACGGCGATCGCCCGGATCATGGAGATCACCGCGCCCTTGGTCGCCGCGTAGGCCTCGTTGCGCGGGGCGCCGTCGTAGGCCGAGAGCGAGGAGATCACGACCAGCGAACCGCCCGCCTTGTCGCCCGACCCGGCCCGCTCGACCATGTGCTTGCAGGCCTCGCGGAAGGTGAAGAACACACCGTCCAGATTGACCGCCAGCACTCGGCGATAGGTCTCGGTGGGGAACTCGGCGAACGAGGTGGCGCCGCCGCCGATCCCGGCGTTGGCGATCACGGTGTCGATGCGGCCCATCTTGGAGACGGCCTCGACCATGCCGGCGCGCACGGCGTCTTCGTCGGCCACGTCCACGACCTGGGACATGACCCGCACGCCCACGCTGGCGAGCTTCGCCTCGGCGTCGGTGTTCTTCTTGGGATTGGAGCCCCAGATCACCATGTCGGCGCCGGACTGGGCCAGAGCCTCGACCATGCCGAAGCCGATGCCGCCATTGCCGCCGGTGACCAGCGCCACCTTCCCCGTCAGATCGAATGGCTTATAGGCCATGGCCGCCTCCCTGGTTTTTTCGAACAGTTGTTCGGAGAAGGACCCCCTGACGCCACGGGCGTCAAGCGCGGGTTCCGTTGACTTCCCTACCGTCCGGGTCGTCCGATCAGGCCGCGCCGCCGAGGAGCGGCAGGGAGGCCCAGGCCATGCTGACGCTCTACGATCACCCGCTTTCGCCCTACGCCCAGAAGGTCAAGATCGCCATGCGCGAGAAGGGGTTGGCGTTCCAGACTCTGGCCCCCGGCGGGCTCGGCGCGGGCGGGGCGGCCGGCGACTTCGTCACGGCCAATCCGCGCGCGGAGGTGCCCGCCCTGGTGGACGGCGATGTCTCGGTCTTCGATTCCACGATCATCCTGGAGTACCTGGAGGACGCCTATCCCGAGCCGCCCATGCTGCCGGCCGGCGCCGCCGACCGCGCCCGCGTGCGGATGATCGAGGAGGTGATGGACGCCCACTTCGAGGCTATCAACTGGGGCTTGTCGGAAATCCGCTGGTTCCGCCGCGCCGAGGGCGAACTGGCCCAGGCCTTGTTGGCCAAGGCCGCGAGGCAGACTCAAGGCTTCTTCGCCTGGCTGGATGGTCAGCTCGGCGACCGGCCCTGGTTCAACGGCGAGACCTTCGGTTGGGGCGACCTGTCGGTGGTCCCCTACCTCAACGGCTCGGTCGGTCACGGCAACCCGCCGGCCAAGGGTTCCAAGCTCTCGGACTGGCTGGCCCGCGCCAATGCCCGACCCTCGGTCGGCGCGACCAACGACGAGGCGCGGACGCCCGCCTCGACCTCCGCCATGCCCAATGTCGCCGAGCTGGTCGAGAAGGGCCTGTTCAAGCGCGAATACCGAGACCACCGCCTGGAATGGATGATCAAGAGCGGCGGAACCGAGGTGGTTCTGCGCGGCCTGGAGCGCAAGAACATCCGGTTCAGCCCGGAGTTCGGCTAGCGTGGCACACTGACGTTCGACGTTCTGGCTGAATGGCAGACCCACACGCCATGGTAGAAAATCGAATCCCTCGTGGAGATAGCGGCATGCGACGGTGTTTTGCTGCGACATTGATCCTGGTCGCGTTGACCGCTTCTTGCGACCGCCCCCGAGGCCGTTCTTATCCCGAGCTCGACCGTATCGGTTGGAGCTTGAAGGCGCAGGACACAACCTTATCGCTGCTGACCGGCATGGGCGAGCAGTGGGAC
>NZ_JANOCX010000411.1:0-7044 GCF_031412415.1 Phenylobacterium sp.
CCTGCTGCTGATCTTTCGCGAGTTGATCCGGTGCGGCCGGGCCAGCGAGACGGCGCGACGCCTGGGGCTGACCCCCTCGGCGGTGAGCCACGCCTTGACCCGGCTGCGCGAGCTGTTCGGCGATCCGCTGTTCATCCGCCGGATTTGATTGAGGTCGAATTCACTCATGCCGTGAATTCGATAGCGCAAAGCTCCTGGGGTCGCTACGTCCGCGGCCCGGTGGCGCCCATCCTCGACTAGTCCTTGTAGACCACGCCGCCATTCATCACGAAGCCGACGCTCTGCAGCGTCGTGACGTCGGCCAGCGGGTCGCCCTGGACGGCGATCAGGTCGGCGGCGCGGCCGGGGGTCAGGGCGCCGATCTGGCTGCCCAGGTTCAGGTGATCGGCGGCGCCGACGGTGGCCGACTGTACGGCTTCCAGCGGGGTGAGCCCGGCCTTCACCAGCAGGGCGAATTCCTGGGCGTTGTCGCCGTGAGCCGAGACGCCGGTGTCGGTGCCGAAGGCGATCTTGACGCCGCCGGCGTGGGCCCGCCTAGCCATGTCCAGCATCTTGGGGCCGGCCTCCAGCGCCTTGGCCGTTTGGGCGGGGGTGAAGAAGTTCTTCGGGCTGGCGGCGATCCGCGCCACGAAGTCGCCGGCCATCAGGGTCGGGACCAGATAGGCGCCCGACTTCTTGAACAGGGCGATGGAGGCGGCGTCCAGATAGGTGCCGTGCTCGATGGAATCGCCACCGGCCTTGAGGAAGGCGTTGATGCCGTCGCCGCCATGGGCGTGCGCGGTCACCTTGCGGCCCATGCGGTGGGCGGCGTCGACGATGGCGGTCAGCTCCTCGTCGGAGAACTGCTGGCCTAGGCCCGCGGCGGTGTTGGAGAGCACCCCGCCGGTGGCGGTGATCTTGATGACGTCGGCGCCCTTCCAGACCTGTTCTCGCACCGCGCGGCGGCAGTCGTCGGGGCCGGAGCAGACCGAGCCCGGACGCAGGACGTGCATGACATCCTCGCGATAGCCGTTGACGTCGCCGTGGCCGCCATGGATCGAGATGGCGTCGCCCGAGGCCACGATGCGCGGGCCGGGGACGTCGCCCTTGGCGGTGGCGGCGCGCAGGGCGAAGATCGCCTCGCTGTCGGCGCCCAGGTCCGCCACGGTGGTGAAGCCGGCCATCAGGGTGCGCTTGGCGTAGCGTGCGCCGACCATGGCCTGTTGGGACGAGGACTGCGTGACGCCTTCCAGCTCGCTGTTGGGGTTCTGTTCGCTGGTCAGGTGGACGTGGCTGTCAATCAGGCCCGGAAGGACGAAGCTGCCCTTCAGGTCGATCACCACGCCGCCTGGCTCGGAGACATAGCCGTCGGCGATGCGTGAGACCTTGCCGTCGACGATGACCAGGGTCTTTCCGGTCTCGACCTTGCCCGAGGCGGGGTCGATGAGCACCTTGCCGGCCTGGACGAAGGTTGTGGCGGCCTGGGCCGAAACGGCGACGGCGAGCGCCGCGGCGAGCGCGACGCCCGAGATCAGGTTCTTCACGTGAGCAGCCCCAAAGCAATCCGAGGCCGAGCCTCGACATGGCGCGATCCTAACCAGGGCCGGACGGAATGGCCAAGCGATGTATCGCCCATGAAGTCCCAGATCCTCCCCGGCTCCGGGAGGATCTGGAATGGCGCTAGATCTGCCGGGTGCGTCCTTCCCAGTAGGGCGCGCGGACCTTGTTGCGCTGGATCTTGCCGGCCTCGGAGCGGGGGAGTTCGGTGACGAAGTCCAGGCTGCGGGGCACCTTGAAGGCCGGCAGGGTCTTGCGGCCGAAATCGAGGATTTCCTGGGCGAGCTGATCGGAGGGAACGTAGCCTTCCTTCAGCATGATCACCGCCTTGACCTGTTCGCCCCACTCGTCGTGCGGCACCCCGACGGTCGAGCTATCGGCCACGGCCTCGTGCTTGATCAGCTCGTTGTCGACTTCCTGCGGATAGATGTTCACCCCGCCGGAGATGATGGTCTCGGCGTTGCGGCCGGTGAGGAACAGGTAGTCGTCCTCGTCGAAATAGCCGACGTCGCCCATGGTGAAGAAGCCGTCCACGCGGCTGGCGTTGGTCTTGGCCTCGTCCTTGTAATAGGTGAAGCCGCCGCCGGGCGGGAGCTGGTGGTAGATGCCGCCGGCCCGGCCGTTGGGCAGGTCGTTGCCAGCCTCGTCCAGGATGCGGACCTGCAGCAGCATCGGGCGCTTGCCGACGCTGCCCGGCTTCTTCAGCCACTCTTCCGAGGTGATGGCGAAGCCGGCGCCGCCCTCCGAGCCCGCGTAGTATTCTGAGAGGATCGGGCCGAACCATTCGATCATGGCGTGCTTGACCTCGGGGGGGCAGGGGGCCGCGCCGTGGACGATGTATTGCACGTGGCTGACGTCGTACTTGGCCTTCACCTCGGGCGGCAGGGCCAGCAGGCGCTGGAACATGATCGGCACCAAGTGCAGGTGCGTGACCTTCTTCTCCGAGATGGTCTTCAGGACCAGTTCCGAATCCCACTTGTCGATGAAGTAGAGCGGCACGCCGGCGCCCATGGCGGCGCGGACGTCGAAGGCGAGCGGGGCGGCGTGATAGGCCGGACCGGCGCAAAGCTGGACCGAGGTCTCGTGGTCGTAGCCGCGCATGGCGTACATGGCCTGGGGCGTCACGACCGGGGCGGGGCGGAAGACCCCCTTCGGTCGGCCCGTGGTGCCGGAGGTGTACATCATCGAATTGCCGAGGACGGCGTCGTCGATGTCGGAGCCGTCCAGCGGCGCGAGCGCGGTGTCATAGTCCACGAAGCCCGGGATGGCGCCGCCGACGGCGAGCTTAAGCACCAGGTCGGGGCACTGCTCGGCGGCCGGTCCGACGCTGGCCACGCGGGCCTCGCCGACCACGACCTTGGCCTCGCAATCCTTGATGATGTAGGCGATCTCGTCGACGGTCAGGTGCCAGTTCACCGGGGTGAAGCGGACGCCGGCGCGCAGGGTCGCCGCCATCACCGCCACGAACTCGGCGCGGTTCGAGCAGATCAGGGCCAGCGAGTCGCCGGCGACCAGCCCGTGCTGACGGAAGAGGCGGGCCAGCTTGTTGGCCGTGGCGTTGAGCTGGGCGAAGGTGGTGACCCGGCCGTCGGGGTCGATGACCGCGGGCTTGTCGGGATGGACCCTGGCCCAGACGGCCGTGGTCATGCCGGTCATCGAGGCCGCTTCCAGGGCCTGATCCAAGCTCACGCGCTCTTTCAAATCTTCCATCAAATCCTCCCGTCGCCACGGGCCGGAGGAACGGCGCCGCGGCATTTTTTCTATGGTTCGAGGCGGCGTTGGGCGGCCGGCCGACGGCGCGAAATATGCGCGCGGGCTTGGGCCTTTCCGTCTCGTAAACCCACCATGACAGGGGATCGCGACGGGGACAACGCCGCCGCAAATCCGAACAATGACTGGATCGGCGGCGAAGTCTGGCCGGGAACAGACTTTACCTTACGTCGTTCACATCCATTCGGGGACCTATCGCCCGAGCGGCAAGCGAGATGACGCGTGACGGAAGATCAAAGCACGCAATCCAATCTGGCGAGTACGGGCATCGAAGGCCTCGACGACATCATGCGCGGCGGCTACGCGCGACGGCGCATCTACCTGGTGGAAGGCACGCCCGGAACGGGCAAGACCACATCGGCCCTGCAGTTCCTCATGGCCGGCGCGCAGCGGGGCGAGAAGGGCCTCTACATCACCCTCTCGGAGACGCGCGAAGAGCTCCTGGAGACCGCTCGGTCGCATGGCTGGTCGCTCGACGACAACATCGAGATCTTCGAGCTGGCGCCGCCTGAGAACCTGTTGGACGAACAGCAGCAACAAAGCCTGCTCTATTCCTCCGACCTCGAATTGGGGGAAACCACCCGCATCATCTTCAAGGCCATCCAGGAGGCCCAGCCCGCCCGCGTGGTCATCGACAGCCTGTCGGAAATCCGGCTGTTGGCCGGCGGATCGCTGCGCTATCGCCGTCAGATCCTGGCGCTGAAGCACTATTTCGCCAAGCACAACACCACCGTGGTGATGCTGGACGACATGACCTCCGAGGTCCTCGACAAGACCGTCCACAGCGTCGCCCACGCCGTGGTTCGGCTGGAGGAGCTGGCGCCCGTCTACGGCAAGGAGCGCCGGCGGCTTCGCGTGATCAAGTACCGGGGCCAGGCCTTCAGGGGCGGCTATCACGATTTCATGCTCGCCCATGGCGGACTGGTCGTCTTCCCTCGGCTGGTGGCGGCGGAGCATAGGATCGAGTTCGTCCGCAAACCTCTCCCGAGCGGCGTCGACGGCCTCGACACACTGCTTGGCGGCGGCATCGAGCGGGGCTCGAGCGCGCTCATTCTTGGCCCTGCTGGCGCGGGCAAGTCGCTGATGACCCTGGAGTTCATCGCCTCCGCCATCAGGCGCGGCGAGAAGGCGGCGCTGTTCGTCTTCGACGAAGAACTGAACCTGCTGTTCGACCGCGCCAAGGGTCTGGGCTTCGATCTCGCGGCCCTACGCGCGTCCGGAGACCTGCTGGTCGAACAAGTCGACGCGGCCGAGCTGACGCCGGGCGAGTTCACGCATCGGGTGCGGGCCTGCATGAAGTCGCGGGACCTCAAGACGATCGTGATCGACAGCTTGAACGGCTACCAGGCGGCCATGCCCGAGGAACAATTCCTGGTGCTGCACATGCATGAGCTGCTCCAGTTCCTCAACCGCAGCGGCGTGACCACCTTCCTCACCATCGCCCAGCATGGGCTGGTGGGCGACATGCAGGCGCCGGTCGACATCACCTACCTCGCCGACACGGTGATCCTGCTGCGCTACTTCGAGGCCAACGGCCGGGTGCGCCGGGCGATGTCGGTGATCAAGAAGCGCACCGGCGCGCACGAGGACACCATCCGCGAATACCAGATCGGCGAACGCGGCCTAACCGTCGGCACGCCGCTGTCGGAGTTCCAGGGCGTGCTGCGCGGCGTCCCGACCTATACCGGCGCAGACACCGCCCTGCTGATGGGTCAGGGCGCTTGACCCCCTCCACCTATCCGAGGTCGGAGACCGCACTCATCTTGACGCCCCGTGGCCGCGACGCGGAGATCGCGGCGGTGCTTCTGCGCGAGGCCGGTATCGACGCGCTGATCTGCGCCAACCTCGAGGCCCTGGGTCAGGAGTTGGACAATGGCGCCGGCTTCGCCCTGGTCACCGACGAGGCGTTGCAGTCGGCCGATGCGTCGTCGCTGGCGGCATGGGTGGGGGCCCAACCTGCGTGGTCGGACTTCCCGTTCGTGCTGCTGACCGAGCGCGGCGGCGGGCTGGAGCGCAATCCTAGCGCCTCGCGCCTGACCTCCACCCTGGGCAATGTGATTTTCCTGGAGCGACCGTTTCATCCCACCAGCCTGGTCAGCGTCGCGCGGACAGCCCTGCGCGGTCGGCGCCGGCAGTACGATGCGCGCCAACGGATCGAGGATATCCGCGAGGCCGAAATCACCCTCGAACGACGGGTCGAGGAACGCACCTACGAGCTCGCCGCCGCCAACCGTCAGCTGCTGGGCCAGATCGAGGAACGCGAGCGCGTGGAGGCTGCGTTGCGACAGGCGCAACGGCTGGAAGCGGTCGGTCAGCTGACCTCCGGCGTGGCGCACGACTTCAACAACCTGCTCACCGTCGTGATCGGCAATGCGCGTCAACTCGGCAAGGGCGACGTGGACCCCAGTGTGCGCCGCCGACTGGACATGATGGAGCAAGCGGCTGAGCGCGGCGCCAAGCTCACCGCTCAGCTGCTGGCGTTTTCGAGGCGCCAGAAGCTGGAGCCGCAGCTGGTCGACCTGAACCATACGGTCGCCAACATGCGCGACCTGCTGCAGAGCACGATGGGCGGCTCGACCCGCATCGAGACCGTCCTGCATCCTGAGCTCTGGATGGCCTTGATCGACCCCACCCAGATCGAGCTGGTTATTCTCAACCTGGCCATCAACGCCCGCGATGCGATGGAGGTCGGCGGCACGCTGGTCGTCGAAACCGGCAATGCGACCGTGCGCGACCCCGAGCGTCCGGAGGAACCGCCGGCCGGCGACTACGTAATGGTCGCGGTATCCGACACAGGCGCCGGCATGGCCCCTGAGGTGTTCGCCAAGGCCTTCGAGCCATTCTTCACCACCAAGGCGGTGGGAAAGGGTTCGGGCCTGGGGCTCAGCCAAGTGTTCGGTCTGGCGAAACAGTCGGGCGGCGGGGTCCGGATCGACACCCGGCAGGGCGAAGGCACGTCGGTGAAGGTCTATCTTCCGCGTGCTCGCGCCGTGAGTGTCGCCAAGCCAACCGTGCGCACCGCCGTCCCGCCGCGGGCCGATGGCGAGCGCGTGGTCCTGCTGGTCGACGACGACAGCGCGGTGCGGGAGATCACCGCGACGGTGCTGACCGAGCTGGGCTACACGGTGGTCGAAGCCGGCAGCGGGGGAGCGGCGCTGGACACCCTGCAGCGGCGAACCGACATCGATCTGATGCTGCTCGACTTCGCCATGCCCGGCATGAACGGCGGGGAGGTGGCGCGCGAGGCCCGGGTCCGGCGTCCTGATCTGCCCATACTGTTCGTCACCGGCTATGCCGACACCGACGCTCTGGCGCACGCCGATCAGGGCGCGATCATCCAGAAGCCCTTCGACGACCATGAACTGGCGACGAAGGTTGGTGCGGTTCTCGCGCCGCGCGATCCTAAGGTCGTACCCTTCCCGAACCGCGCCGAAGGCTAGCCGAAGCGACCCTCCGCCCAACGATAGGCGAGGAAGCCCGCCGTGGCGGCGCTGGCCGTGAGGAAGGTCCCCCAGCCGATGTCGGCCAGGGTGATGGAGGTATGCCAGACCTTGAGCGTCGCCTGGTTGGTCAGGTCGTAGGTGGCGTAGGCGACGAATCCCAGCAACGCGCCATTGAGCAGGGCGCGCGTCCAGCCGGCGTCCTCGCGAACCGCCGGCAGGATCGCGAGCAACAGCACCCCGCCGATGTAGATCAGATAGAAGGCGATGGCGGCGGGCAGTCGGAAGGTGTCGGCGA
>NZ_JANOCX010000412.1:0-7133 GCF_031412415.1 Phenylobacterium sp.
GTTACGGACAGGCCAGCGGCGCTCAGCACCTCGGCCGCCATGAGGCCGGCGGGACCGCCACCGATGATTTCAACGTCAGGAACCTGAGTCATGGCGCGGCATAGGCCGCGGACCAGGCCTCCGCAGCATCCTGGGCTGGCCCCGAGGCGTCGACCCGCACCCAGTCGATCTGCCCGACATCGCGGTCGAGCTGCATCTGCAGCGTGGCGACCGTCGCGTCGGAGGCGTCGCCTTCGCGTCCCTCGATCCGCGCCGCCAGCTCCTCGGCGGAGGCCTCCAGCCACACACCGTGGAAAGGAGCGCCAGCTTCGGCGGCCACGGCTTCGACCCGGGCGCGCAGCTCGGGCGCGATGAAGGTGGCGTCCACCACCACGGCCCGTCCGGCGTCCAGCAGCCGCCGCGCCTCGGCGAACAGGGTGTCGTAGACCTCCGCGTAGAAGGCCGGTGAGTAGACACTGGCCGGCATCCTCGCGTCGGGGGCCACCTTCAGCAGCCGCTTGCGCACCTCGTCGGTCCGCAGCACCACCGCGCCGGGCGCCGCGCCCAGCCCAGGTGCGATCAGCCGCGCGAAGGTTGACTTGCCGGAGCCCGACAACCCGCCCACCGCCGTCAGCTTGGGCGGCGGCGGCGACAGGTGTGTCAGGGCCGCTTCCAGATAGGCGATGGCCGCGGCGTCGTCGCCGCTATGGGCCTGGACGTGGGCGCGCACCCCCGCCCGGACCGCCAGCATCAGCGGCAGGGTGGCCAGGCCATCCAGGATTTCAGGCCCGAAGTGACGGCCCACCTCGTCGAGATAGGCAGACAGCACGCGGACCGCGGCGTCACGTCGGCGGCGGAAGTCCAGGTCCATCAGCAGGAAGGCCAGGTCGTACTGGATGTCGATGTCGGACAGGACGTCATTGAACTCGATGCAGTCGAACAGGATCGGCTGTCCGTCCTCCAGCAGGATATTCCCCAGATGCAGGTCGGCGTGGCAGTGGCGCGCCAGGCCCGCCGCGCGGCGGGCGTCCAGCAGGGCCTCGCGACGGAAGTATTCCGCGTTAGTCGCCGCGATCACAGCTTCGACCCGTTCCAGGCCCAGGCGATCGGTCATCTCGCGCAGCAGCTTGGCGTTCGAATCGATGGTGTATTTCAGCGCCTTGCCGCCCCCGCCCTGCGGCCGGACCGTGGCGGAGGCATGGGCGGCGGCCACCACCCGGCCTAGGGCGTCGGCCAGCTTGCCGGTCACGGTCCAGGGCTGGGCGGCCAGCACGGCGGTCTCGTCGAACCGGCGCATCTCCAGCACGTGCTCGACGACCTGGCCCGGCCCATCCAGCTCCAGCCCGCCATGCGGCGCGCGGGTCACCTTGCGCACGGCGCGATAGATGTCGGACGAGGCGGCGCGGTTGAACCGCAGTTCCCGCTCCAGCGCCCAGCGGCGCAGCTCCAGGCTGGAATAATCCAGATAACCCAGGTCGAGCCGGCGCTTGACCTTGAAGGCCACGTCGCCGTTCAGGAACACTCGGGCGCAGGCGGTCTCGATGGCTTTTTCGGAGGTCTCGCCGAACCAGGCGGCGATCTCGGCTTCTTCCAGATCCGTCACGGGTAGAGCCGTTCGGTCGTCCAACCGTCGCCGGAGCGGACGAACACCAGGCGTTCGTGCAGGCGGAACGGCCGGTCGCGCCAGAACTCGATGGCCTGCGGGCGCACCCGCCAGCCGGACCAGTGCGGCGGCCGGGTGACCTTGCCCAGGCCGAATTTCAGGCCGATCTCGGCGATCCTCTTCTCCAAGGCCAGGCGATCGGGCAGGACCCGCGACTGCTCCGAGGCCCAGGCGCCGATCTGGGCGGGGCGAGCACGGGTGGCGAAATAGGCGTCGGCCTCTTCCGAGGTCACGGGCGAGACCTCGCCGCGGATGCGGACCTGGCGGCGCAGGGACTTCCAGTGGAACAGCAGGCCGGCCTTGGGATTGTCGGCGAGCTGGCGGCCCTTGGCGCTGCCAAGGTTCGAGTAGAAGACGAAGCCGTCGGGCCCGGCGTCCTTCAGCAGCACCATGCGAACATCGGGCATGCCGCCGGCGTCCACGGTGCCGAGCGCCATGGCGTTGGCGTCGTTGGGCTCCTTGGCCACCGCCTCCTTCATCCACTCGGCGAAGAGGGCGAACGGGTCCTGGGCGCTGAGCAGCGGCGGGGGCTCGGCGCTCGTCACCTGACGGACGTAGTCGTCCTCACTGGGAGAGGCTGGGATGTCGGCCTTGCTGCTCATGGCCGCGATATAGCGCGCGGTGGTCGCCACGTCAGTGCTTAACGCCGCATTGACCCGGACAAGGCGAGACTCTGGGGGATGACCGCCGCGAAATCCTCCGTGATGAGCCTAAAACGCGCCCGAGAGGTGCTGGGCGTCACCGCCCAGTCCACCGCCGCGGAATTGCGCCGCGCGTTCCGCGAGGCCGCCAAGCTGGCGCACCCGGATCGCAAGGGCGGCGACGCCGCGCGCTTCCGCGAAGTGGTCGAGGCCTATCATCTGTTGCATGAGGCCAAGCCGGCCGATCGGGTCGTCCAGCCTCCGGCCACGGCGGCCCGCTCCGTTCGGCCGGCGGAAGGCAGGACTCTTCCAGTTCCGCCCCTGCTGGCCATGAACGGCGGCGAAATGGAGCACGTTCTGGCCGATGGTCGGCGGATCAAGCTCACCCTGCCGCCCGGCCTGCGCGCGGGCGACAAGGTCCGCGCCGGCGAGGCCGAGTTCGAGGTCGCCCTGCGCGGCGACGGCCAGATGCTGGTGCGCGGCGATGATCTTTGGATCACCGTGCCGCTCGATCCCCGGATGATCGCCGAGGGCGGTCGCGTTGCGCTCGACACCCCGTTGGGTCGGCGCGTCGTCTGGATCACCAAGAAGGCGGGCGAGCGCGGCCTGGTTCGGCTGGTCGGCCAAGGGCTTCCCGCCCGCGGCCGCCACCGCCAGGGCCATCTGTTCCTGCGCCTGACGGTCCAGGCGCGCACGACGGACACGGCGGCCCAGACGCTCCGGCAACGGTTCGCCGCGGCCTGGGCGGCCTAGGTCCGGAAGGCCGTCAGCGTCCGCTCCACCACGGCGCCGCTACGACGTGCGTGGCGACGGCGGACGCCCAGGTCAAGGCGATGTCGGCCTTTCACAAGGCCCATCCCGAGATCGCCATCCTGCCCGCGCACGATCGGGACGCCTTCGAGGCGGTGCTCGGGTCAAATCCCGGCCGCTTGCCGGGGTAGCTTTCGCTGGACGGGCAAAACCGTCTAAAAGCGCGGCCATGTCGCACAACAGCTTCGGCCAACTGTTCAGAGTCACCACCTGGGGCGAGAGCCACGGGCCGGCCCTGGGTTGCGTGGTGGACGGCTGCCCTCCCGGGATCAAGCTGACGGCCGAAGATGTGCAAATCTGGCTGGATCAGCGCCGGCCTGGCCAGGGCAAGTTCGTCACCCAACGGCAGGAGCCGGATGCGGTGAAGATCCTGTCCGGCGTCTTCCAGGACGAGCGGACGGAGGGCCAGGTCACCACCGGCACGCCGATCTCCATGATGATCGAGAACGTCGACCAGCGCAGCCGCGACTATGGCGAGATCGCCACCCAGTTCCGGCCGGGGCACGCCGACTATGCCTATTTCGCCAAGTACGGCGTGCGCGACTATCGCGGCGGCGGTCGAGCCTCGGCGCGCGAGACGGCGGCCCGGGTGGCCGCCGGGGCGGTGGCCCGCAAGATCCTGAACGGCGTGACGATCCGAGGCGCCGTGGTGCAGATCGGCCCGCACGCCATCGATCGCGCTCGCTTCGACTGGGACCAGCGGACGCAGAACCCCTTCTGGTGTCCCGACGCCCAGATGGTCAGCGTCTGGGAGGAGCACCTGGAGACAGTGCGCAAGGCTGGCTCGTCAACCGGCGCCATCGTCGAGGTCGAAGCCGTGGGAGTCCCCGCCGGCTGGGGCGCGCCGGTCTATGGGAAGCTGGACGCCGAACTGGCCGCGGCGCTGATGTCGATCAACGCCTCGAAGGGCGTCGAGATCGGCGCGGGCTTCGCCTCTGCCGCCTTCTCCGGCGAGGAGAACGCCGACGAGATGCGCATGGGCAATGAAGGCCCGATGTTCCTGTCCAACAGCGCCGGCGGCGTCCTCGGCGGCATCTCCACCGGCCAGCCGGTCACCGTGCGGGTTGCGTTCAAGCCGACCTCCTCGATCCTCAGCCTTCGCCGGTCGATTGACGAGACCGGCGCGGAGATCGAGCTGCGTACAAAGGGGCGCCACGACCCCTGCGTGGGCCTCCGCGCCGTGCCGGTGGTCGAAGCCATGACCGCCTGTGTGCTGGTCGACGCCTTCCTGCGCCACCGTGCGCAGACCGGCGGCGGGGCCTTTTCACCAGGGTCCTTCACGCGAACTTGAGCAAGTCTTCGCGCGAAGATTGCCGCCTAGACTTATACCTCCGAGGGCTGAGTAAGATGAAAGCCACACAAGTTCGGCGAACAGCGTTTTTGTCGTTGACCTAGTTAAATCCCCGCCGGTAATGACCCTGCCCTCGGGGGCAACCGACTTTTGATTCGCCGCAACCGTCGCCGGTTCAATCGAGGCGGTGATCAATCACAACCTGGTCAAAGTGCGCTTCGAACTTCTCAAAACCCTGGTCGTTGAAGACAATAGGCATATGCGCATCTTGCTGAGCGAGATTCTGCGCGCCATCGGCATCACTCAGATCTTCGAGGCCAGCGATGGCGCCGAGGGTTTGCAGATGATGCGCAGCCATCCCATCGACATCGTCCTGACCGATCTGGCCATGGAGCCGCTGGACGGCATCGACTTCGTCCGGCTGCTGCGCAACGCCGCCGACAGCCCCAACCAATTGGCGCCGGTCATCATGATCACCGGCCATTTCACCATGGCCCGCATTCGCGAGGCCCGCGACGCCGGGGTGAACGAGTTCCTGGCCAAGCCGATCACCGCGCGCGGCGTGATCGAGCGGCTGCATCAGATCATCGACCACTCCAGGCCTTTCGTGCGCACCGATGACTACTTCGGACCGGACCGGCGCCGTCGGAACGATCCGCGTTACGAGGGGCCGTGGCGGCGTGGCTCCGACCGCGCGCAGGTGCGTCAGCTCAAGATCTGATCCCCGCCACCTTTTGGCGATGATCCCGCGCTAGGCGGTGGACATGTCCCTCGTCCGCGTCGCCGTCCTGGCCTTCCTCTGTGTTCCACTATCGGGCTGCCTGGTCATGGCGGCGGGAGCGGTTGTCGGCACGGCGGTCGGCGTAACCGGCGCGGCGGTGGGCGCGACCGCCAAGGGCGTCGGCATGGCGGCCGGCGCGGTGATCCCAGGCGGGGACGAGAAGGATCGGGAAAAGGACCGGAAGAAGGATCGTAAGCGCGACCGCTAGACAACTGCCATCGCGCAGCTCTCGCCGATGGTCGGTCTCGAGACCACGATCTTTGACAGTCCGGGGAAGCCTGGCTTCAGCCGTTCGGCGAAATAGAGGCAGAGATGCTCGAGGGTCGGTCGCTCCAGGCCGGGCTTTTCGTTGAGCAGACCGTGATCCAGTTCGCCGGCCACCGCCTTCAAGGCCGCGTCGAGGTCGGCGAGGTCGGCGACCCAGCCCACGGGTTCCTGGGCGGCGCCGCGAACCGTCGCCTCAACCTTGAAGGAGTGGCCGTGCATGTTCGCATAGGGCCGGTGCTGCGGCCCCTCGGCGAAGAAGTGCGCCGCGTCGAAGGTCGCGGACTTGGTGATCTCGAAGACAGGCTGGCTCATCGCGAACTTCTGGGGCGTCCCATCTAGGGGATGCCGAGGTATTTGTGGGTTTGGACGCTTAAACGCCAGCGAGGGTGGGCGAGGCAATAGGCGATCGCGGCCTGCGTGTTCTCGAGACGGTCAGGACTATCCATCGGCTGCAGCAGGAAACGCTCGAAATCCAGGTGCTCGAAGGCCGCCGGATCAACGCCGACCTGGGGATAGACCAACTTCAATTCCTGACCCCGGGTCTGCACGACGGGGGCATGGGCCTTGGGACTGACGCAGACCCAATCGATCCCGGCCGGCGCGGGCAGGGTGCCGTTGGTTTCGACCGCGATCCGGAACCCGCGCCCGTGCAGGGCCTCGATCGCCGCGGCGTCCAGTTGCAGCAACGGCTCGCCGCCCGTGCAGACCACCAGGCGATCGGCGGGGCCGCCGGTCCAGGCCGCCTCGACAGCGTCAGCCAAGGCCCGGGCGTCGGCGAAGCGCCCGCCCCCGGGACCATCCAGCCCGACGAAATCGGTGTCGCAGAACGTGCAAACGGCGGCGGCGCGATCCTGCTCTCGACCCGACCACAGGTTGCAGCCCGCGAAGCGGCAGAACACCGCCGCCTGCCCGGCCTGGCCGCCTTCCCCTTGCAGGGTCAGGAAGATTTCCTTGACCGCGTAGCTCACGGGGCGAGCTCGGGGCGGCCTGCGGCCACCCATTCCGCCCAGCCCTTGGCGCGCAGGTCGCAGGCCGGGCAATCGCCGCAGCCATGGCCCCACGCATGTCGCGCGCCGCGCGTCCCGCGATAGCAGGTGTGGCTGTCTTCCAGGATCAGCTCGACCAAGGCCTCGCCGCCCAGGGCCTTGGCCAGGCTCCAGGTCTCGGCCTTGGTCAGGGACATCAGCGGGGTCTCGACGACGAAGTCCTGCGCCATGCCCATGTTCAGCGCCGTTTCCAGCGCATCGAGGGTGTCGCGCCGGCAGTCGGGATAGCCCGAGAAGTCCGTCTCGCACATTCCGCCCACAAGAAAGCGAAGCTTACGGCGATCGGCGAGCGCGGCCGAATAGGTCAGGAAGACGAGATTTCGTCCGGGTACGAAGGTGTTGGGCAGGCCCTTCTCGGTGACCTCGAAGGCGCGATCCTGGGTCATCGCCGTCTCGCCGACGGCGCCAAAGCCCCGCAGGTCCAGGATATGGTCATCACCCAGCCGGGCCGCCCAATGCGGGAAACGGGCCACGAACTCGCGCCGCACGACCTGGCGCTGCTTCATTTCGACCGCGTGGCGCTGGCCGTAGTCGAATCCCACGGTCTCCACGTGGCCATGCCGCGCCAAGGCCCAGGCCAGGCAGACGCTGGAATCCTGCCCGCCGGAGAAGAGCACGAGCGCACGGGTCGCGGCGGGGATCTGTGGCGAAGGTC
>NZ_JANOCX010000413.1:0-9111 GCF_031412415.1 Phenylobacterium sp.
GGGCTGCGCGCCCCTGCTGATCGCGGGCGGGACGCCGGGGGCGTCCGGCAATCCGGCCGCCCTGGTCACCCCACGCCTGGATGCAGGACTGGGCCCGGTCGCCAGGCTGGCGGCCCAGGCCTTCAATAGCGCCGTGAGGCTGTACGAGGCCGACAGCGTGATCGCCCGCGGCGTCCTGCAGCTGGCGGCCGGCGACCGCGACCCTGATCGCTTCGCGCGGATCGCGGCCAGCGGCCTGTTCGAGCCTGGCGCGCTGACCCCGATCGACGCCGCGCAGACCACCGCGCGGCTGGGCGAACCGGCGCCGCAAGCCCTCGACCTGCGTGCCGCCCTGGTGGTCGAACCGGGCTTGATCCTGGCCGGCTGGTCTGGTCCGGTCCTGGCCGCCGACGTCGCGCGCGTCGAGCCTCGTGACGGCGCATGGGCGATGTTGGACGCGACGGGGGAGGTGATCGCCCTGGCCGAGGCGGTGATCCTGGCCGCCGGCCAAGGCAGCGCAGCCCTGTGGCCCGACCTGCCGCTGAGACCCGTGCGCGGCCAGGCGAGCTGGACGCAGGGCGAAGAGACCACGCCGGCCGTCGCCTGGGGCGGCTATGTCCTGCCCACCCGGACCGGCGTGCTGTTCGGCGCGACCCACGACCGCGACGAGGCGGCGATCGACCTGCGGGCCGGCGACCATGAGCGCAATCGCGCCACCCTGGCCCAGGCTCTGCCTCGCCTCGCCGCCACCCTGGCTGAGGCGCCGCTGGAGGGCCGCGCCGGGATTCGCGCGACCACGCCCGACCACCTGCCGCTGGCGGGGCCCGTGGCGGGCCGCGCCGGCCTGTTCGCCCTGACCGGTTTCGGGTCGCGGGGCTTCTCGCTGGCGCCTCTGCTGGCCGAGCATGTGGCGGCCCTGGTGCTGGGCGCGCCCTCGCCCCTGCCGGCCGACCTGGCGTCCCTGGTCGATCCCGACCGCTTCCGGGCGCGAGCGGCGCGGCGGGGCCGCAATTCCGTCCCGAACGACGCGCAGACTAAGCCCTTGATCAGAGGAGACTTCGCGCCATGAACCGGACCGCGCTTTGGGTCGCCGCGGCGGCCATGATCGCCCTGGGCGGCGCCGGGGTCGCGCCTGCCTTCGCCGTGGACCCGCCGACCGCGGCGGCCAAGCCCAAGCCCAAGCGCCAGTGCTTCTTCGCCGACAACGTCTCCAGCTTCAGCGCCGTGGACGACCGGACCGTGAACCTGCGGGTGGGGGTGAAGGACATCTACCGGCTGGACCTGCTTGGCCCCTGCCACGACATCGACTGGGAGCACGAGATCGGCATCCAGTCGCGCGGCTCGTCCTGGATCTGCTCGGGCCTGGACGCGACCATCATCACCAAGACGGCCATCGGCCCGCAGCGTTGCGCGGTGCGCACGGTGACCAAGCTGAGCCCCGAGGACGTCGCGGCCCTGCCGTCCAAGCAGAAGCCCTAAAAAGATGGGCGTCGCCCGCGAAGGACGACGCCCAGTTGGCTGCCGGACCAGAACGGCGAACCGTCCTGGTCTGGAGGTAAAATCTTGATCTAGAAGGTCTTCTTGACCCCGACCTTGAATACCCGACCGAGCGGGTTGCCGTTCGTCACATCGTAGTTGTAGAAGCTCTGCGCGAAAGGCGGATCTTCATCGAGCAGGTTTTGCACGCTGAAGGTCGCCGTCGTCTCCCAAGGCAACTCGACCCTTAGGTTCAAGTCGTGCTGCCAGTAGTCTTCCAGCTTGCCGACGGACTGATAGGTTCCGGTGCCGTAGTTGTAGCGGCAGTCGGCCGTGAGGCCGGCGCTGGCATCGCCAAGGCAAGTGGCGCCCGCGAGCACGGTGCCTTCCCGATACAGCAGCTGGTAACGCAGATTCCAGCGATCGCCGCTCACGTTGATGAAGGCGTTCGCGCGGATTTTCGGGAATGAGTAGAATTCCCCGATGAGCTCGTGCTTGCCGGCGCGATCAATCGCTGGCGCGATGATGACCGAGGTATCTTCCAGCAAGGTGGTCGCGCCACGCTTGTATTCTTTCAGGAGCGTGGCCTCGCCCCCAATGGTGACGCGGGTGTCGTAGAAATCCATTCCGAAGAAATCGTCGAAGTCGTACTGGGCCCGGATGTCGAAGCCCGACGTCTTGGTGCTCTGGCCATTGACGATCTTGATGGTCTCGACCAGCAGGTTGGGCAGGTTGGCGACGCTGCACCCGCCGCTGCTGAACACAAACCGCGCCGCGAAGGCGGGTTTGGCGCAGTTCGTCGCATTGATGGCCGCGAACAGCTGTCCGGCGTCCTCGACGATCAACTCCTTCTTGAAGTCAAACTTCCAGTAGTCAACGGACGCGCTGAACCCACCGAACTCGACAAGGCCCCCGAAGTTCAGGGTGTTGGCGGTCTCGGGCTCAAGCGAAGGGTTGGACTCCGTCACGACAGCCCGATACGAGCCGCCGAGATTGCGAACACCCTTGCTGCTGCCGGGCGTCAAAGCGACCTGGCCGGGGGCGCGGAAGGTCGAACCCGCCGACCCGCGGAAGGCGAGCCAATCAATTGCCTGCCAGCGACCGGAAATACGCGGATTGGTGGTCGTACCGACTTCACCGCCGAAGTCTTCGTGACGAAGGGCGGCGCTGACCTCCAGCGTATCTAGGAGCGGGAGCCTGACCTCGGCGAACGCCGCGCCGACCCGGCGATCGACGTCGTAGTCCTTTTGAGCGCCGAAGAAGACGAACGGTCCAGACGGATTGCTGCACTGGCCCTGCTGCCCGTCGATCGAGTCGACGCAAGGCGTCGCCTCGACGTCGCCAAGACCCGACCATTCATCCTGGTTCCGGTCGAAGCGATACTGAATCCCGGCCGCCCAGGCGATGTTGCCCCCGCCCAGTTCGATCTCGGTTTCCTTGTTGATCACCGCATCCAGGACCAAGATCTGGTTGGTCGCGACGTTGGTATAGGTGCCGTATAGCCAGTTCTTCACCACCGGATCATTGGCGACGGAGGCCTGATAGTAGGGATTGGCCGCTCCGTTGATGGCGCTGACGGCTATTCCGTTGCTGAACGGGTTGATAAATTTACAGGCCCCGACGCCGGGCGTTCCAGTGCGATAGTCGCAACCAGGACCGCCAAGTCCGTTGAACGCTCGCTGGATGCGATTCACCAGAAGATCGTTAGTGGTCACTATGCCCTTGTTTTCCATGAAGGTCAGAGCGGTGTCCCAGCCGATCCCGTCCAGCATGCCGCCGTCGAACTTACCGCGGAAGCCGCCGGAAATCCGATACTGGGTCTGTTCGATGTCTTGATGGTCGGCGCCATCGGCATTGAGCGGGTGACCTTCAACCCCGATTAGCCGCCAGCCTGTCTGGCTCGCATTCACTCCGCCAGCCATCGCGGCGCATTGCGCGGCCGTCAGAGGCGCCGCGCAGGTCGTTCGCAGGGCGATCAGGCCAGGATTGTTCGCCGGAATGAAGAAGCGCGACTGGTTGTTGAAGCCCGCGGGGGTCGGAGACCCGGATGTACCGCCGCTCGCGATCGGCGTGGGGAACTGCGTCGGCAGGTTGGCAGGCGAGATCCGCTGATCGGGAACGACATTGCGATTCCAGGCCACTTCGGCATGGAACTCAACGTTTTCGGCGAGATCGAAGTTCACCTGGCCGAATAGTTGATAGTGATGCTCTTCGTTCACCAGATCGTTGAAGTGAGTGAACTGGTAACGGCAGAGCGCCGTGTTGCCCGCGGCTGTCGTGGTGGGCTTCAGAGCACCCGTCAGCTGCTGCGAGCCGAGCTCGTTGCAGCCGTTGTCACGGAACGCCACGCCGGCAGGCGAAGCATAGCTGCCTGGGCTCGCCGAACCTGACCAACCGCCGTAGAAGACCGACTCGAACGGGGTGCGCGCGAAATCGCGATCATCCACCGCCAGCCGGCCTCGCGCGCGATAGCCCGCGGTGAGCAGGACATTGCCGCTATCGAAGACCTTCCCGTAGGCGAGGCTGGCGTCATAGTCGCCGTCGGAGTCTTGGATGAAGGCGTAGTTCCCGTTGAACTCAAAGCCGTCTAGGTCTTTGCGGGTGATGAAGTTGACCACGCCCGCCACGGCGTCGGAGCCGTAGGTGGCCGCGGCGCCGTCCTTCAGGATCTCGATGCGCGCAACCGCGGCCGTCGGGATGAAGTTCAGGTCCGCGCCGCCGCCCTGGAAGGCGGCCGCCGTGCTGTCGGCTAGTCGCCTGCCGTTCATCAGCACGAGGGTTCGCGAGGAGCCGAGGCCGCGCAAGTTGATGGACGCGGTGCCGGCGCCGCCGTTGTAGCGATTGCTTTCGCCAAGCGAGGATTGCGCAGCGGTGATGGTCTTGACCAGCTGCACAACGCTCGGCGCGCCTTGCTTTGCGAGCTCCTGAACGCCGATGACATCGACCGGCTGGGACGCATCCTCAGGCGTTCCGGCGATGAATGAGCCGGTGACCACGACTTCTTCAACGGTGCTCGTCGCCTGATCCTGGGCCGAAGCTTGGCCTGACAGGCCCATCGCCAGGGCGACGGCAAGAATCGAGCCGCCGCAGAGATAACTGCTTTTCAACATTAGGTTCCCTTCCCCCTCGAGAGCCGCCCCGCTTAAAACGCGGAACATTTTTGACCCTGGAGCGGAAATATCATCGGTCGGCGCGGGCAGGAGCGCCAGTAGATTTTTCAGTATTGCAACATAACGTTGTTATAGGTGGGTCATCACCCGATCTTGGCGAGTGATCGGCGTTCAGGAAGATGTCTAAGCCTCCGATCTTGCGCCACTTTTGACCCACCCTACGCGTATCACGGCGCCGGCGGATATTGTGTCGGCCTTGCGAAACAAGGGTTTGCTGAGCTGGCGCGAGGTCATGATCGCGGCTTGGCCGCGTTTCGGCACGCAAAGACCTGCGGGGGCTCGCCCCCATCGGCCGGTGGGCTTTGAACTGTTGCCGGAAAGACGCGGCGCGCCGCAGATGACGTGAGGGCAGCCTAGATACCGCACAAAAGAAAACGCCGCCCCTCGCGGGGCGGCGTTCCAGGAAGCGCCAGTTGGACGTCTCCGAAGTCCTAGAAGCGCTTCTTCACGGCCAGCGAGTAGACGCGGCCCAGCGGGTTTCCGCTGCCCGGGTCGTAGTTGTACTGGGTGCCGATCGCGAAGGGCGGATCCTCGTCGAACAGGTTCGAAACCGACAGGGTGGCCACGGTCTCCCAGGGCAGCTCGACCCGATAGATCAGGTCGTGCTGCCAGTACTCGGCGATCTTGACCGTCGACTTCACCTGGGCGGCGATGGCGATGGAGTTGGCTTCGACCTGGGTGGTGGAGGAGACGTGCCGGACCTGCCAGCGCAGGTTATGCCCGTCGCCGGACCAGTTCATGTAGGCGTTGGCCCGCAGCTTGTTGTAGCCGGTGAACAGCGACGCGCGGTACGTGCCCGCGCGCTTCTGAACGCCCGCCGCGTTCGACGCGAAGCCCTCGATCTCATAAGGCGCCTCGTCGTACTTCAGCAGGTAGGTGCCGTCGAAGCCGGTGGTGATGTCACCGCCGAAGAACTCGCCCACCTCCAGGTTGGCCTGGAAGTCGACGCCGGAGGTCTCCACCTTGCCGCCGTTGATGTAGCTGGTGCGGTAGGAGAGGATGTTGGCCCGGTTGCAGGCCCCGGCGAAGGTGAACCGCGCCTGGACCGCCGCGTAGGCCGCATCGCCGCAACGGCCGAGAGGCGCCGCGGCGCCGCCCGGGAACATCAGGGCGATGAGGTCGGCGGTGGCTTCCGAGGTCAGAGCGTCCTCGAAGTCGAAGCTCCAGTAGTCGATGGTGCCCTTGAAGGCGCCGAAGTCCACGGCCGTGCCGATATTGTAGGTCAGCGCGGTTTCGGGCTCGAGGTTCGGGTTGCCGTACAGGTCGTTGGCCCGATAGGTGCCGCTCGCATTGGTCAGGCCACGGGTGAAGTTCGTGGTCGTGATCGTGGCGGCCGGCGCGCGGTAGGTGGTGCCGACCGAGCCGCGGAAGGCCAGCCAGTCCAGGGCCTGCCAGCGCGCCGAGGCCTTCGGATTGAACGTCTCGCCTTGGCTCTCATAGTACTCGTAGCGAGCCGCCAGCGTGACTTCGAAGTCCTCCGTGATCGGGATCAGGGTTTCGCCGAAGAGCGAGCTGATCTTCCGGTTCACGTCGTAGGGACGCAGGTTGGCGTTGAACAGGAAGGGACCGTTCGAGGTGGTCGGGCAGAACGGCGCGCCGTCGCCGTAGGGCGGGGAGTCGACGCAAGGCGTGGCGTTGGCGTCGTAGTACACGTCCGGATCCTGAATGGTCCGGTCGTAGCGGAACTGAGCGCCCGCGGCCCAGGCGATGTTGCCGCCGCCCAGCTCGATGCCGGTCTGGCCGTTGACGACCAAGTCGGCGACGAACAGCTCGGACGAGATCTCGTTGTACTGCTTCTCGTCCATCCAGGCGACGACGGAGGCGCGGTTGGCCGCCGCGTCGTTGAAGCCCGGAATGGCGCTGGAGGCCACGTAGTAGGGGTTGGCTCCGACGCGGGCGAGGCTCTCGTCGAAGGCGTTGGTGAAGGGGTTGAAGTAGAAGCAGCCCAGGGCCGCGCTGCCGGCGCCGGCGGTGAAGTTGCCGGTCTCGGCCGCGGTGCACTGGTCGGCCGCGCCGTCGCGGCTGCCGAAGCCGCGCAGGGCGAGCTGCAGCCGGTTCACCGACACGTCTTCCAGATTATAGTTGTAGTCCTGCTTCTGGTAGGTCAGCGCGACGTCCCAGCCGATCCCGTTGTCGAACTTGCCCTTGAAGCCGCCCGACACCCGGAAAGTGTCGACCTTGTAGCTGTAGTGGGCGTGTTCGTCGGAGGTGTAGGGGTTGCCGGCGAAGCCGATCGGACGCCAGGCCGTCTGGCTGGCGGCGACGCCGTAGAGGCCGGCGTTGGCGACCTGGCTTTGGGCCAGGGTCAGGCCCGTGGCGCAGGTGGCCGCGTCAACGCCGTAGGGCAGCACCGGGCCGGCGCAGTTGGCGCCGGAGATCTGCGAGATCAACGCCTGCAGGCCGGGGTTGGTGTTGGGGATATAGAAGCGCGACTGCTCGCTGGTGCCCGTGGCGTTGATCGGCGAGGTGCCGCCGCCCGGCGAGGCGCCCGACGCGTTGATCGGGGTCGGGAACTGGTTGGGACCCGTCACCGCCCAGCTTTGCAGCGGGGTCTCGTGCATGGCGTACAGGACTTCGATGTTCGCCGAGATATTGTCGGTGACGTCGAAATTGAACTTCCCGTAGGCCTGATAGTGGTGCTCGTCCTCAACCAGGTTGTCGAAGGCCGTGTACTGGAAGTTGCACGAGGTCGGGCTGACGCTCGCCGAGCCCAGGACATAGGGCGCGCCGCCATTGGCCGCGCAGCCGATGTCGGGCAGGGAGCCCGTCAGCGAGCCCGCCGCGAAGTTGGCCGCGCTGGTGGCGGTGTTGTACTGGCCGGGGTTGCCGGTGCCGGCCCAGCCGCCGAGCGGGTTCTCAAGATAGCCGTTCGGGCCGGTCCGGATGGCCCAGTCGCGTTCGAAGATCGGCATTTCGGAGCGGCGGCGATAGCCGAGGCTGATCAGGGCGTCGGCGCGCTCCCATTTCTTGCCCCAGGCGATGGAGCCTTCGTAGTCGCCGTCCGAGCCGCTGATGGCCTGGTACTGGGCCGACACTTCGAAGCCGTCCAGATCCGTGCGGGTGATGAAGTTGACCACGCCGCCGATGGCGTCGGAGCCGTAGGTCGCCGCCGCGCCGTCCTTCAGGACTTCGACGCGGCCGATGGCGGCGTCGGGCAGCAGGTTGATGTCCACCGAGTTCAGGCCCTGGGGGGAGACAGGCACCCGACGACCGTTGAACAGCACCAGGGTCCGCGCGCCGGTGACGGCGGAGTTCAGGCTGCGAAGGTTGATGGTCGCCGCGCCCGAACCGGAGCCGAAGCGGTTGTTCTCCCCGATCACGGCGCCCGACGATGGAATGGTCTTGATGAACTGGACCATGGTGGGGGAGCCGCGTTGTTCCAGCTCCTTGGCGCCAATCACGTCGACGGGGAGGGCCGCGTCTTCCGGCGTACCGGCGATGAAGGACCCGGTGACAATCACCTCCTCCACCGTGCTTGCATCTTGGGCTGCCGCGGCGCCGGACACGCCAAGCGCCAAGGCGACGGCCAAAATTGAACCGCCGCAGAAATATCTGCTCTTCAACATCTAGGTTTCCTTTCCCCCTCGAACCCGCGCCCCGATTGAAATGTGAGCGCTTATGGATGTTCGAGTATGGCGATCATCCGTGCAGTCGAAGTTACGCGCTAGAGGCTTGTTTCAAAGGTTTCAGACTTGAAACAACTTGCGCTTCGCTGTATAATTTTGACGTAACGATGATTTTGACGGGTGCGCGCCATACCGCGTTGCGGAGAAATTTTCCGCTGAATATCTCAAGCCTATAAGTCGTTGCTTTAATTGCAATTCTAGGTGACTAAAGCACAACCGAACATTGTTCGGATCATTCCTGACCTTCGAAACAGTCGCGCACCTGGCGTGAGCTCGTCACCGGGCGCCTCGAAACAGGTGTGGCGCCGAGGCCGCGCCCCGAAAAAAAGGGCGCCGCTAGGGAAACCCAGCGACGCCCGTGAAGCCAGAACCCGCCCGAATGGGGCAGGCGGTATCCCTAGAATTTCTTCTTTACGCCGACCTTGTAGGTGGGGCCGAGCGCGTTGCCGGTGAACGGATCGTAGTTCAGGTCCAGCCGCGCGAAGGACGGATCCTCGTCGAACACGTTGTCGACAGAGAGGTTGACTGTGGCGTCCCAGGGCAGGAACACCCGGTAATCGATCTCATGCAGCCAGGTCTCGGCCACCTTGGCGCCATTTGGCTGGATCGCCCCATTCACTGGGTTGGGGGCGAAGATCGAGGTGCGCTGGTCGATGTAGGAGTCGATGTAGTTCACCGTCCAGCGCAGGCTGTGCGGACCGGTGGTGAACTCGGCGAAGACCGAGCCCTTCAGCTTCGGAAGCGAGGTGACCGAGAGCTGATAGTTGAGGAAGCCGGCCGCGTCGAACGCCTTCTCCACCGTCACGCCGCCGATCACGAACGGATCGACCTTGTACTCCAAGGTGTAGGTCACCGATCCG
>NZ_JANOCX010000414.1:0-3611 GCF_031412415.1 Phenylobacterium sp.
CGTCGAAACCTCCGGGCCGCACGGGCAGGCGAATTACCTGTCGCGCCGATGCAGCGGTACGGGGCGGGCCGAGGCGGTAAAGGATGTGGGCCGCGCCGTGCGCTGCACATCCGAGGCTGCGTTCACCTTCATCCGCGCTCTCCAGTCCCGGCACGCGGCCTTGCGCCCGGACCGCCCGCTGCGCCGCAACGCCTTCGACGATCACCTGATCGCCGCCCTGCACGAGGCCTTCGAAACCCTGCAAGGCGCAGAGGGCGTGCGGGTGGTGTTCCTGCGCGGCGCCGGCGGCACGTTCAGCGCTGGCGCCGACCTGGAATGGATGCGCGACGCCATCGAGCGGTCGGAATCCGACAACCGCGAAGACGCCATGGCCATGGCCGTGATGCTGAAGAGCCTGCACGACATGCCGGCCCTGACGGTGGCCCTGGTCGAGGGCGGGGCCTTCGGCGGCGGCGCGGGTCTGGCGGCGGCCTGCGACCTGGCCGTCTGCACAGCCGAGGCCAAGTTCAGCTTCTCGGAGGTCCGCCTGGGCCTGATCGCGGCGACCATCAGCCCCTATGTCGTCGAAGCCATCGGGCCGCGCGAGGCGCGGGGCCTGTTCGCCACGGGGCGGATCTTCGACGCCACCTACGCCGACAAGATCGGCCTGGTCACCGAGGTGGTCGCCGACGGCGCTGGGCTCGATGCGGCCCGCGACCGTATCTCCCACGAGATGATGGCCTGCGCGCCGGGCGCCGTGGCGGCCTCCAAGCAACTGGTCGACGATGTCGCCCATCGCCGGGTGGAGGACGTGATGGAAGAGACCGCCAAGCGCATCGCCCGCGCCCGCGTCGGCGACGAGGGCCAGGAGGGCGTCCGCGCCTTCCTCGCCAAGCGCAAGCCGACCTGGGCGCTCTAAGGCGCCGTGACCCTGCATCTGATCAAGTTGGTGGTCGGCTGCGACACCATCCAGGACCTGCTCGACTGGCATAAGGATCTGAGCGAGCCCTGGATCATGCGCACCCGCCAGACGCCCAAGCGCGCCGCCGACCTGCTGGATGGAGGGTCGCTTTACCGGGTGTTCAAGGGGGTGATCCTCTGCCGCCAGCCGATCCTGGCGGTGACCACAGTGGGCGAGGGTGTCACGGCGCGCTGTGAGGTGGAGGTCGATCGGAACCTGGTCCGCGTGGCCCCGACCCCGCGCCGCGCCTTCCAGGGCTGGCGCTATCTGGAGCCCAAGGACGCGCCGCCGGATCTATCGAGCGCCGACGATGGCGACATGCCGACGGACCTGGCGCGAAAGCTACGAGAGGCTGGAGCCTGGTGAGGCCGGGTCAGGCTCCGCCCGACGTCAGGACAAACCCCTCGTAATCATCGGCGGCGACCTGTTCGCACTTCTCGCGATAGACGGGGAAGCCGCCGATATAGGGCATGAACACCCTTGGCTTCCCGGGCACGTTGGCGCCCAGGTACCAGGAATTGGCCTGCGGATAGAGGGTGGTGTCGGCCACCTCGTTGACGTGGGCGACCCAAGCGTCCTGGGCGGCGTCGGTCGCCTCGATGGCGGCGACCTGGCGTCCGCCCAGGTACTCGATGCAGTCGGCGATCCAGCCCACGTGCTGCTCGATGGCCACGGCCATGTTGCACAGCACCGAGGGGCTGCCGGGCCCGGTGACGGTGAACAGGTTGGGGAAACCCGCCACCATAAGGCCTAGGTAGGTGCGCGGACCCTCCGCCCACCGGTCCTTCAACGCCACGCCGCCACGCCCACGGATGTCGATGTTGTTTAAGGCGCCGGTCATGGCGTCGAAGCCGATGGCGAAGACGATGGCGTCGAACTCGTACTCGGCGGCCGAGGTGCGCAAGCCCGTCGGGGTGATGGCCTGGATCGGAGCCTTGGCGACGTCCACCAGGGTGACATTGTCGCGATTGAAGGTGGCGTAGTAGCCGGTGTCGACGCACAGACGCTTGGTGGCGATGGGATAAGATGTGGGGAACAGGGTCTCGGCGACCGCGGGGTCCTTGACGATCTCGCGGATCTTGCCGCCAACGAATTGCGCCGCCGTGGCGTTGGCGGCCGGGTCGACGATGATGTCGGCGAAGGCGCCGATCAGGCTAAAGCCGCCCCGCGCCCAGCGTTCCTCATAGATGCGGGTCCGCTCCTCGGCCGGCGTCTCCAGCGCCAGATCTTCTGTGGCCTCGACCGCACGGATGCCGAAGCCGGTCTCGCGGCCCTCCTGGCGGTACTGGGCGCGATTGGCTTTCCAGTCTTCCACCAGGGCCGGATCAAGCGGTCCGTTGTGCGCCGGCACGCTGAAATTGGGCGTGCGCTGGAAGACGTGCAGATGGGCGGCCTGCTCGGCGATGTGCGGGATCGACTGGATCGCCGAGGACCCCGTGCCGATCACCCCCACCCGCTGGCCGGTGAAATCGACACCGTCATGCGGCCAATGGGCGGTCTGATAGGTCTTGCCCTGAAACGACTCCAGGCCCGGGAAATCCGGGCTATTGGCCACCGAAAGGCAGCCCGTGGCCATGATGCAGTAACGGGCCGAGACCTGCTCGCCGCCATCGGTGATCACCGTCCAACGATTGGCGGTCTCATCGAAGGTCGCTGAGGTCACCCGGGTCTCGAAAGCGATGTCCCGCGTCAGGTCGAAGCGTTCGGCCACGTGGTTGAGATAGGCGAGGAGCTCAGGCTGGGTGGCGTAGCGTTCGCTCCACTCCCACTCGGCCTCGAGCTCGGGGGAAAAGGAATAGGAGTATTCCATGCTCTCGATATCTACCCGCGCGCCGGGATAGCGGTTCCAGTACCAGGTGCCGCCCACCCCGGTTCCGGCCTCAAACACACGCACCGAAAGCCCCTGCGCGCGCAGCCTGTGCAGCATGTAGAGGCCGGAGAACCCGGCTCCCACGATCACGGCGTCGATGGCGGTCGGGCTGGCGGATGTGGCGGACATGGCGGTCGCTCCCCTGAGACCGTCACGTTAGCGCGACTTTCTGACAGCGCAGCGAAAATCGAACGACGTTAGGCGATCGCCATGTTGTCGATCAGCCGAGTCTTGCCCAGGTGGGCGGCGGCCAGGATTCGGGCCTCGCCGGTGATGCGGCCTGGACCCAGACGGGTGAGGTCGACGGGATGACGGACCTCGAAATAGTCGATCTTGCCAAAGCCGGCGCGTTCCAGGGCCGCCAGGCCTGTGGCTTCCACCCGCTCCACGCTTTCGCCGGCGCGCAGCCGGCGACCAGCCTCTTGAAGGGCGGCGGCGAGGGCAGGGGCGACCTCCCGCTGTTCGGGGGTTAGATAGGCGTTGCGGGATGACAGGGCCAGGCCGTCGGGTGCGCGAGCGGTGGGGCCCCCAAGCACTTCAGTCGGGATGTCCAGGTCGGCGACTAGGCGCTTGATCACCTGGAGCTGCTGGTAGTCCTTCTCGCCGAACACCGCCACGTCCGGCCCGCACTGGATCAGCAGCTTGGCGACGATGAGGGCCACGCCGCCGAAGTGACCAGGGCGGGCGGCGCCGTCCAGAGGTTCGGTGACCCCGCTAACCTCGACCCTGGTGGAGAACCCCGGCGCATACATCTCGGTGACGCTGGGCGCGAACAGCAGGTCGCAGCTGGCGCCCGCCAGC
>NZ_JANOCX010000415.1:0-9571 GCF_031412415.1 Phenylobacterium sp.
CTACAACGAGCCCGACACGGCGGTGGCGGCGGCCAGGGTGCTGGCTCTGCAGGGTGTCGAGGTGAAGCTGGTCTACCCCGAGTGTTGCAAGATGCCCCAGTTGGAAGCCGGCGACCTGGCCGCGGTGTCGGGCGCGGCGGAGCGGGTCTCCAAGGCCTTCGCGTCCTACATCGACGACGGCTACGACGTCATCGCGCTGACCGCCTCGTGCGGGCTGATGATGAAGTTCGAGTGGCCGCTGATGCTGCCGGAGAACCACGCCGTTCTGCGCCTGGCCGCCGCGACGCGTGACATCAGCGAGTATGTGGTCGACATCGCCAAGACCCACGGTCTGGCGCCCGGCCTCTCGCCGGTCGCGGGCGGGGTGACGGTCCACCATGCCTGCCAAGCGCGGGCGCAGAACATGGGTCAGAATTCGGCAGAGTTGCTGCGCTTGATCCCCGACACCCGCGTCGAGGTGGTCGAGCGCTGCTCCGGCCACGGCGGCACCTTCGGGGTGATGAAAGAGACGCGGCCCTCGGCGGTGAAGATCGGCAAGGCCGCCGCCCGCGCCGTGGCCAAGCAGGAGACCGCCGAGCTTTGCTCGGACTGCCCCTTGGCCTGCAAGCACCTGGGCCAGCTCCTGACCGTCGAGACCGCCGGGCCCCAGCCCCGACAGTCCCATCCCATCGAAATTCTGGCCCGCGCCTATGGCGCGCTCTGACGAGGACGCCATGCCCCTCAACCTGCGCCAAGTGACCCCCGACGACCTGATGCCGGATGGCGAGTTCGCCAAGGTCCGCGCCGAGCGCCGCGCAGCCCTGCTGCCGGCCAAGCGTCTGCGCCGCATCGCGTTGGGTCCGAGCTGCACGGTCTATTTCGAGTGCTTCGACACCATGTTGTTCCAGATCCAGGAAATGCTGCTGACTGAGAAGGGCGGGGCGGCTCAGGTGCCCGATGAGCTCGCGGCCTATAACCCGCTGATTCCGCAAGGCTCCGAACTGGTCGCCACCATCATGTTCGAGATCGACGACCCCGACCGCCGCGCAGCTCTGCTGTCGCGCCTGGGCGGCGTTGAGGACCTGTTCTTCCTGCAGGTCGGGTCGGAAAAGGTGATGGGGGTCCCTGAGGGCGACGTGGAACGCACCCGCGAGGATGGCAAGGCCTCGTCCGTCCACTTCGTGCGCTTCCCGCTGAAGCCTGAGCAGATCGCTGTCTTCCGCGATCCGGCGGTCGCCATCCTCGTTGGATGCGATCACAAGACCTATGCGCATCTGGCGGTGCTCGGTCCTGCGACACGCGCCGAACTTGGGAAGGATTTCGCCTAGGCCCGGCGCGAATCCGGTTTCCAAGACCCCGGAACGCACTAGGTTCGCGCCATGGCATCCGTGACCTCCGCCCTCCGCGCCGCCGCCGGCCAATCCACCGTGCGGATCCTGCTCAGCTTGGTGGTGGGGCTGGTCCTGGGCGCGTCGCTCGCGGAGGCGATCTTCCTCGAAAACATCCTGGCGGTCGCCGAGCCGGTGGGCGGTATCTGGCTGGACGCCTTGCGGATGACCATCGTCCCGCTGGTCTTCTCCTTGTTGGTGGTGGGAATCGCCTCGGCGGCCGGCACCGCGGCGGCGGGCGGCACGGCGGCGAAGGCCCTGGGTTTCTTCGCGTTGTTCCTAGTCCTGTCAGCGACGTTCTGCGCCGTGGCGCTCAGCGCGGTTCTGGCGGCCTGGCCCGCGCCGGTGGAGGCGGTCGCCGGGCTGAGGGAGGCGGCGGGCGCCTCGGCGGAAAAGCTTCCCGACTTCCCCACCATGGGCGCCTGGTTGCGCGCCTTCGTGCCGACCAATCCCGTCGAAGCCGCCGCGACCGGTCAGATGGCGCCGCTGGTGGTGTTCGCCCTGCTGTTCGGCATGGCCGCCACGCGTATCCGCGCCGACCTGCAGACCGGGCTGCTGACCTTTTTCCAAGCCGTCATGGACGCCATGCTGGTGCTTGTTCAGTGGGTGTTGTGGGTGGCGCCCGTGGGGGTGCTGGCCCTGGCCTTCATCGTCGGCGCCAAGGCCGGGTTCGGCGCGGCGGGCGCGCTTGGCCACTACATCCTGCTGCTGTCGGGGGTCTGCATTTCCGTCACCCTGCTGGCCTACCTGATCGCCCTGGCCGCCAGGGCGCCGCTGTTCGCCTTCGCGCGCGCCGTGGCGCCGGCGCAGGTGGTGGCGTTCTCGACCCAATCGTCTATCGCCTCATTGCCGGCCATGATCGCCGGCGCGGCCCAGCTCGGAACGCCCGAGCGAGTCAGTGGCGTGGTTCTGCCATTGGCGGTGTCGTTGTTCCGCATCACGAGTCCGGCCGCCAATCTGGGCGTGGCGATCTATTGCGCCCACGTCTATGGCGTCGACCTGACCGCCGCCCTGCTGATCGCCGGGGTGGGCGTGGCCGCGGTGATCAGCCTGGCTTCGGTCGGCCTGCCGGGTCAGATCACCTTCTTCACCACCACTGGTCCGATCTGCCTGATCATGGGCGTGCCGCTGGAACTGCTGCCGATCCTGCTGGCGGTGGAAACCATCCCCGACATCTTCCGCACCGTGGGGAACGTGACGGCAGACGTCGCGGTGACCTGCCTGATCGACAAACGCGCCAAGCCTTGAAGGCGGTCCGCAAGGGCCAGCCCGCCGGTCGATTTCATGAACCAACAGCGAGCGTTGCAGCGCACGCCCCGCCGCTATAGGTTCCCCCGCTCAAAACCCTAACGCCCTTTCGCGCGGAGTTCCCTTTCGTGGTTGATGTCTTTGAAGAGGTCGAGGAGCAGCTTCGCACCGACCGCTACAAGGCGCTCGCGCGCAAATCCCTGCCGTGGATCGGCGGGGTGCTGGCGCTGGCGCTGGTCATCGCCCTCGGGATCTGGGGTTACCAGTCGTACCGCGCCAAGGCCCACGCCGACGCCTCGGAGCAGTACGCCGCGGCGGGCGAGGCCTTCACCTCCGGCCAGCGCGACGAGGCCCTGCGCCTGTGGGGCGAAGTCGCCAAGTCGTCGTCGCGCGCCTACAAATCGCTGGCCCTGCAGCAACTGGGCGGCGTGCAACTCTCCGACAACAAGGTCGCTGAGGCCGTGAAGCTGTTCGACCAGGCCGCGGAGGCCGCGCCGACGCCGGTCCTGGGGGACATGGCCCGCCTCAAATCCGCCTTCGCCTTGCTCGACTCAAGCCCGTACAAGGACATGGAGGCGCGCCTGAAGCCGCTCACCGAAGAAGGCCGGCCCTATCGCGTTCAGGCGCGTGAAGCGCTTGCCTTCGCCAAGATCATGGCGGGCGACCTGGCCGGCGCGCGGACCGAGTTCTCGGTGCTGTCGCTGATGGTCGACGGCGGCGAGGGCGTCAGCCAGCGCGCCAAGGCCGCCATCGCCCTGATCGACTCCGGTTCGGCCAAGGCCGTGCCCGGCGCGGTGAAAGCCGCCCTGGCGCTTCCGCCGCCCGTCGCCCTCGCGCCCGGCGCTCTGCCGCCTGGCCTCCAAGCCCAGCCCGCGCCGCAACAGCAAGCCCCCGGACCCCAATGACGTCGATGCGCCGTAACAGCCTGCTTGTCCTGCTCCTGGCCGCCTCCATGGTCGTGAGCGGCTGCTCGACGGTCAGCCGGTTGAACCCCTTCAATCGCGGCGGAGACGACGGTCCCGGTGAGACCGCCGCCGAGGGCGAGCGGATCTCCATCGTCGCCGCCGACCAGAAGCTGGAAGTCGCCGAGGCGCTCAAGGGCGCCGACTTCTTCCTGCCCACGCCCGCGACGACCACGGAATGGCCGCTGCCCGGTGGCACGGCCGAGCAATCCAACGGCCAGCCCGAGGCCGGCGGAAGCCTGTCGGTCGCCTGGAAGCGCAATTTCGGCCGGGGCTCCGGCGGCGGCTCGTTCGTCACCGCCCCTCCGGTGTCGGCCAATGGCAAGATCTTCGTGATGGACGGGGAAGCCTCGGTGTCGGCCTTCGACGCCCAGTCCGGTTCGCAGGTCTGGAAGGTCAATCTGCGGCCCGACAGCAAGCGCGACAAGGAAGCCTTCGGTGGCGGCCTCGCCGTGTCCGACGGCAAGCTCTATGTCAGCTCCGGCTATCGCTTCGTCGCCCAGCTCAACGCCGACACCGGCGCGGTGGTCTGGCGAACGGTGACGGAGCAGCCCATCCACGCCGCGCCCACCGTCTCCGGCGGTCGGCTGTTCGTCGTGTCGGTGGACAACACCCTTCTGACCTTCGACGCCGCCACCGGCGCGGATGGCTGGACCTATCAGGGCCTGTCGGAATCGGCCCGCATCCTGGCGGCGTCGTCGCCGGCGGTCTCGGGCGACACCGTCGTGGCCTCCTTCGGGTCGGGCGAGTTGGTCGCCCTGCGCGCGGCCAACGGCAACGACCTCTGGAACGAAGCCCTGAGCCAGGCCAACCGCAACAACGCCCTGTCCGAGATCCGCGACATCCCGGGCCGGCCGGTGATCTATCAGGGCGACGTCTTCGCCGTCAGCCACTCCGGCGTTTTCGCGGCCACCGATCTGCGGACGGGGCAGGCGCGCTGGACCCTGCCCGTGACCGGCATCACCAGCCCGTGGCCCGCCGGCGACGTGGTCTATGTGGTGTCGAAGTCCGGCGAGGTGATCTGCGCGGCCCGCGAGACCGGCCAGATCTACTGGATCCGCGACCTGGGCGTGGGCCGCGAACGCAGCAGCGGCCGCGGCTTCATGGGCATCGGCTTCCTGGGCGGCAAGAAAAAGTATACGACGCGCCCGATCTGGTCGAGCCCGCTGCTGGCGTCAAACCGCATCGTGCTGGCCGGCACGACCGGCGAGCTGGTGGCTATCAACGCCAAGACCGGCGAGGTCGAGAAGACCATGGACCTGGGCGCGCCCACCCTGATCGGCCCGATCGCGGTGAACGGAACCATCTACGTCGTGACGGATGAGGCTCAACTCATCGCGCTGCGCTAAACCGGACGAAACGTGACGTCATGCCAATGCGGCTAGCCATTGTCGGGCGTCCCAACGTCGGAAAATCCACGCTGTTCAACCGGCTGGCCGGGCGCAAGCTCGCCATCGTCGACGACCAGCCGGGCGTCACCCGCGACCGTCGCTACGGCACCGGGCGTATCGGCGATCTGGACCTGGAGCTGATCGACACAGCCGGCTTCGAGGACGTCACCGACGACAGCCTTGAATCGCGTATGCGCCAGCAGACGGAACTTGCCATCGCCGAGGCCGACGTGGCGCTGTTCGTCATCGACGCTCGCGACGGCGTGACCCCGATGGACGAGGTCTTCGCCGAAATCCTGCGCAAGTACGATAAGCCGGTCGTGGTCGTCGCCAACAAGGCCGAGAGCAAGGCCAGCGACGTCGGCGTGATGGAGGCCTTCGGCCTGGGCCTGGGCGAACCCATCGCCATCTCCGCCGAGCACGGCGAGGGTATGGCGGATCTCTTCCAGGCGCTGCTGGCCGTCGAACCCGAGAACGACGGCGCCGAGGCCGAGGAAGACGACAAGCCGATCCGTATCGCCATCGTGGGCCGTCCGAACGCGGGCAAGTCGACCCTGGTCAACAAGTTGATCGGCGAGGATCGTCTGCTGACCGGTCCCGAGGCCGGCATCACCCGAGACGCCATCTCCGTCGACTGGAATTGGGACGGCCAGGCGATCCGCCTGGTTGACACCGCGGGTCTGCGCCGCAAGGCCAAGGTCCAGGAGAACCTGGAGAAGCTGTCGACCCACGACTCGATCCGGGCGATCACCTTCGCCGAGATCGTCATCCTGGTGATGGACGCGACGCACCCCTTCGAGATCCAGGATCTGCAGATCGCCGACCTTGTCGAACGCGAAGGGCGCGGCCTGGTCTTCTGTCTGGCCAAGTGGGACCTCGTCGCCGACCAGGGCGCGACGCTGAAGTACCTGATCGAAGAAGCCGGCCGGCTTTTGCCGCAGCTGCGCGGCTCGCCCGTGATCGCGCTCTCGGCGGAGACCGGACGACACCTGGACCGGCTGATGCCGGCGGTGATCAAGGTCCACAAGGACTGGTCGACCAAGGTCAAGACCCGCGACCTGAACGACTGGCTGCACATGGCGATCGAGCGCCATCCGCCGCCGGCCGTGGGCGGGCGCCGTGTGCGGCCGAAGTACATGGCCCAGACCAAGGCCCGGCCGCCGACTTTCGTCCTGTTCGCCACCCGCGCAGAGCAGCTTCCTGACCACTACCGGCGCTATCTGATCAACTCGCTCCGCGAGAGCTTCGAGATGCCCGGCGTGCCGATGCGCCTGACGGTCAAGTCGAACAAGAACCCCTATGCCGAGGGCGAGGACAAGGGTGGACCAGCGCCGCGATCCTCCGCGCCCGTCTTCGCGCCCAAGATCGGCAAGAAGGCCGCTGCTCCCAAGGGTGTCGCGGCGACGCGGTCTCGGATCACCGCGGCGGCGGCCGCCGCCGAGATCGAGGAGCCTGTCGCCAAGGCCAAGCCTAAACCCAAGGTGAAGCCGAAGACCAAGCTGGCCTCGGTGGGCAAGTTCAAGATCGGCGCCGGCCCCACGCCCAAGGGACGCAAGGCCAAGCTCAACCGGCCCGGCGTCAAGCCGAAGCGAGCGTCCCGGCCTGTGACCAGTCGGAAAAGCGGACGTTGACCTTCGGCAGGCCGAGATCGGCCTGCGCCAGTTCAACGATCATCGGCCCGATCTCGGCAGGTTCCGGCAGGGTCATCGGATCCTCGCCCGGCATGGCCTCGGCGCGCATCTTGGTGCGCATGGTCCCCGGATCGACCAGCACCGCGCGGATGGTAGTGTTCTCAAGCTCATCGGCCCAGGTCCGCACGAGATGCTCCAGGGCGGCCTTGGACGCGCCATAGGCGCCCCAGAAGGCCTTCGGCCGCTCCACGCGCCCGGTGGTGAAGAAGATGCCCCGCCCGGCCGGCGCTTCGCGCAGCAGGCGCTCGGTGGAACGGATCAGGCGATAGGTGGCGGTGACGTTGCTGGAGAACACCTTCTCCCAGTTCGACGGGTCGATGTGCGAGATGGGGCTCAAGCCACCCAGGATCGCGGCGGCGTGGACCAGGATGTCCAGGCGGCCGAACCGCTGATGGATCGCCAGGCCCAGGCCGTCGATGGTGTCGCCCTGGGTCAGGTCCAGTGGCACGAGGGTCGCGGGCTTGCCGGTGGTCGCCTTGATCTCGTCATCGAGGGTTTCAAGCGCGCTCTGCGTGCGGCCGACCGCGACCACGTGGGCGCCGGCCTGGGCCAGAGCCAGGGCGCAGGCGCGGCCGATGCCGCGGGTGGCGCCGGTGACCAGGGCGATCTTGCCGTCGAGGGGGAGGATGGCGGTCATGGAGAAACTCGTTTGGCGTAGCGCTGCGCCAGGGCGGCGCAGATCATCAATTGGAACTGGTGATAGAGCATCACCGGCAGAAGAATGAAGCCCACAGTGGCAGCCGGGAACAGGACGCCGGCCATGGGCACCCCGGCGGCGAGGCTCTTGTTCGAGCCGCCGAACACGATGGCGATCTCGTCCTCGGTGGAGAAACCCCGTGTCCGGGCGATCCAGATCATGAAGCCCAGAGAAATCGCCAGCAGGACCAGGCAGACGACCACCAGCCGACCGAGATCGAAGGCCGAGACCTGGCTCCAGATCCCGGCCACCACCGCGCCGGAGAAGGCATTGTAGACCACCAGCAGGATGGAGGCCCGGTCGACGAGGCCGAAGGCCTTGCCGTTGCGTTGGATGACGCCACCGATCCAGCGGCGCAGGAGCTGCCCGGCGATGAACGGCGCGAGCAGTTGCAGCAAAATGGCCTGCAGGGACGAAAGCGAGACACCGTCGCCCTGAGCGCCCAGCAGGACGCCGGCCATGATCGGCGTCGCGAACATGCCGATGAGATTGGAGGCCGAGGCCCCGCAGACGGCGGCGGCCACATTCCCGCGAGCTATGGCGGTGAAGCCGATGGCCGACTGAATGGTGGAGGGCAGGCAAGCCAGGAAGATGACACCGGGCGCGAGGGCGGCGGGCAGCACCCAGCTCGGCAGGGTCGCCGCGCCGAGACCGGTCAGCGGCCAGAGCACGAAGGTCGTCGCCAGCACTAGGCCGTGCAGCCGCCAGTGCAGCAGGCCCTTGATCACCGCTTCCTGGCTGAGCTTGGCGCCGTGCAGGAAGAAGACCAGGGCGATGCCGAACTTGGTGGCGGTGGCGACGGCGAGCGCGGCCTCGCCGCGCGCCGGCAGGATCGAAGCTAGCACGACCATGCCGACGATGGCGGCGATGTACCAGTCGAGGCCCAGCGCCTTGCGCCAGGCCGAAAGCCTTGAAATCACGCGTCGACCAGGAAGGAGAGCTGGCGGTCGGCGCCGTCGTTGCGGCCCTCGGCGATCTCGCGGTCCAACAGCCGCGTGGGGTAATCGCCGGTGAAGTAGTGGTCGGTGAACTGCGGGTTCACGGGATCGCGCGGCGCGGCGTTCATGGCCGCGTAGAGGCCGTCGACCGACAGATAGCCCATGGAGTCGACCTCCAGGATCTTGGCGATTTCGGCCACCGACTTGTTGGCGGCTAACAGATGTTCGCGATCGGGCATGTCGATGCCGTAGTAGTCCGGCCACATGATCGGCGGGGAGGCCGAACGCAGGTGCACCTCGGCGGCGCCGGCCTCTCGCACCATCCGCACCACGCGCACCGAGTTGGTGCCACGAACAATGGAGTCGTCGATCAGCATAACCCGCTTGCCCGCCAGGACATTGCGGTTGGGGGAGAGCTTCATCCGCACGCCCAGCTCGCGGGCGCCCTGCGTCGGCTGAATGAAGGTGCGGCCCACATAGTGGTTGCGGATGATGCCCATCTCGAACGGCACCCCGGTTTCCTGGGCGTAGCCCAGCGCGGCGGGCACGCCGGAATCGGGCACGGGCACCACCACGTCGACCGGCACGTGGCTTTCCTGAGCCAACCGGCGGCCCATGCGCTTGCGCACGTCATAGACCGAGCGGCCGTTCACCACCGAGTCGGGGCGGGCGAAGTAGACGTACTCGAAGATGCAGGGACGGGCGCGCGAGGCGGGGAAGGGCTTCAGACTCTCGATGCCGTCGTGGTCGATCACGACCATCTCGCCATGCTCGATGTCACGCACGAAGCGTGCGCCGATCATGTCCAGCGCGCAGGTTTCGGACGCCAGCACATACTTGCCGTCCAACTCGCCGAGCACCAGCGGGCGAATGCCCAGGGGGTCGCGCACGCCCACCAGCTTCTTATTGGTCAGGGCCACCAGGGCGTAGCCGCCCTCGATCCGCGACAGGGCGTCGATGAACCGGTCCACGAAGCGGGCCTTCCGCGAGCGGGCCAGCAGGTGAAGGATCACCTCGGAGTCGGAGGTCGACTGGAAGATCGCGCCTTCCGAGACCAGTTGCTCGCGCAGGGTCAGGAAGTTGGTGAGGTTGCCGTTGTGGGCCAGGGCGACGCCGCCGGCCTCAAGGTCGGCGAACATCGGCTGGACGTTGCGGATGAAGCTGCCGCCGGAGGTGGAATAGCGTGTGTGGCCAATAGCGCAGTGGCCGGGCAGGCGGTCCACCAGGTCGGCGCCAGCGAACGCGTCACCGACATGGCCCATGTGGCGCTCGGTATG
>NZ_JANOCX010000416.1:0-22277 GCF_031412415.1 Phenylobacterium sp.
CGTCGCCGCGGAGATCGCCGCTGAGCGCCAAGCGCGATCGCAGGCTCTACGATCGGCGGAACGACATCGTGGCGTCTGCTGGTCCGGGCTCGGCTCCGACGCCTATCGGCCCCGAGGCCGCGACGCGCTGGAGGCTGAGGCGGCGGCGAAGCTTGCGCGACGCAAGGCCTGGCGAGACAGCCCGAGCGGCGCGTTCCTCAACGTCATCAGCGGGATGCAGGTGGCCGCCAAGGCCGCCCATGACGCGGGCGAACGCGCCCGAGAGGCCTGTTCCAGGAGTGCACAGGCCGAGGCGGCGACCTGCGCGGCGGCCGCTCGCGAGATCGAGGTCCACGCTCGTACTTTGCTCGCCGGCGCTCGCTCCGCCCGTCGCGCGGCGCTCAGGCTTGCCGCGCCGTCGTCGGACCAGCGTGAAGGCTGAAACGCCGGCGCCAAGCCGTCTGCTCGAACTGCCGCTCTCGAACGATGTCATGCAGCAAGTCGGCAAGATCTAGAACCTGGTCGCGCGACATGCGGCGGGTCATGGCGCGGATCTCGGCCGTCAGTTCCACGATGGCCTCCAATGGCAGCCCGTCGTCTTGTTCGGACATCTGCGGACCCTCACGTCGGCCTACTCGCCTGAACGGAGAACTCGGCTCTAGGTTCCCGCTTGGCGGGCGTTGGGCCCACTCACTTGACGGCGGTGAAGACGCGGCGCAGATAGATAGTTCGATAACCTAACTATCTGGATCGCACGATGACGCCACTGGCGGAAAGCCCCGAACCGAGCCAGTTGGCCGAGGCGCTCCGCCCCGCGCTGCTGCGGGTTTCCCGACGACTTCGGCAGGAAGCGCAGCGGGTCGGGATATCGGCCCTGGACGCGCTCATCCTCGGTCAGATCATGCGCCGACCGGGCGTCGGGGTCTGCGACCTGGCCGAGGCGGAGCATATTTCGCGCCCGAGCATGAGCGGCCATATCAAACGACTGGAGGCGGCCGGCTGGGTGGCCCGCGCGCTCCATGCCGACGACGGCCGCCGCTCGGGCCTGGCCGTCACCCCCGCCGGCGCCAGACAGCTCGAAGCTATTCGCCAACATCGCAATGATTGGCTCGCCGCTCGCATCGCCAAACTCGACGCCGCGGAGCGCAAAGACCTGGTCGCCGCGATAGGCCCCCTCCTCCAGCTCCTGGCGATGGAGCCATGAGTCCCGTCGACGAACCCCTGGACCGTCCGCAGGACGCCGGCGCGACCCGCAGCTGGATGATCCCGGCCATCATCGGCTCGGCCATGCTGATGCAGACGATGAACGCCACGGTGCTGTCCAACGCCCTGCCAACCATGGCCGTGGCGCTCGACGAGGACCCGCTGCGGCTCAACCTCGCCATCACCATGTTCCTGCTGGCCTCGGCGGTCTTCCTGCCGATCAGCGGCTGGGTGGCCGACAAGTTCGGCGCCAAGCGCATCTTCATGATCGCCATGGTGCTGTTCGCGCTCTCCTCGGCCGCCTGCGGCCTCGCCCAGGATCTGACGCAGCTGGTTATCGCCCGCATCTTCCAGGGCATGGCCGGCGCCATGATGGGGCCCGTAGGCCGCCTGGTCCTGCTGCGAACCACCCCCAAGTCAGAGTTGATCGCGGCGATGTCGGTCATGACCATGCCGGCCCTGCTGGGTCCGGTGATCGGTCCCGTGGTGGGCGGCGCCATCGTCACTTTCGCCGACTGGCGGTGGATCTTCTTCATGAACCTGCCGGTGGCGGTCGTCGGCGTCTTCCTGGTCTTCCGCTACGTGCCCAATGTCACAGAGCAGGAGGTTTCCCCCATAGATTGGATCGGCATATTGCTGACCGGACTCGGCCTAGCCGGACTGATCTTCGGGTTCGAGAACCTCGGCCGCGGCATGCTGCCGGACGGCATGGTCGCGGCCCTTTTCCTGGGCGGATTCGCGGCGCTGGCCCTCTACTGGCGCCACGCTCGTGGCAATCCGCATGCGGTCCTGGATCTGTCGGTCTTCCGGGTCCAGACCTTCACGGCCTCCGTGGTCGGGGGCGCCTTCATGCGCATCGCCATGGGCGCGACGCCCTTCATGTTGGCCATGCTGCTGCAGATCGGCTTCGGCATGTCGCCGTTCCAGGCTGGGCTAATGACCTTCATCTCGGCGGCCGGCGCCCTGGTCATGAAGACCACCGCCCCGCCCATCCTGCGACGCTTCGGCTTTCGGACGGTCTTGACGGTCAACGCCGTCATCGTGGGGGTCAGCTTCATGGCCTACGGCCTCTTCACCCCCACCACGCCCCACTGGATCATCATGGCGGTGCTGGCGGTCGGCGGCTTCTTCCGGTCCCTGCAGTTCACCAGCCTCAACGGCATGGCCTATGCCGATATCGAGCAGGACCGCATGAGCCGAGCCTCCACCACCTCCTCGATGATGCAGCAACTGGTCCAGTCGATTGGCATCGGCCTGGCCGCCACCCTGATGCACGTCTTCATGGTCGCCCGAGGCGAAACCCAGCTCAGCGCCGAGTCGATCTCACCGGCCTTCGTCGTGATCGGTGCGATCACCTTCATCTCGCTGTTCTTCTTCGTCCCGCTCCGGAAGGACGCCGGCGACGAGATGAACGGCCGGATCAAGCCCAGCTAGCCTAGCGGACCGTCAGGTCCTCGATCACCGGCTCCACACTCGCCGCGTCGTAGACGGCCTGATCCAGGGTGCCCTGGCGCTTGGCCACCAGCGTCGGGATCAGCGCCTGGCCGGCGACGTTTGTCGCCGTGCGGCCCATGTCCAAGATGGGGTCGATGGCCAGCAGCAGGCCGACGCCTTCCAACGGCAGACCCAGCGTCGAGAGGGTCAGGGTCAGCATCACCACAGCGCCGGTCAGCCCCGCCGTCGCCGCTGAGCCGATCACCGAGACGAAGACGATCAGCAGGTAGTCGGTGAACACCAGCGGCACGCCGTAAAACTGCGCCACGAAGATCGCCGCGATCGCCGGATAGATGGCGGCGCATCCGTCCATCTTGGTGGTCGCGCCGAGGGGAACGGCGAAGGCCGCGTAGGCCCGCGGCACGCCCAGGCCGGACTCCGTCACCGTCTGGGTCACCGGCAGGGTGCCGATCGAAGAACGCGACACGAAGCCGAGCTGAATCGCCGGCCAGGCGGCGAGGTAGAACTTCAAGGGGTTGAGGCCGTTGAGCGCCAGCAGAGCCGGATAGACCCCGAACAGCACTAGGCCGAGACCGATGTAGACGGCGGCGGCGAAGGCGCCGAGCTGGGCCAGCGCGTCCCAGCCATAGTGCCCGACGGCGTTGCCCAGCAGGCCGATGGTGCCGATAGGGGTCAGGCGGATCACCCACCAGAGGATCTTGCGCACCACGGCCAGGGCAGAGGCGTTGAAGGCCAGGAAGGGATCGGCGGCCGCCCCGCTACGCAGGGCCGCGATGCCGGTCACCAGCGAAATGATGACGATCTGCAGCACATTGAAGGACAGCGTCGTGACCGGCGCGCCGTCGGTCATTTTCGACGAGGCGGTAAGTCCCAGCATGTTGGACGGGACCAGCCCCTTGAGGAAGTCCAGCCACGAGCCCTGCGTCCGTGACGCCTCGGCCGCGGCCGCGGTGATGCTGGTGTTCACGCCGGGCTGCAGGATCAAGCCCAGGGCGATGCCGATGAACACCGCGATCAGGGCGGTGAGCGCGAACCAGAACAGCGTGCGCCAGACGAGGGCCGCGGCGTTCTGAAGTTCACGAAGGTTGGCGATGCTGGCCACGATCGCGGTGAACACCAGCGGCGGAACCAGCACCCGCAGGAGCTGGACGAAGGTCGATCCCAGCAACTTCAGGGTCTCGGAGAGCGCATAGCCCTGCTGCCCTTCCTCCGTCCCGAGATGACGGGCGATGAGCCCCAGCACCAACCCGATGACCATGGCGGCCAGCACCTGGAACCCGAAGGATCCCAACAGACCTCGCCGCTTCACGTCCGCCTGCGCCATCCCCGCTCCTCATGGTGACTTGGCGCGAGCATGGTCTCGCCCCCAGCCTCACGCCAGCGGTTTGCTTTGCGGAGACGATGAGAAAACCTAGGGCGCCTAGCCAGGGGCAGCTTGGCGTTCGGCCAGGGCGATCTCGCCCGCGCAGGCCCGCGAGAGCGAAGTCTGGTCGGCGATCTTGTCGCGAAGGGCCGGCACGCCGACCGACGTCGCCCGGCCGGCCAGTATCTCCAGCGCCCCGGTCGCAACGGCTTCCCGCGCATGGGCCGCCCGCGAGCAGGGATCCTTCAATCGGCCCCAGAGCGGCAATGAGCGGATTTCCGTGCTCGCGCCGCCGCAGATCATTCTCGCCCGGTCGATCGCCGCACGACCGGCAACCGGCGCGCGGCCATTCGCGGCCAGCTGTCCGATAGAATTTGCGGCCGCGTCCATCGCGCTCTCACAAGGACCAAGAGCGCCGCGCAGAGACGTCAGGGCGGCGCTGGTCGGCGGAGCCGGCGCGGCCGCGACGCTCGCCACCGGCGGCTTCATCGCGGGGTCGTCGCAGCCGACGACAAGCAGTCCCGCCGAGACAAGGCCGCAGGTTGTTCTGAACATCTCCGCGCTCCGTGCCATCATGGTCATCCTAAAGTCGCGAAACGCGGTTTGGATGCCTCGTCCGCGAGCTGCGCAATTGACCGCCCCTGCCGCCCCGCCTAGCGTTCGCGCCCTTTTCTTTGATATTCCGGTGGTGATCCCATGCCCCAGATCCTGGTTCAGGACCTGGCGAAGACCTATCGCGTCATGGAACGCGATCCCGGCGTGCTGGGCGCGCTCAAGGGCGTGGTCCATCGTCGCTGGCGCACGGTCGAGGCGCTGAAGAACGTCTCGTTCTCCCTGGAAGCCGGTGAGCTACTGGGCTTCATCGGCCCCAACGGCGCCGGCAAGTCGACCACCATCAAGATCCTGTCCGGCATCCTTCGCCCCGACGGCGGCCACGTTGAGGTGGGCGGCCTGGTGCCCTACCAGGAGCGGATCAGGCACGTGGCCCGCATCGGCGTGGTGTTCGGCCAGCGCACCCAGCTTTGGTGGGACCTGCCGGTCATCGACGGCTTCGACCTGCTGCGAGACATCTACCGCGTCGACCCCGTTCGCTACGCCCGCACCCGCGACGAGTTGGTCGCCCTGTTGAAGCTGGAGCGTCTGCTGGACCAGCCGGTGCGCCAGCTCTCGCTTGGCCAGCGGATGCGCGCCGAGATCGCCGCGGCCCTGCTGCACGAGCCCGAAGTCCTGTTCCTGGACGAGCCCACCATCGGCCTGGACGCTCCCTCGAAGCTGGCGGTGCGCGAGTTCGTCAAGCGGCTGAACCGCGAGCGCGGCGTCACGGTCCTACTCACCACCCACGACATGCACGACATCGAGGCCCTGGCGGAGCGGGTCATCGTCATCGGTCACGGCCAGGTCCTGGCCGACCGGCCCTTCGAGGCCCTGCGCCGGGACGTCCTGCGCGAGCGCCGGATGTTCATCGACTTCGCGCAGGCCGCGCCGGACATCGACCTGCCCGGCGTGGAGGTGCGCGCCCGCACCGAGCGCTCGCTGGAGCTGGCCTTCGACCCCGACATGGTCCCGGCCGCGCGCCTGATCGCCGCCATCTCCGCTGACTTCGCTGTGGAGGACGTTCATGTCGAGCAGCCCGCCATCGAGGAAGTGATCGCCAAGTTCTACGACCTGCACGGCGCGGCGGAGGCCTGAACCGTGACCGACGCCTTGCGCCCCTACGCCGCGGCCTTCGCGGCCCGGTTCCAGCTCATGCTGCAATACCGCGCAGCGGCCGTGGCCGGCTTCGCGACCCAGTGCTGGTGGGGCGGGATCAAGGTCATGGTCTACGCCGCCTTCTTCGCCGGAGCCTCGGCGTCGGATGCGCCGATCACGCTCTCCCAGGTCATCACCTACACCTGGCTCGCCCAGGCCTTCCTTGTGCTCGCGCCCTGGAGCGGCGATCCCGAGATCAGCCAGGCGGTCCGCAGCGGAGCCATCGGCTATGAGCGCCTGCGCCCCATCGACACCTACAATTGGTGGTATGTCCGCGCCGCCGCCTGGATGACCGCCCGCGCCCTGCCCCGCGCCTTGTTGATGCTGGCCGTGGCCGGCGTCGCCTTTCCCCTTCTGGGTCTCGAGGCCTGGTCCTGGCGCCCGCCCGCCGACGCCCTGGCATTCGGCCTGTTCGCGCTGTCCATGATCCTGGTGGTCTTCGTCTCGTCGGCGTTCGTCATGCTCTTGAACATCAGCGCGGTGGTGACGATGGACGAGCGAGGGATCAACACCCTGGTCGCGTCGTTGCTGATCGCCTTCTCAGGCAACCTGCTGCCGCTGTCGCTCTATCCCGACGCGATGCAGACCTTCCTGCTTATCCAACCCTTCGCCAGCTTCCTGGACATTCCTTTCCGCATCTATTTCGGCGGGCTGAGCGGCTGGGGCGCCATTGCGGGACTTTCGCTACAACTATTCTGGACCCTGGTCATGGTCATCATGGGCCGCGCCTGGATGATCCGCGTCATGGCCAAGCTTCAGATGCAGGGAGGCTGAGCGATGAGCGCGCTCTTCTTGCTGACCCGCTACTTCTCCGCTTCGATCCGGGGCCAGCTCCAGTACCCGACCTCGACAATCCTGCTGGCGGCCGGCCAGTTCTTCTCGACAATCATCGACATCGCCGCCGCCTGGGCGCTGTTCGCCCGCTTCGGTTCTGTCCAGGGCTGGACCTTCGGCGACATCGCCATGTTCTTCGGCATGATCAGCGTGTCGTTCGCCATCGCGGACTTCCTGAGCCGCGGCTTCGACATGTTCGGCGCGCACTTCGTCAAGACCGGTGACTTCGACCGCGTCCTCTTGCGACCCCGCTCGGCGGCGCTGCAGCTCATCGGCTACGACTTCCGTCTGGCGCGGATCGGCCGTTTCGCCCAGGGCCTGATCGTCATCGCCCTGGCGACCAGCGTGCTCTCGCTGGAATGGGACGCCCCCAAGGTCGCCCTCGCGGTCTGGACAATTATCGGCGGCGTGGCGCTGTTCGTCGGCCTGATGGTCTTTCAGGCTGTCCTGGCCTTCTGGACCGTCGAGAGCCTGGAGGTGATGAACGTGCTCACCTATGGCGGCGTCCAGGCCGCGCAGTTCCCGCTCAGCCTCTATGCCGGCTGGTTCCGCAACCTGCTGATCTTCATCGTGCCGCTAGGTTGCGTCGCCTATTTCCCCGTCCTGGCGATCCTGGAGAAACCTGACCCGCTGGGCGCGCCCGCCTGGCTCCTGCCGCTGACCCCAGCGGCAGGGCTGATCTTCCTGGCCCTCTCATTCCTGGCCTGGAAGTTCGGCGTGTCGAAGTACACCTCGACCGGCAGCTAGGCAGGCGCCTCGACCGCGATGCGCCAGGATCTCTTGGGTGCCACGAACTCACGATTGGCTATGGCGTCCGGTTCGAGGCCCAGCAGAACCGCGGCGATGTCACGCGAAACCGCCCGGCTGTTGATGTAGTAGCTGTGCTGGGTGAAGGCGTCGGCGGCCGCGGCGATGTTGCGGCAATCCACCAGCACCACCTTCTTCGGGATCAGGTCGATCAGGCGTGGCCCGTCCGATCCCAGCCGGTCCGGATTGGCCTTGGTCTTATCCGACACCAGCAGCGCCCGGTCGCGCGGGTTGTAGTAGACCGTCACCTGACGCCCGATATAGGGCAGAAGCTTCAGCTTGCCGTCCTCCTCGAACGTGTCGTCGTCCTCGTCGGGCGCCGCCAGCAGTACCTGGTCGAACAGACGCACCAGGCTCTTCGGATCTTTAGCGATCACCGCCTGCAGGCCGTTGCGCAGCACATAGGCGCCCATGCTGTGGGCCATCAGGTGCAGCCGCCGCTGGCAGAATTCGTCGGTGCTCAATTCCTCGGTCAGGTAGGTCTTCAGCCGAAGGAAAGCCCGCGCCACGGCGGGACCGGAGGCCCGGGCGTCCTCGCGGTCGCTGTAGTAGGACATCAACGGCACGGCCGCCCCGTCCGAGGGCCAGCTGAACACGACGACGTTCAAGGCCCGGCCTTCCACCCTCACCTCCCGCGCCAGCTCCGCGCCGGCGGCCAGGGCGCCCATGAAGGGCACGTTGAAGCCGTGGATGAAGATCAGGGTGTCGGACTTCTCGCCCGACATGGACCTGTGCAGGTCAGCCAGGAAGCGGTCGCTGCCCTTCACCTTGAAGCCGTTCTCGTCGGCCTCCTCGGGATAGACGGTCACCGCGAGCGGTCGCGCGCCATCGTCGAACTCAGCGTAGCCGTATCGCAAGGCCGCCACGCCATCCGGGTTGAAACTCTTTCCGAAGATTTCGAGCTTGTTGTCGGGCAGATGATTGCGGTTGGTGGCGAAGTGGACGCGGAACGTGGACATGGGCTCCTCTCCTTGCGGACAAGGGAGGATGCGATCGCCACAGGCGATCGCAAGCCAAAACTTCCCGGTAGGGTTACTCCGCCGCCATCGCCATGGCGCTGCCCCGGGTGAGCGCGGTCTTGCGGGCCAGGGAGGCCTTCGCCGCCTCGTACTCGGCCGCCAGGCGGTCGACCAGCTGTCCCGCCGTTGGGATATCCTTGATCGCGCCGATCCCCTGGCCGCAGCCCCAGATGTCCTTCCAGGCCTTGGCCTTCTGGTTGCCGCCCGAGCCGAAGTTCATCTTCGACGGGTCGGCCACCGGCAGGTTGTCCGGGTCCAGGCCCGCCGCCTCGATGGACGGACGCAGATAGTTGCCGTGAACCCCGGTGAACAGGTTCGAGTAGACGATGTCGTCGCCGCGCGAGGCCACGATCATGTCCTTGTAGCCCTCCATGGCGCGGGCTTCCTGCGTGGCGATGAAGGCCGAGCCGATATAGGCGAGATCGGCGCCCATGGCCTGGGCGCCCAGCACCGCGGCGCCGTTGGCGATGGAGCCCGAGAGCGCGATGGGTCCGTCGAACCACTCACGCAACTCCTGGACCAGGGCGAAGGGGGACAGATGGCCGGCATGGCCGCCGGCGCCGGCCGCCACGGGGATCAGGCCGTCGGCGCCCTTCTCCACCGCCTTGCGGGCGAAGCGGTCGTTGATGACGTCATGCAGCACGATACCGCCATAGGAATGGATGGCGTTGTTCACGTCCTCCCGCGCGCCCAGGGAGGTGATGGTGATCGGCGCCTTGTACTTCACCGCCAGCTCGACGTCTTGCTCCAGGCGGTCATTGGTCTTGTGGACGATCTGGTTGACCGCGAAAGGCGCCGAGAGGCGGTCGGGGTTCTTCTTGTCCCAGTCGGCCAATTCCTCGGTGATCTGGGCCAGCCATTCGTCGAGCTGGCTGACAGGCCGAGCGTTCAACGCCGGAAACGAGCCGACGATGCCGGCCTTGCACTGCGCGATGACCAGCTCGGGACCCGAGATGATGAAAAGGGGCGAGCCGATGACCGGGATACGCAGGCGGTCGGCGAGGACGGGAGGCAGGGCCATGGGAAACACATCCTTGATTTGAATCGGCGTCGATCTAATTTTTACAACGTATATACAAACCATCGCAGGGCGCAAGCGTCGGAGAATGCTCACCTCGCGTGAACTTGACGCGCGCGAGGGAGGCGGCCCAATGGCGCACGATGACGCAAGCCTCTCCCCTCGCCGAGACCTTTCCCGCCGCCAGCGACGCCGACTGGCGCATCCTGGTGGAAAAGACCCTCAAGGACGCGCCGTTCGACAGCCTGCGCCGCGCCACGGCCGAGGGCCTGGCGATCGAACCGCTCTATCCGGCGTCCTCCACGACGGCGACCTTCGCGCCCCGGGCTCATGATCCTGAGCAGCCCTGGGACGTGCGGGTCTCGATCGCCCACCCCGATGCGGCCCAGGCCAACGCCGACCTGTTGACCGACTTGGCAGGCGGCGCGACCTCGGCGGTCATCTCGCTGGATCCCACAGGCCAGGCCGGCGTCGCGGTCGGATCGGCAGCGGACCTCGCTCGCGTGCTGGACGGCGTCCTGCTGGAGATGGCGCCGATCGCGCTCGACGCGGGGTTCCTCGGCCCCAGGGCGGCCGATTGGCTGGCCGCCGCGGCCAAGGGGTCGCCCACCGCCCTGCTCGCCTTCCACCTCGATCCGCTGAGCGCCTTCGCCAAAACAGGCTCGATCCCCGGGCCGATCGAGAGCCACCTGATCTCCGCCGCCACTGTCGCCGCGCGGCTGGCCCAAGCCCATCCAAAGGCCGGTCTGTTCCTGGCGTCCGGCCGTGTGGTCCACGAGGCCGGAGGGGGCGAAGCCGGGGAACTGGCCTTCGCCCTGGCCGCGGCGGTCACCTACGCCAAGGCCCTGGTGCGAGCTGGCTTACCGATGGCCGAAGCCTTCGCCGGGATCGCCCTGGGACTTTCGGCCGACGCCGACTACTTCGCCAGCCTGGCCAAGCATCGCGCGGCCCGGGTTCTGTGGACGAGGATGACCGGCGCCTGCGGCGTCAACCTTCCGGCTTGGATCGAAAGTCGCTCATCGGGCCGAATGCTGACGGTCCAAGATCCCTGGACCAACATGCTGCGTCTCGCCGCCGCCGCCGTGGGCGCCAGCCTCGGCGGGGCCGATGCGGTGGTGCTGGGGACCTTCACTGACGCCATCGGCCTGCCCATCCCCTTCGCGCGGCGCCAGAGCCGGAACACTCAGTTCGTGCTCATGGAGGAAGCCCATCTCGGTCGTGTCGCCGATCCGGGCGCGGGCTCGGGCTATGTGGAGGCGCTCACCGACGAGATCGCCCGCGCGGCCTGGGCGCAGTTCCAGACCATCGAGGCCCAAGGCGGCCTGATCGCGGCGCTCGCCAGCGGACATGTCGCCGCCGAGGTCGCCAGGGTTCGCGCGGCCCGCGACGCCGCTGGCCCGCCGAAGATCGTCGGCGTCACGGCCTTCCCGCCCACCCAGGCGGCGCCGGTTCAGACCGTCTCCGTGACGCCCCGGCCAGCGGAAGCGCCCTCCATACGCCTGCCCGGCCCCGACGGCGCCTGTCCGCCGCTGAATCCGATCCGCCTCGCTGAGCCCCATGAGGCCGCCCGATGAGCGCCTTCCCCGACTTCGCCGCCCTGCCCTTCGACGGCGTGGGCGCGCCCTCCGCCAAGCCCACCGGCCCCCTCTGGGACACGCCGGAAGGCATAGCGGTGAAGACCGGCTACGGTCCCGACGATGTCGAGAATGTCGTGGCGGGCTACCCCGGCCTCGCGCCCTTCGTGCGCGGTCCCTATCCGACCATGTACCTGACCAACCCGTGGACCATCCGCCAGTATGCGGGCTTCTCCACGGCCGAGGACTCCAACGCCTTCTATCGGCGCAACCTCGCGGCGGGTCAGATGGGACTGTCGGTGGCCTTCGACCTCGCCACCCACCGGGGATACGACTCAGACCACCCCCGCGTGAAGGGCGATGTCGGCATGGCCGGCGTCGCCATCGACTCCATCCTGGACATGCGGACCCTGTTCGACGGCATCCCGCTCGACAAGATGAGCGTCTCTATGACCATGAACGGCGCGGTCCTGCCGATCCTGGCGCTCTACATCGTCGCGGCCGAGGAACAAGGCGTTCCGCACGACAAGCTGTCGGGGACGATCCAGAACGACATCCTCAAGGAGTTCCTGGTCCGCAACACCTACATCTATCCGCCTGGCCCCTCGATGCGGATTATTTCGGACATCTTTTCATACACTTCGCGCGAAATGCCGAAGTTCAACTCGATCTCGATCAGCGGCTATCACATCCAGGAAGCCGGGGCGACGCTGGACCTGGAGCTGGCCTATACCCTGGCCGACGGCATCGAGTATGTGCGCGCCGGTGTCGCCGCCGGCATGAGCGTCGACCAGTTCGCGCCACGCCTGTCTTTCTTCTGGAACGCGGGCATGAACACCTTCATGGAGATCGCCAAGCAGCGCGCCGCGCGACTGCTATGGGCCACGCTCATGAGGGCCGAGTTCGACCCCAAGGACGCTCGCTCCCTCGCCCTGCGCGCCCACACCCAGACCAGCGGCTGGAGCCTGGCGGCCCACGACGTCTACAACAACGTGCCCCGCACCCTGGTGGAGGCCATGGCGGCGGTGGGCGGCCAGACCCAGAGCCTGCACACCAACTCCCTGGACGAGGCGCTGGCCCTGCCCACCGACTTCTCCGCCCGCATCGCCCGAAACACCCAGCTCTTCCTGCAGCTCGAGAGCGGCCAGACCCGGGTCATCGACCCTTGGGGCGGCTCCTACTATGTCGAGCGCCTGACGGCCGACCTCGCCGCCCGCGCCTTGGAGCACATCGCCGAGGTGGAGGCCCTGGGCGGCATGGCCAAGGCCATCGAGGATGGCCTGCCCAAGCGCCGCATCGAGGAGGCCAGCGCCCGCACCCAGGCCCGTATCGATTCAGGTCGCCAGACCGTGGTGGGCGTCAACCGCTACAAGCCCGACGGCGCTGAAGTCATTCCGATGCTGAAGGTCGACAACAGCGCGGTTCGCGAACGCCAGCTGGAAAAGCTCGCCCGGCTCAAGGCCGAGCGGAACCCCGCCGAGGCTCAAGCCGCCCTGACCGCGCTGACCAACGGCGCGCGCGGAAGCGGAAATCTGCTGGAGCTTTCGGTCAATGCGGCGCGGGCCAAGGCGACCGTCGGCGAGATCAGCCTGGCGCTGGAGGTGGTCTTCGGCCGCCATTCCGCCGAGGCGTCGGCTGTCACCGGCGTCTACCTGCGCGAAGCCGGCGCCACGCCCCAGGCCGACCGCGCCAAGGCCATGACCCAGGCCTTCGTCCAGGCCGATGGCCGAAAACCTCGCGTCCTGATCGCCAAGATGGGCCAGGACGGCCACGACCGCGGCCAGAAGGTGATCGCCTCTGGCTTCGCCGATCTCGGCTTCGAGGTCGATATCGGCAACCTGTTCCAGACGCCCGCCGAGGCCGCCGCCCAGGCGGTCGAGCACGGCGCCCATGTGGTGGGCGCCAGTTCCCTGGCCGCCGGCCACCTGACCCTGGTGCCCGAGTTGAAGGACGAACTGGCCAAGCTGGGCCGCGCCGACATCCTCGTGGTGGTGGGCGGGGTCATTCCGCCCGAAGATTTCCAAGCCCTGAAGGACGCCGGCGTCGCGGCCATCTTCACCCCGGGCACGGTGGTGCCCGAGGCCGCCATTGAGGTCATGGACCGCCTGAACGAACAGATGGGTTACGCCCAGCTTGAGAAGGCCTAGCTACCGCTTCGGCGACAGCCCGCTCTTGCGCCCCTTGGGCCGACGCAGCCAGTCATCGGCCAGCTCGGAGGGTCCGTGGCGAGCCTCGATGTCCTTCTGTAAGGCCTTGGCGGCCATCAGGTGACCGGGGAACAGGGTGTCGACCACCCAGCCGATCACCGGCGGCACTGAACTCGCCGAGTCCAGCGCGATGTAGGCGCCCATCCGTGCAAGGGTCTTGGCCGATGCGCCCGCCGCGATACCTTCGGCGATCAGCAGAGCCCCGGCGCCCAGGCTGTAGACCGTGCCGGCCACCGGCACCCAGGCCAGCACGCCGTCTAGACCCACGCCAAACGGCCCGACGCCGACCAGGCGGTCGGAAAGCCGCTTGATCCGTTCGGCCGATCGCCAGGCCCGGTGGGCCCTATCCCTCGTGACTTCCATGATCGCTAAACGCCGTTCGCCGCGTGAGGCTCCACCATGCGCTCGGCCCTGCCGCCACGGCTAGCCCCAGAGCTCGCCGTCGGGCGGAGCGATCACCGATCCCGTGAAGGTCAGGCCGTGCTCGCGGTCGCGAGCCAGCAGTAGCGGCCCATCCAGGTCGACGACCTGCGCGCCCTGCGCCAGGATCATGGCCGGCGCCATGGCCAGCGAAGTGGCCACCATGCAGCCCGCCATCACCTGCAACCCAAGGGCCCGCGCCTGCGCGGCCACCGCCAGCGCCTCGGTCAACCCGCCGCACTTGTCCAGCTTGATGTTCACCGCACCGTAGCGGCGGGCGCAGGCGGCCAGGTCGGCGCGGGTGTGCAAGCTCTCGTCGGCGCATAGCAGGACCGGACTCGCATAGCCCTCCAGCGCCGCGTCGTCGCTCGCCCTCAGCGGCTGCTCGATCATCAGCACGCCCAGCCGCGCCAGTTCGGGGGCCAGGCGGCGCAGGTCCTCGAATTCGAGACCCTCGTTGGCGTCGACCACCAGCCGGCTGGAAGGCGCCGCGTCACGGACGGACTCAACCCGATCGAGATCGCCCGGACCCCCGATCTTGAGCTTCAGGATCGGTCGGTCGGCCGCAAGTCGCGCGGCCCGCGCCATGGCGTCGGGTTCGCCCAGGCTGATCGTGAAACAGGTTGTGACTGGCGACAGACCGCTAAGACCGGCGCTCTCCCAGGCCCGCTTGCCCGACAGCTTCGCCTCAAGATCCCAAAGCGCGCAGTCCAGGGCGTTCCGCGCGGCGCCTGCCGGAGCCACCGCCTGCAGTTCCAGCCGACCCAGACCACACTCCACGTCGGCCCGTAGCGCCCTGATGCGTTCGAGTTCGCTGTCGATCGTCTGACCGTAGTGGGCGTAGGGCACGGCCTCGCCACGACCGACGACGCCATCCTGCTCGATCTCGACGACGATGACACGAGCTTCAGTCTTGGCGCCCCGCGAGATCACGAAGGCTCCGCGTAGGAGCCACCGCTCCTCACGAACGGAGAGCCGGCGGCTCAAGCCAGGTCGCCGACCGCCGCGTCGAACAGTAAATAGGTCCGGCCGGCCTCGGAGCTGAGCAGGGTCGCCACCAGGAAGCCCTCGGGATCGCGGGTCGCGGCGTCATCCAGCAGGGCGTGATAACGCGCGATATAGGTGACCACCTGCGCCTTCAGGCGCTCGTCCGTGGCCAGGCGTCGCGCCAGGCGGCGAGTGGCGGCGGGCGCCAGGCGGCGCACCACCTGACGGGCTCCGTCCAGGTCGCGGGCCTGGATCGCGGCGGCCAGTTCGTCGATGCGACTGCGCGGCAGCAGGGCCGCCGGATCGATGCCCATGGCCCCGATCTCGCCGGCCAGGGTGTCCTCCAGCGGCGCATGCTGTTGCGGCGTCTCGCCTTCATGCTCGTCGATGGCGGAAAGCAAATCCTTCCAGGTCCAACCGTCAGCGCCCTGGGCGGCGTCTTCGGCGCGCCCGCCGGCCTGGCCGAAGACCTGGCTGAACTCCGCGTCCGTGGCGGTGGGCGTCAGTCGCAGGCGCTGGCGCGGAGCGGGCCTGTCGTCAGGAGTCGCCAGCGGCTCCGTCAGTTCCAGCTCCGGCTCAGCGTGGGCGACGACTTCGACCACAGGCGCTGGGTCAGGCTTCACCGACGGCTTGGGCGCGACGGCGACGGCCGCGGGTTCCGGCGCAGGCTTCAGAGGTTCTGGTCGGGCGATCCGCTCACGCAAGACGGCGGTTGGCGGAATGGCGGAGGTGTTGGCCGCCGCGCCCATCATCCGCACGGCCTCGCTCAACATCTCGTAGTTGCGACGCACGCGTTCCTGGAACACCTCGTCGATGGCCTGGGTCTCATCGGCCGTCCGGCGCGCGTGATCCATCATCTCGTCGATGCTGTCGCTGACCGCCTTGCGGACCTGCTCGGCCTGCCCCCGCGCCGTCGCCGGCATCTGCGCCGCGCGAGTCTCGATGTCGCCGAGCATCGCGGCCAGTTCATCCAGGGTGGCGCGCGCGGTTCGGGCGCCCTCCTCAAGCTTGCTGGCCGTCGCCGCACCGGCCTGCTCGACCATCTGGGTCGAGTGCTCGATCAGGGCGCGAGCCTCGGCTAGCCGGCTCTCGAACACCTTGTTGGCCTGCTGCCCAGCGGTGAAGGCGGCTTCCGAGAGCTGATCAACCTGGTTGCGGGCGGTCTCGGCATGGCGTTCGGCGGCCTGCCGGGTCTCCTCGGCGGCCCGGCCCAGGGCCTCGATGGTCGCCCGGGTCTGATCCTCCAGCCTCGCGCGTTCGGCGGCGGCAGCCTGCGACACCGCGTCCATGGCGTTCAATGTCGACTGGCCGAACTCGTCGCGTTCGGCGCGCGCCTGTTCGGCCAGATCGCGGAACTGCTCGGCGGCCTGGACGATCATTTGGCGCAGGGTCTCGCCACCCTTCACCGCCCGGTCGCCCATCTCGACGGTCGAAAGGCGCGCCTGACTGATGAACTCGGCCAGCTGCGCCGACTGGGTCTCGGCCTGAACAGAGAAGCTCTCCTGGTCCCCGCGCAAGGCGTGCGCGGCGGTGACCAGACCGGCGCGCTGCTCGGTCAGACCCGCCTCCACGGCGGTGATCTGCTCGGCGACGCCAAGCCCCGCCGTCTCCAAGCGGGCGATGTGGCGGGTCAGATCCTCGGCGGCGGTTCGCGCCGCGTCGCTGGTCTCGCCCGCGGCGGCGGCGAGGTCGGCCGCGCGCGCAGCCAGGGCCGCCTCGGCTTCGCGAAGCTGTGTCTCGGCCAGATCGGAGGCCTCCGCCACCATCCGCGCCTGCTGGGTGATGGTGTCGGCGACCGCTGTCGCCTGAGCGTCGAGGGTCTTGGACAGGCTGCCCATCTCGTCGCGCTCGCGGCCCAGGGTCTCCGCCAGGTCGGTGGCGGTGCGGGCTGAATTGGCCGCGGCCTCCACCAGCCGCTCGCTCTCGGAGGCCAAGGCCTCGCGCAGCGCCATCAGGGTCTCGCGCGCCTCATGCGCCGCGGCGGCGGCGCGGGAGATCTCTTCGCGGACGCTCGCCACGACATCATAGGTCTGGGCGCCGGCGGCCAGGGCGGGCGTCACCATCTCGTCGGCCAAGGCCTTGGCGCGGCGGGTCTGCGCGCTCAGCTTCTGGCCCTGGCGAACCATGTAGGCCCCAAGCCACACGAACAGCGCCGGGCCCACCGCCATCAAGGCGAAGACCGCGAAGGCGAAGGGTTCGTAATCGAAGGGCGCGACCGCGCGGCGATAGCCCCACGCGAAGGCGATCGGCGCGGCGGCCCAAAGCACGGACACGACGAAGGCGGCCAGATAGATCGGCCAACCGGACGGTGTCTCCTCTGAATCGTCGTCGACCGATTGCGGACGACGCGCAGGAATATGGGGCGTGGCGGTGGCGACCTCGGTCTGCGGCGGAATCGGCGTGAGCGGAGCAGCCGCCTGAGCTTCGGGCTCTCGGAACGGCGGCAGGGGCGGCAAGGTGAAGAGCTCTTCCTCCGCGGACAACTCCAGTTCCGGCAGCTCGGAGGTGGGTGCGCGAGCGGTGAGGCCTTCGTCACCTAGCGCTTGAAAATCAACAGGTTGATGCCGCTTCTTGATCTTCATGGTCCGACTTCGGCGGCCTTCCCACAGTGCGCGTGACCCCGAGTTCGCGCCTCGACAAGAGGATTACCGGCGAACGTCGGCGGCGCAAAGCGGCATTGGTGCGATTCTTGACGAGAGGGTCGGATTGTCGCGGCGGCGCGCGCCTAGGTCCTGACCATCATCGCCTTCTGATCGGGACAGTCCTGGTCCGCCGCGATCTTGCCCGGCTTGACCACCAGACGGGCGGCGGTCTTGGCCGCCGGCTTCGGCGTCACGGTGCGCGCGATGGTACGTTCGGCGGGCGCGGGCTTCTCGACCTGATAGGCTTCGAGCGACACGCCGAAATGCGCGTAGGCGGCGGCGGAGGAGTGCACCACCACGGCTGCGACGATCTCGGTCAAGGTCTGCATCGGAAGTCTCCCCGGTCGTCCGACACGACTCCGGCGAGCAGCGTTATACGACAAGCGTCGCTATTGGACGATGTGCCGCAACATGAAATTTCGGTCATGTTACCTGCAGGCCTCACGCGGCGATGTCGCGGAACGCCGCGCCTTCGTGGCCCAGCAGCCAACGCTTGCGATCCAGCCCGCCGCCGTAACCGGTGAGGCTACCGTCGCTGCCGATCACACGGTGGCAAGGCACGACGATCCCGATAGGATTGGCCCCGTTGGCCAGCCCGACCGCACGGACCGCGGCGGGATTGCCGATCGCTTCCGCCAACCGTTTGTAGCTCCAGGTTTCCCCCGCCGGGATGGTGCGCAGCGCGGCCCAGACGCTCTTCTGAAACGCCGTGCCGCCCGTCCGACAGGTCAGGCGGTCGATGGCCTGTCGCTCGCCGGCGAAATAGGCCGCGAAGGCGGTCACTATGCCCTCGGGCGCAGGCGCCTCCGTCAGCGTCACCGACCCGTTCTGGCGGCGCAGCAGCTTGTGCATCCGCGCCTCGTGACTGGTCCAGTCGAACGCGCGCAGGGCGCCCTCGCCGTCGAAGATCACCAAGCCCTCGCCCATAGGGGTGTCGATGCGGTCGAGGAACAGAGGTTCAGGCGGCTTGGGCATGCTTGGCGTCCGAGGGGTTCTTGGGATCGGCGGCCCACAGGTGGGAGGCGGCATAGGCCCGCCACGGCCGCCAGCGTTCGGCGCGGGCCAGCAGCTCGGCAGGGGTGGGGCGCACGCCATCGGGGGTCTCCAGCGCCCGCATCAGTCCGATATCGGCGCTGGGGAAGGCGTCGGGTTCTCGTAAGGCGCGCATGGCGATGTACTGCGCCGTCCACTCGCCAATGCCAGGCAGGGCGCGCAGGGCCGCCACCGCCTCGTCCAGGCTGCGGCGAGTTCCGAACAGGTCCGGATCAGCGGCCGCCGCAACCGCCAAGCCGACCAGGGCCCGCCCTCGCGCGCGTGGCATGGCGAGCGTCTCGACATCGACCTGCGCCAACCGCTCCGGCGTCGGGAAGAAGTGGGTCAGGCCCATCCGGTTGGCGGCTTCGTCCAGCAACGGCTCGCCATAGGCCGCGGTGATCTTGCCGGCGAGCTGACGCGCGGCGTGGACGGTGATCTGCTGGCCCAGCACGGCGCGCACCGACAACTCGAAGCCGTCCCAGGCGCCGGGCGCCCGCAGTCCCGGCCGTGCGGCGACCAGCGGCGCCAGGACCGGATCTTCCGAGAGATGCGCCTCGATGATCGCCGGATCGGCGGCCAGGTCGAACACGCGGCGCACGCGGGCGATGATCGAGGGCCAGACCTGCACCTTGGGAAACCGCAGGGTGACCTTGAGATAGGACCCCTCGCCGCGCTCGACCATCACGACGCCGCGCGCGTCGCCCACCGCCAGCGCCCGGGCATAACCCTGGTTGGTGACGACCTCGACGCCTGGGATGGCGCGCGCGGTCAGGAAGGCCAGCATGGCCGGCCAGTCATAGGGTGCGCGGTAAGGCAGCTTGATCGTCGCGGCCCCACCTTCGCCGGCGGCGATATCGGCCCCGCCCAGTCGGCGCAGACGACCCGGCGGACGGCCGAAGAGCTGCTGGAAGGTCTCGTTGAACCGCCGCACGCTGCCGAAGCCGGCCGCCAGCGCGACCTCGGCCATGGGCAGTCGGGTCTCGTGAAGAAGTTGCTTGGCCAGCAGCACCCGCCGGGTCTGGGCCACCGCGACGGGAGAGGCGCCCACATGCTGCTGGAACAGGCGGCGAAGCTGGCGCTCGCCTACCCCCAACCGCCCGGCCAGGGCGTCGACGTCGCCCGCATCCATGGCGCCGGCCTCGATCAGAGCCAGGGCACGCGAGACGGTGTTGGAGGTTCCCCGCCAGGACCCCAGGTCCGGCGAGGTCTCGGGACGGCAACGCAGGCAGGGCCGAAACCCCGCCTCCTGGGCCGCGGCGGCCGAGCGGTAGAAGCTCATATTCTCGCGCTTGGGGATCCGGGCCGGACAGACCGGGCGGCAATAGATCCCAGTCGTCCTCACCCCGCTGAAAATCCGCCCATCGAAACGGACGTCACGGGTCTGAAAGGCGCGGTAGCAGGCGTCGTCATCCATATCCATGCCGGGAGGATGGGTCTCACGTGCGCGAAAGTCTCGCGGTTTTCGGACATGACCGGAGACGACTTGGCGGTTTTCGGATGCGACCGCTCCGCCGAACCCGAACCGCGCGCCGCAGCAATTTCCTTGGGACGCTGTCAGGAAATCTCTATCGTCACGGTGGGTCGCGTCCCCTAATCCACCGCCAGGGCCAATCCGCGCGCCAAGGGGCGAGCGGACGTTTCGCGATTAGCGGCGGATACCCGCCCGAGGTTCATGTGCAAGGTTCAGCCCTGATGCAGGCGCAGGCGCCCGCCATCTCCACCGAGACCCTGACCCACCTTCAGCGCCTGGAAGCCGAGAGCATCCACATCATGCGCGAGGTAGCGGCCGAGGCCGAGCGCCCCGTGATGCTCTATTCCATCGGCAAGGACTCGGCCGTGATGCTGCACCTGGCGGCCAAGGCCTTCTATCCCTCCAAGCCGCCCTTTCCCCTGCTGCACGTCGACACGACCTGGAAGTTCCGGGCCATGTACGAGATGCGTGAGCGGATGGCCCAGGAGTTGGGCTTCGAGCTGCTGGTTCACAAAAACCCCGAGGCCGTCGAGCGGAACATCAATCCGTTCGACCACGGCAGCGCCCTGCACACCGACATCTGGAAGACCGAGGGCCTGAAGCAGGCGCTCGACAAGTACGGCTTCGACGCGGCCTTCGGCGGCGCGCGCCGCGACGAGGAGAAGTCCCGCGCCAAGGAGCGCATCTTCTCCTTCCGCTCGGCCCAGCACCGCTGGGATCCCAAGAACCAGCGCCCCGAGCTCTGGAAGCTCTACAACGCCCGCAAGAACCCCGGTGAGAGCGTCCGGGTGTTCCCGATCTCCAACTGGACCGAGCTGGACATCTGGCAATATATCCACCTGGAGAACATCCCCATCGTGCCGCTCTACTTCTCCGACGTGCGGCCGGTGGTGGAGCGCGACGGCGCGCTGATCATGGTCGACGACGAGCGCATGCCCCTGCGCCCGGGCGAGACGCCGGCGATGAAGTCGGTGCGGTTCCGCACCCTCGGCTGCTACCCGTTGACCGGAGCCGTCGAGAGCACGGCGGCCACCCTGCCGCAGATCATCCAGGAAATGCTGCTCACCACCACCAGCGAGCGCCAGGGCCGGATGATCGACCACGACCAGGCCGCATCGATGGAGAAGAAGAAGCAGGAGGGCTATTTCTGATGGCTCACCAGTCCGATCTCATCGCCGAGGACATCGAGGCCTATCTGCTGGCCCACCAGCACAAGAGCCTACTGCGCTTCCTCACCTGCGGCTCGGTGGACGACGGCAAATCGACCCTGATCGGCCGGCTGCTCTACGACTCCAAGATGATCTTCGAGGACCAGTTGGCGGCGCTGGAAGCCGACAGCAAGAAGGTCGGCACCCAGGGCGGCGAGATCGACTTCGCCCTCCTCGTCGACGGCCTGGCGGCCGAGCGCGAGCAAGGCATCACCATCGACGTCGCCTACCGGTTCTTCTCCACCGACAAGCGCAAGTTCATCGTCGCCGACACGCCAGGCCACGAGCAGTATACCCGGAACATGGTCACCGGCGCCTCGACGGCCGACGCCGCCGTCATCCTGATCGACGCCCGCCGCGGCGTGCTGACCCAGACCCGCCGGCACTCCTATCTGGTCAGCCTGCTGGGCATCCGTCACGTGGTCCTGGCCATCAACAAGATGGACCTGGTTGGCTGGAGCCAAGAGACCTTCGACACCATCCTGGCCGAGTACCGCGCGTTCGCGACCCAGATCGGCATCAAGGACTTCACCGCCATCCCGATGTCGGCGCTTCGCGGCGACAACATCACCGCCCATAGCGAGGCCGCGCCCTGGTACGACGGCCCGGCCCTGCTGCCGTTGCTGGAGAGCCTGCCGGTCGAGGACGACCAGCGCGAGAAACCCTTCCGCATGCCCGTGCAGTGGGTCAACCGGCCCAATCTCGACTTCCGGGGGTTCTCAGGCTTCGTCTCGGCCGGCGTCATCCGGCCGGGCGACAAGATCAAGGCCCTGCCCTCCGGCCGCGAGAGCCGCATCGAGCGCATCGTCACCAAGGGCGGCGACCTGCCCGAGGCGGTCGCCGGCCAGTCCGTCACCCTGACCCTGACCGACGAGATCGACATCTCCCGCGGCGACGTGATCGCCGCCGCCGCCTCTCCGCCGCCGGTCGCTGACCAGTTCGAGGCGACGGTCGTCTGGATGGACGACGAGGCCATGCTGCCCGGCCGCCCCTACCTGATGAAGCTGGGCGCGCGGACCGTCTCGGCCCAGATCACCGAGCCCAAGTACAAGGTCAATGTGAACACCCTGGAGCACCTGGCCGCCAAGCGCCTGGAGCTCAACGAGATCGGGGTCTGCAACCTTTCGCTGGACGGCAATGTGCCGTTCGAGCCCTATGGCGCGAACAAGGATCTGGGCGGTTTCATCCTGATCGACCGGATCTCCAACCGCACGGTGGGCGCCGGCATGCTGCACTTCGCACTGCGCCGCAGCCAGAACATCCACTGGCAGGCGGTGGACGTGCACAAGGAGGCCCGCTCGGCCGC
>NZ_JANOCX010000417.1:0-5863 GCF_031412415.1 Phenylobacterium sp.
CTGGCAGTCGGTCGAGGCCGTGGGTGGCGGCGGCGGCGGGGGCTGGGGGAACGGCGCGGGGGACGGCGGGGTCTCGACCGGGGGCGGTCCGGGCGGGGGCGGGCCGCCCGGCGATCCGGCGCAGCGCACCAGGACGATCAGGGCCAGGACCAGCAGCCCCAGGCCGAGCCATGGGGCCCGGAACTTCCTCGTCTTTGGAGGCTTCACAGTCACGCCTGCGATTGTGCGCCGGTTTTCGTCGGGGTCACAGATGAACCTTCGTCCCGCTATCGGTCTGCTCGGTCTAACCCTGCTGGCGGCCGCCTGTTCCGACCCCGCCCCCAGCGCCCAGGCGCCGGACGCCATCACGCCCACCCAGGGCGGGCCCACCGTGGCGCTGGCGCCCGGCGCGCCGATCACCCCGCCGACCCTGGCGGTGCCGACGATCCCGGCCTCCACCTCCCCCGTGGCCCAGGCCATCGACGCCACGGCGTTCGCCGAGGGGACGATGGACGCGGCGACCACCAAGCGGCTGTTGACCCGGGTGCAGGTCCTGCTGGACCGGGCGCATTTCTCGCCCGGCGTGATCGACGGCCAGGCGGGCGAGAACCTGCGCCAGGCGCTGGCCGCGTTCGAGGCCGCCAAGGGCCTGACCGCCGACGGCAAGCTGGACGCCGAAAGCTGGGCGGCGCTGAGCGCCGACGCGGCGCCGGTGATGATGGATTATGTGATCACCGCCGACGACGTGGACGGGCCGTTCGAGGCCACGATCCCCACCGACCCCAAGGCCATGTCGGCCCTGAAGGCGCTGTCCTATTCCGGACCCGTCGAGGCCCTGGCCGAGAAGTTCCACATGGACGAGGCGCTGTTGAAGGCGCTGAACCCGCAGGCCGACTTCACCAAGCCCGGACAGACCATCGTGGTGGCGCAGCTGGGCCCCGAGAAGCTGACCAGCCAGGTGGCGCGCATCGAGGTCGACAAGGCCGAGCGCGAGGTTCGCGCCTTTGACTCGGAGGGCCGGCTGCTGGCGGTCTATCCCGCCACGGTGGGGTCCAGCAGCCGCCCGGCGCCGACCGGGGAATGGGCCGTGCGCACGGTGGCCGAGGCGCCGACCTGGAACTATGACCCCAAGCGGCTGACCTTCGGCGACGGCAAGGAGAAGCTGTCGATCGCCGCGAGTCCGAACAATCCGGTGGGCTCGATCTGGATCGACCTGACCAAGGACACCTATGGCATCCACGGCGCGCCGGACCCGCGCCTGATCGGCAAGCGTGACAGCCACGGCTGCGTGCGGCTGACCAACTGGGACGCCGAGGAGCTGGGCGCGGCGGTGAAGGCCGGGACGGTGGTGGTGTTCACCGGGACCGAGGCGAAGCCCGCCAAGGCCTAGGCGCCGCCACCCAACACTTAGCCCTTGCGCTAAGTTTCAGGCTTCGATACTTAGCCTTATGGAACACTATCAAGAGCCGCTGGACGGGATCTTCCACGCCCTGGCCCACCCCGCGCGCCGCGCGGTGCTGGGGCGGCTGGGGCGGGGACCGGTGAGCATCAGCGCGCTGGCGGCGCCCTTCGACATGGCCCTGCCGTCCTTCATGAAGCACATCCGCCTGCTGGAGGAGAGCGGCCTGATCTCGACGCGCAAGGCGGGCCGGGTGCGGACCGCCGCCCTGGAGCCCGCGCGGTTCGCCGCCGTCGAAGGCTGGCTCGAGACTCAGCGGGCTATCTGGACCGGTCGCACCGACCGCCTGGAAGCCTTCGTCACCAACCCCGACCATCAGGAGAGCCCGGAATGACCGCGAACCCCGCCCTGGACCTGACCATCTCGCGCGTGATCAAGGCGCCGCCGCCGGTGGTGTGGAAGGCCTGGACCACGCCCGCCAGCTTCGAGAAATGGTGGATCCCCGAGCCGATCGTCTGCCGGGTGGCGGCGATGGACCTGAAGCCCGGCGGCGCCTTCGTCACCGAGATGAGCCAGGACGGCGGCCCCTTCGAACCGCACGTGGCCGGCTGCTATCTGGAGCTGGTGGAGAACGAACGGCTGGTGTTCACCACCGCCCTGCTGGCGGGCTGGCGGCCGGCGGACGCGCCGTTCCTGACGCTCACCACCATCGTCACCTTCAAGCCCCACCCGGACGGCACCGACTATAGCGCCACCGCGATGCACGCGAGCCCGGCGAGCCGCGACGAGCACGAGGCGATGGGGTTCGAGGACGGCTGGGGGACGGTGGCCGGCCAACTGGCGAAGCTGGTGGAGGCCTAGGCCGAAGCCTACCGGGTCGTTGGCGACGTGGCGCGGGGGGTTGGACAGCCGGGGTGTTCGCCCCTTTACTGCGGCTCGAAGGCGCGTCGAGGTGCGGCGCCCGGGTCCCGACGGGACCGATTTGGCGAGGCGGCGTGGACTTCCTAAGGATCCTGAAGAGCTTAGACGAGCTGCTGTTCGAGCTGATGTCTTGGCTGGCCTTCTATCCCCTGACCATGGCGAGGATCCTGGCGCGGCCGTTGGGGATGATGGGCTACTCCGACACCCAGATCGAGCACGCGGAAGACGGCCGCTACGACGACAGCCTGAGCCCGCCGCTGCTGTTGATGATCACCCTGGTCATCACCAACGCGATCGCCATGGCCGCCCATGTCCCGCGGCCCGAGGCGACCGGTGTGCTGGAGAACGCCATCTACAACTCGCCGCAGAACCTGTTGCTGTTCCGCTGCCTGGTGTTCGCCTTGATCCCGCTGGTCGCCGCCACGACCCTGGTGCGCCGACGGGGGGACCTGCTGTCGCGGACCACCCTGCACGCCCCCTTCTACGCCCAGTGCTTCCTGGCCGCGCCCTGGGCGATGGTCATCGGTCTGGCCCTGGTGGCGAGCCAGAGGAACGCGCTCTACAGCGCGTTCATCAGCCCCGCCGTGGCGCTGGTCGCGACCGCCTGGTTTCTGTGGGTCCAGTCGCGGTGGTTCGCCAGGGAGCTGTCGATCCCGGTCGGTCGGGGCGTGGCGATCGCCCTGTGGGCGTTCGTCCGGGCGCTGATGTACCTGGCGGTCCTTATGGCCATGGTCGCCTACATCTAAGATCGCCGTTCTTAAGCGGACCTCTTCGGGGGGCGGCAAATTCTGGCTGGTCAAGTTGGACCCGAGCCGCCACATCGGAAGCTCGACGGGCGATGACGCGCCCGCACGCCTGGAGCCGCACGCATGACCGACACGCCCGAATACGTCCCGCCCAAGGTCTGGACCTGGAACAAGGAGAGCGGCGGGCGGTTCGCCAACATCAACCGGCCGATCGCGGGACCGACCCACGACAAGGCGCTGCCGGTCGGCAAGCATCCGCTACAGCTCTATTCCCTGGCCACGCCCAACGGGGTGAAGGTCACGGTGATGCTGGAGGAGCTGCTGGCGCTGGGACACTCCGGCGCCGAGTACGACGCCTGGCTGATCAATATCGGGTCGGGCGACCAGTTCGGCAGCGGCTTCGTCGACGCCAATCCCAATTCCAAGATCCCGGCCCTGGTGGACCGCAGCGGTCCTGAGCCGATCCGCATCTTCGAGTCCGGGGCGATCCTGGTCCACCTGGCCGAGAAGTTCGGCGCCTTCCTGCCGACCGAGCCCGCGGCGCGGGCCGAGTGCCTGTCGTGGCTGTTCTGGCAGATGGGCAGCGCGCCCTATCTGGGCGGCGGGCTGGGCCACTTCTACGCCTATGCGCCGTTCAAGATCGAATACGCCATCGACCGGTTCGCCATGGAGGTGAAGCGGCAACTGGACGTGCTTGACCGCCGGCTGGCGGAGAGCGAATTCATCGCCGGCGCCGACTACACCATCGCCGACATGGCGATCTGGCCCTGGTACGGCAGCCTGGCCAAGGGCGTTCTGTACGAGGCCGGCGAGTTCCTGTCGGTGCAGGACTACAAGCACGTCCAGCGCTGGACCGACGCCATCGCCGAGCGCCCGGCGGTCAAGCGCGGACGGATGGTCAACCGGACCTTCGGCGAACTCTCCAGCCAGCTTCTGGAGCGCCACGACGCCAGCGACTTCGAGCTGAAGACCCGCGACAAGCTGCCGAAGCCGGAGTGAGCGGCATGGCGCGGGTTGTACGGCTGACCTGGGGCGTGAAGCAGAGCTTTCGCGGCTATGTGGAGGCCGCGGGCGGCACGATCGGCGCCGAGGGCGGGGCGGAACGGACGGCGGACGGGGCGTTCAGCTTCGCCGCCGGACCGGGCCAGGGCCTTAGCTTCGACGAGGACGGCGCGCCCGCGGGCCTGGGCGCCTTCGTGGGCGAGGCGAAGTTCGACGCCCACGGCGGGATGCTGAAGGTGTGCCTGGCCGATCCGGCGGTGGAGATCGGGCCCCAGGGTCTGGTGCTGACCGCCGCCGACAGCGTCAAGCGCGACTGGCGGGGCATCATCGCCACCCTGGACCTGGCCGCCATGACCACCGGTGAGGACGGCGAGCTGATCATCCCCGCGGCCCTGGCGATGGACGGCATCCAGGTGCTGGGCGACCACTATCCGATGCGCACGCCGCTGGACCCCGTGCGTCTGACGCTGGCTTAGCGGTCGTTTCGGGTTAAGCAGGCGCAGCAATCGCGGAGCGCGTCATGGAAGGCCCCACGTCCCACTTCTATTTTTCCCAGCGCCTGCGAATGCACTACGTGGACTGGGGCAACGAGACCGCGCCGCCGCTGCTGCTGGTGCATGGCGGCCGCGACCACTGCCGCAACTGGGACTGGGTCGCCCAGCGCCTGCGCGACCGCTACCACGTGATCGCCCCGGACCTGCGGGGGCACGGCGACAGCGCCTGGGCGATCGGCGGCGGCTACGACATGGGCGCCTATGTCTACGACATCGCCCAGATCATCCATCAGAAGGACATGTCGCCGGTCACGATCATCGCTCATTCGCTGGGCGCCGGCATCGCGCTGAACTATTGCGGGGCGTTTCCCGAGACGGTGGCGAAGATCATCGCCATCGAGGGCCTGGGCCCTTCCCCAGCCGTCATCGCCGAACAGGCCAAGCGCAGCATCGAGCAGCGGATCCGCGCCTCGGTGGCCGACCGGCGGGAGAACTCGGGCCGGGCGCCGCGCCGCTACGCCAGCCTCGACGACGCGATCAAGCGCATGGCGGAGGAGAACCCGCACCTGAGCCTGGAGCAGGCGCGCCACCTGACCACCTATGGGGCGCACCAGAACGAGGACGGCACCTATTCCTGGAAGTTCGACAATCACGCCCGCTGGGGCGGCGGGGTGGGCGGCCTGACGCACGAGGACCAGCACCGGCTGTGGCGCAACATCACCGCGCCGGCCCTGCTGGTGCGCGGCACGGAATCCTGGGCCTCGGACCCCGAGAAGGACGGCCGGATCGCGAACTTCCAGAACGCGCGGTTGCTGAACGTCGAGGGCGCGGGCCACTGGGTGCACCACGACCAGCTGGACGTCTTCATGGCCGCGGCCGAGGCGTTCCTGGCGGAGTAGGCCGCAGCCCTACTCCGCGGGCAGGATGTTTTCGCCGCGCTTGGCCAGGGTCTTGTCGAACTCGGCCCAGACGCCGCCGTCGCCGTCCCATTTGCCGCGGGTGGCGGCCTTGGAATATTCGGTCGAGCGGGCCTCGAAGAAGTTGGCGTGCTCGACGCCCGAGAGCATGGACTGCAGCCAGGGCAGCGGGTTGGTCCTGGCGCCGTAGACCTCGGGCAGGCCCAGCTGGCGCAGGCGCCAGTCGGCGATGAAGCGGATGTAGTTCTTGATGTCGTCCGGGGTCATGCCCTGGATTTCGCCGGCATTGAACGCCAGGTCGATGAAGTTGTCCTCCAGGCCGACCACGGTCTTGCAGCAGTCGATGATGTCGTCGGCCACGCTCTTGGTCACGCAGCCGGTCTCGGCGTTGAAGGCGTGGTAGAG
>NZ_JANOCX010000418.1:0-15778 GCF_031412415.1 Phenylobacterium sp.
GACAAAGGCGCAGATGGCGGGGTTCACGGAGACCAAGCTGCGCGGGCGGATCCTGATCGCCGGCCTGCGCCTGCGCCAACGCCCGATCGCGGTGGTGGACCTGGACGCGCGGACCGCGCCCTTCCCCACGCCGATCGCCGGTGTGATCGGCGCGGACCTGTTGTCGCCCTACGTGGTCGATGTCCGCTTCAGCCCCTGCCGCGTGGCGATCCGGCGGCCGGGTCAGGCACGAAGGTTCCCCGCTGTCGAAGTCTTGGCGATGTCCGCTGCGCGTGGGCCCGCCACGGTGCGCGCGGCGGTCGCCGACGGCCCCCACGCTCAGGCGGGGGTGATGGTGCTGTCCACCGGCTCCGACGCCCCTGTGCGGCTGTATCAGCGGGTGGCCGGCGCCTGGGGAACCAAGGAGCTGCTCCTGCCCTACGACGAGCACCGCGCCAACCTGCGCGCGCTGTCGCTGGGCGGCGCCCTGTTCGAGAACGTCCCCGCCGGGCTGCTGGCGGACGGCCCCTCCGACCGCCTGGGCATGATCGGCGCGCCGATCCTGTCGCGCTGGCGCGTGCGCTTCGACTTCCCCGGTCGCCGGGTGCTGTTGGCGACGCCTTAGCGGCGGGCGCTGATCGCCGCGCCCAGGCGCGCTTGCTGATGGCGCGCATCCTGACGCGGGGGCGACACGACCTGCGCGCCGACCCGGAAACGACCGACTAACCGCGCCAACTCCTCGGAGTCGATGCGCATGGTGCTGGCGGCGGCGTTGGTCTGCTCCACCATGGCGGCGTTCTGTTGCGTGACCTGATCCATCTGGTTCACGGCGGTGTTCACTTGACCTAGACCGGTGGCCTGCTCCTGGGCGGAGAGCGCGATCTCTGAGATCAGGCCGTCGATTTCGGTCACCTTGCTCATGATGACCTCCAGGGACTTGCCTGTTTCACCGACCAGCGTCACGCCCCGTTCCACGTGCTGGCTGCTGGAGGAGATGAGGCCCTTGATCTCCTTAGCGGCCTCCGCCGAGCGCTGGGCCAGCGCCCGCACCTCGGAGGCGACCACGGCGAAACCACGGCCAGCCTCGCCCGCGCGGGCGGCCTCGACCCCGGCGTTCAGGGCCAGGAGGTTGGTCTGGAAGGCGATCTCGTCGATCACCCCGATGATCTGGCTGATCTGGCCCGAGCTGGTCTCAATGGCGCCCATGGCGGCGACCGCCTCGCGAACAACGACGCCCGATTGCTCGGCGTCAGCCTTGGCGCCGGACGCTGCCGCCGACGCCTGCTTGGCCCCCTCGGCGCTGCGCTGAACGGTGGCGGTGATCTGGTCCAGGGCCGCGGCCGTCTCTTCCAGGCTGGCCGCCTGTTGCTCCGTGCGGCGTGAGAGGTTGTCGGCGGCGCTCGCGATTTCGTTCGATCCGTTCCGCAGACTGCCAGTCGAGGCGGCGATGGCGCCAATCGTTTCACGCATCGCGTCGATGGCCGTGTTGAAGTCGTCGCGGATCTGGCGATAGGCGCCGCCGAACTCGATCTCGATCACCGCCTGCAGATCGCCTTCCGACATGCGGCGAAGACGGTCGGCCAGGGTCGCGACCACGCGGCTCTGCTCCTCGGCGGAAGCTTGGCGCTCAGCCTCCGCGTGAGCGCGTTCGACCTCGACCTGGGTCACGTCGGTGGCGAATTTTATGATCTTGTAGGGCCTGCCGTCGGCGTTCAGCACCGGGTTGTAGGAAGCTTGGATCCAAACCTGACCGCCGCCCTTGGCGATCCGAAGAAACTTGCGGGCGACGTACTCGCCTTTGTTCAGCTGTCGCCAGAAGTCGGCGTACTCAGCGCTCGACGCCTCGGCGGCCGACACGAACATGCGGTGATGGCGACCCTCGACCTCGGCTGACGTGTAGCCCAGCGCGCCCAGGAAGTTGGTGTTCGCTCTCAGGATCGTCCCATCGAGTTTGAACTCGATGACCGCCTGCGATCGCTCCATGGCCGCAACTTGGGCTTCCAGTTCGTGGACGCGCTGCGCTTCCGCACGACGCGCTTGGGCCTGCCTGGCGAAGATCATGGGTCTGGCTCCGAAACGCGCCGTTTGGGCGAACATGCCTCGGCGAACGCCAGTGTGTTCTCCCAGCCCTGGTAAATGAGACCCTAACAGAACGAGTAAGAATGCGACGGGCTGCGAGAACTGACCCTGAGCGGCGAGACTGAATGCACGCCTAGTCTGTCTACGCGACGGGCCACACCCATCAAGTGAGTAATCGTCGAAATGCCGCCACAGTCTACACACGCATCTTCGCTGAGGGCCGCATACGAAAAAGGCCCCGGAGAAACCGGGGCCTCACTTCGTCTCGTCCGAACACCCCGCCCTAGTGGGCGACGTTTCTCCAGACCCGGCGGTAGCTCCAGTAGAGTAGGCCGGTGAAGATCAGCAGGTAGCTCATGGCGGCCAGGCCGAACTGCTTGCGTTCCATCATCTTGGGCTCGGCGGCCCACATCAGGAAGGCGGCGACGTCCTTGGCCTGCTGGTCCACGGTCGAGGGCGAACCGTCGTCGAAAGTCACCTTGCCCGCCGCCAGCGGCGGAGCCATGGCCAGGACGCCGCCCGGGGGCACCGACGCGTGGTCGCCGCTCCAGGCCGAGGTCAGGTCGCCGGGGAAGTACTTGTTGTAGTACTGGCCATTGGCGACGGTCAGGCCCTTGGGCGGGCTCACATAGCCGGAACCGACCAGGGAATAGATGTAGTGGGCGCCGTGGTGGCGCGCCTTGGCGATCACCGACAGGTCCGGCGGCAAGGCGCCGCCGTTGGACGCGCGCGCCGCCGGCTCGTTCGGGAACGGGTTGGGGAAGCGGTCGGCCGAGGTGCCGGGACGCTGGACCACGTCGCCGGTTTCCGAGTCGATGTCGTTGATCTGATACTCGGCGGCGATCGACTTCACATACGGGTTGTCGTTCGCGTTCGGGTACTTGGGGTCGTAGAACGGACCGCCCTTGTCGCCGAGGTTGCGGAACGCCAGCAGGTCCATGGCGTGGCAGGCCGAGCAGACCTCCCGATAGACCTTGTAGCCCCGTTGCAGCTGGGCCTGGTCGAACTTGCCGAACGGACCTTCGAAGCTGAACTCGGCGTGCTTGAGAGGCGCCGGCGCGGGGCCGGCGGCGAGGGCGGGGCCGGCCAGGACAGCCAGCCCGAACGCCGCGAGCGCGATACCTTTACGCAGCATCTTGGGCTCAACCCCTCTTTTCAGGCGAAGCCGCGGCGCCGGCCGGCGCGTTGGCGGGATGCGAAAGCACAGGTTCGCTGATCGATTCCGGCTGCGGCAGCGGGGTCTCGGTGAGGCCCAAGACCGGCAAGACGATCAGGAAGTAGGCGAAGTAGTAGAGGGTGGCGATCCGCGACAGCCAGACGAAGCTGTTCAGGTCGGCGTCCATCAGCAGGAAGGTCGACAGACCCGGGATCACGTGATCGTCGGGCAGTTGGCCGCCGCAGTAACCCAGCACCAGGCAGGTCAGGACGAAGATCAGGAAGTAGAGCTTGGCGGTCGGACGGTAGCGCATGGAGCGCACCTTCGAGGTGTCCAGCCAGGGCAGGACGAACAGCAGGCCGATCGAGCCGAACATCATCAGCACGCCGCCCAGCTTGTCCGGAACGGCCCGGAGGATCGCGTAGAACGGCAGGTAGTACCATTCGGGCACGATGTGGGCCGGGGTCACCAGCGGGTTGGCCGGGATGTAGTTGTCGGGGTGGCCGAGCGCGTTCGGATTGTAGAACACGAAGGCCGCGAACATCAGCAGGAACACCGCGATCGCGAAGCCGTCCTTCACCGTGTAGTACGGGTGGAAGGGAACGGTGTCTTCCTTGGACTTCACGTTCACGCCGGTCGGGTTGTTGTTGCCCGGGACGTGCAGCGCCCAGATGTGCAGGCCCACGACGCCGGCGATCATGAACGGCAGCAGGAAGTGCAGCGAGAAGAAGCGGTTCAGGGTGGGATTGTCCACCGCGAAGCCGCCCCACAGCCAGGTGGTGATGGCTTCGCCGACCAGCGGCAGGGCGCCGAACAGGTTGGTGATCACGACGGCGCCGTGGAAGCTCATCTGACCCCAGGGCAGGACGTAGCCCAGGAAGCCCGTGGCCATCATCAGCAGATAGATCACGCAGCCCAGGATCCACAGCACCTCGCGCGGCGCCTTGTACGACCCGTAGTACAGGCCGCGGAACATGTGGATATAGACCGCGATGAAGAACATCGACGCGCCGTTGGCGTGCATGTAGCGGATCAGCCAACCGTAGTTGACGTCACGCATGATGTGCTCGACCGAGGCGAAGGCGTGATCGACGTGCGGCACATAGTGCATCGCCAGGATGACGCCGGTCACGATCTGGATGCCCAGGCAGACCGCCAGGATGCCGCCGAAGGTCCACCAGTAGTTCAGGTTCTTCGGGGTCGGGAAGTCGATCATGCTGTCGTACGCCAGGCGCACGACGGGCAGACGGGTGTCGAGCCAGCGCTCGATCCCGGTCTTCGGTTCGTAGTTGGAATGTCCGCTCATCGGTCTCAGCCCACCTTGACCTTGGTGTCGGAAAGGAACGCGTATTCCGGCACTTCCAGGTTCTTCGGCGCCGGACCCTTACGGATGCGCCCCGAGGTGTCGTAGTGCGAACCATGGCAGGGGCAGAACCAGCCGCCGTAGTCGCCGCCGCCGAAGGTCGGGACGCAACCCAGGTGAGTGCAGGTTCCGACCAGCACCAGCCATTGGGCCTTGCCCGGCTTGTGCCGTTCCTCGTCCGTCTGCGGATCGCGCAGGCTGGCGTTGTCGTCCTTCACCGCCGCGGCGATTTCCGCCCCGGTGCGGCTGCGCACGAACAGCGGCTTGCCCCGCCACTTCAGCGTCACCTGCTGGCCCTCGGCGACCTTGGTCAGGTCGAACTCGATCGAGGCCAGCGCCAGGGTGTCGGCCGAGGGGTTCATCTGGTCGATGAACGGCCAGGCCAGACCCACGGCGGCTCCGCCGGCGGCGACAGCCGCGGCGATGTGAATGAAATCGCGCCGGTTCGGGTCTTCGCCCGCGGCATGAGTATCGGGATTTGCGCCCACGACGGTGTCGGCCACCTTAAAGCTACCCTTCGATCAGGGGCCGCGAAGCGCGACCCTTCGGACGTTCCTGGAAAATGCCAGGTCGATCCCGCCTTCGACCCCGCCCAGACGTTCTGGTAAGGGGCCATCGGAACTTTCAACGCTGTTGCAAGGCGAAGCCACCGGAATAGCTGGTCGACCGAGGTCGCGGCCCGCCTTCCGTGATTCGCCCCTTGCCCCGGCAAATCCCGTGGCTGGATCGCTTAGAATGCTGCTGGCGCTTTTTCAACCGGACATTCCGCAAAACCTTGGCGCGGCTCTTCGTCTCGGGGCCTGTCTGGGGGTGCCCGTGCACGTCATCGAGCCCTGCGGCTTCCCCCTTTCGGACCGCGCGATCGCCCGCGCGGCCATGGATTACGGCGATCCGGCCGATGTCGTGCGCCATGCGGGATGGGCTGACTTCGCCCAGGCGGGGCTGGGCCGCACCGTGCTCTTCACGACGAAAGGTGCGACGCCGCTGCACGAATTTCGGTTTCGGCATGACGACGTTCTCCTGTTCGGCCGCGAGAGCGCCGGGGTTCCGGACGAGGTTCACGAGGCGGCGCAGGCTCGGGTGATCATCCCGCTGACCCCGGGCCGGCGTTCGTTCAACGTCACGGTGTCTGCGGCGATTGGCCTTTCGGAGGCGTTGCGCCAGACCGGCCTATTCCCTAAGCCCTTGGCCTCATGAGCACCCTGCCTCCCGAGATCGACGCCCGGCGCGGCCGCGCCAAGGAATGGTTCGAAGCCCTGCAGACGCGCATCTGCGCGGAACTTGAGCGACTGGAGGAGGAGGCCCCCGCCGACCTCTATCCCGGCGAACCGGGCGCCTTCGACATGCGGCCCTGGACGCGGGAGACCGGGGTCGGCGGCGGGATCGGCGGTCATCTGAAGGGCCGGCTGTTCGAGAAGGCGGGCGTCCACACCTCCGCGGCCCTGGCGCGCTTCTCGCCCGAGATGGCCGCCACCATGCCGGGCGCGGACAAGGACCCGACCTATGTGTCCGCCAGCATCAGCCTGATCGTGCACCCGCGCTCGCCGCGCATGCCGACCGTCCACATGAACACCCGCTTCCTCTCCACCGCCGAGAGCTGGTTCGGAGGCGGCGCCGACCTCACACCCATGATCGAGGAGCAACGGAGCCAGGACGCCGACGACGCCCGCCTGTTCCATGCCGCCCTGAAGCAGGCCTGCGACGCCTTCGATCCCGAGTGGCACCCGAAATACAAGGCCTGGTGCGACGAGTACTTCTACCTGCCCCATCGCAAGGAGACGCGCGGCGTGGGGGGCATTTTCTACGACCGTCACAACAGCGGAGACTTCGAGACCGACTTCGCCTTCACCCGCGCGGTGGGCGAGGCCTTCCTGGAGGTCTATCCCAAGATCGCCCGCCATCGCATGAGCGAGCCCTGGACCGAGGCCGACCGTCAGGAGCAGCTTGTCCGCCGCGGCCGCTATGTGGAGTTCAACCTGCTTTACGACCGCGGGACGATGTTCGGCCTGAAAGCCGGGGGGAATATCGACACCATCCTGTCTTCCATGCCGCCCATGGTGGCGTGGACCTGAACCGGGGGATGCCGCCAGCAACCCGTATCCGGCCGTTCGAGCGCCAAGATATCGCGGCGCTCTACGACATCTGCCTGAAGACCGGCGACAGCGGCCAGGACGCCACCAGCCTCTATGCCGATCCGCGGCTCATCGGCGAGATCTACGCCGCGCCCTACGGTCGTCTCCAACCGGACCTGGCCTTCGTGGCGCAGGACGAACAGGGCGTGGCGGGCTACGTGATCGGAACCGCCGACACGCGCGCCTTCGAGGCCCGCCAGGAGGCCGAATGGTGGCCTCGGCTACGGAAGGTCCATCCCAGCCCGGCCGGCCCGCCCAGCACCCCCGACGAGCGGCTCGTGTACCGGATCCACCATCCTTTCGCCGTGCCGCAGCTGGTGGTCGACGCCGCCCCGGCCCACCTGCACATCAACCTCCTGCCCCGTCTCCAAGGCCAGGGCATGGGCAAGGCCCTGATCGACACGCTGCGCGACGCCTTACGCCAGGCGGGGGCCGACCGGGTCCATCTCGGCTGCGCTCCGATCAACCACCGCGCCCTGCGGTTCTATGACGTCTACGGCTTCGCCCGGCTCGAGACCGGCGGCACGGACGCGATCTGGATGACCCTCGACATCGATTAGTCCGCCGCGGCGATCGGCTCGTGGCTCGGGACCACGGGCCCGCCCGTCGGGCAGGCCGCGCCGCTGTCGATCCAGGCCTTGATGATCTCGCCGAACTGCGCCTGCGTGCCGGGCGCCGCCGTGCGGCCGGCGCCGGGGTTCCAGGCCCAGGCCACCAGGACGTCGGCGGCCATGTGCTCGTGGATCTGCGCCAGGGTCTTGCCGCCGTTGCGCGCCGGATCCTTGATCTGGCGGCAGATGTCGCCCAGCGACTTGCCCTGCCAGGCCTGCGAAGCCGGCGCCAGCGCCCACTTCGGCGCGCCGGGGATGGTGACGATGTTCGTGCCGCCCACCCAGACGTTCTTGGCCGTGTGGCACGAGGCGCATGGCAGGCCGACGGCGCCCTTGCCTTCCTTGTGTTCGCCCAGCACGCCGCGCTGGACGGCGGGCATGTGGACCTTGCGGTCGTCGCCCTGGGCCGGGCTGGAGACGGGATGGCAGTTGGCGCAGCGGGGATGGGCGATCACCTTGCCGGCCTCCTCGAACAGCGCCACCGAGCGGGCGTTGCGGTCGGCGATGGTGGTGAACGCGGTCAGCGGCCGCAAGGTGGTGCGGTCCTGCATCTCGGCCAAGACGGCGGCGGCGGGCTGGGCCGGCGGCGCCTGGGCGTCGGCGTCCAGCACCGCGAAGGCCAGGGCCGCGCAGGCGGCGCTAGCGACCAGGACGGCGATCGAGAGCTTGGTCATCGAGACGGTTCCAGACGGCGCTTGAGGGCGCGCCGTTCAAGACAACGTCAGACGCGGCCGCTTGTTGCCTGCGCCAAGAAGCCTTTCAGCCAACCGCCCACCCGCAGGCGGTCGTCGGGCTGTTCGTAGCTCATCACCGCGCGGTCGGCTTCGAGGTCGGTGTAGCGGCTGCCGCGGCGGTTCTCGATCAGCGCCTTGGCGTAGGCGGGCTCGAACTCGGGATGGAGCTGGATCGAGATGGCGCGGCTCGCCCCATAGTCCAGCATCCCTATCGGGCAGAAATCGTTGCCGCCGATCACCGTGGCGCCCGGCGGGAGGGCCACGACCTGGTCCTGGTGCGACGCCGGAACCGCGATCGGCTCATCAGCGTCGATCCAGGGGCGCGCCTCGCCCAGCCGATAGCGATGCAGGCCGACGCCCCAGCCCTTCGGCGACTTGATCACCTGCCCCCCGAATGCCTGCGCCATGATCTGGTGGCCGAAGCAGACCCCCACCAGCGGAACCTCGCCCTTGGCGGCGCGCAGGAAGTCGCTCAGCGGCGCGATCCACGGCAGCGCGTCATAGACGCCGGCCGAAGAACCGGTGACCACATAGGCTTGGCAGGCATCCGCCGTGCCCGGCAGCGCGCCGGCCGCCACGTCGTAGGTGGCGTAGTCATAGGCCTGCTCGCCGAACAGCTTGCGGAACATCGACGGATAGTCGCCGAACCGCTCGCGCACCCCGTCCGGCGGCGCGCCCGTCTCCAGGATGCCAAGTTTCAATAGGCCATGCCTTGCGCCACGGCCTTCAGCTTCTCGATCGCCGAGAACTTGTCGTCGATGAAATCGTGGTCGATCCACCAGTCCTCCACCTCGCGCAGCACCCGGCCGACCATGGGGCCCTTGGGCACGCCGGATTTCAGCACGTCCTCGCCGGTCAGGGGGAAGGGCGGCGGGGTCCAGCTTTCGGCAAGGGCCAGCAAGCCGCGCCATTGGTGGGTGGCCGCCGACTTGGTCACATTCGACCACATGAGCTTGATGCGGTCGCTGAAGGCCTGGACGCCGATCTGGTAGACGGTCCGGCGGCTCTCACGCGGGCTCATCCAAGATTTGATCTGCGGTGTCTTGCCGACCGCCGCCACAAGCCGGTCGCGGGTCTCGTTGGAAAGCCTAAGCGCCTCGGCCGCCTGGACAACGCCGATCTCGTTGTCGGGCAGCAGGGTGGCCAGCCGCAGGACCGGATCATTGACGAAGAGCTGGTCGCTTTCGATTTCCACCAGGCCGTTGAAGGCGTGAAGGTCCACGGCCGACGGCAGCAGGGCGGTGAGCACGCCGCTCTGCGCCATCAGCGCCATGGCCGGGCGCGGCTCGTCGGCGGCCACCAGCTTGAGCAGCTCCTTCGATACCCGCTCGGCGGCGAGGCTGGTGACGGACTCCTTGGCCGCCGCGATGGCCGCGAGCGCCGTGGCGTCGGGCTCGCCCTTGCCGTACCAGGCCAGGAACCGGAAGAACCGCAGGATCCGTAGATGGTCCTCGGCGATACGCGTCGCAGCGTCGCCGACGAAGACGATACGGCCGGCCTTGGCGTCGGCCACGCCCTGCCCCGTCGGGTCGGTCAGGGCGCCGGTGCGGTCGGCGTAGATGGCGTTCAGGGTGAAGTCGCGGCGCTGGGCGTCCTGCGCCCAGTCGGTGGTGAAGGCGACCACCGCGCGGCGCCCGTCCGTCGCCACGTCGCGTCGCAGGGTGGTGACCTCGAAGGGATGGCCGTCCTTCACCGCGGTGATGGTCCCGTGATCGATCCCGGTCGGCACGGCCTTGATCCCGGCGGCGGTCAGGGCGGCGATTACCTCCTCGGGCGTCAGGGTGGTGGCGATGTCCAGGTCGTCGACCGCGCCGCCCAGGATCGCGTTGCGCACGCAGCCGCCGACGAACCGCGCGCAGCCCGCGCCGCCCTTGGCCTCCAGCGCGTCCAGCACGGGGGCCGCGGTCGTCATCCAGGGCTTCAGGCCAATACTGTCGGTCACTTCGCGGGCGCTTTCTTCTCAAAATGTCCGGGCGACACGCGGCCGCCCTCCGTCACTTCGGCCGGGACATAGGTCTCGCCGCGGTTGTCCTCATGGAACACGGCCGTGGCCATCAGCGAAACCCCGACCAGCACGCCGGCCACAGCGATCAGCCAGCCCCAGGGGGTCGAGCCCATCTCCCGCCCGGTTCGCCGAGCGATCTCGCGCCAGACGTACCAACCGACGAAGGGCGTCGCCACCAACAGCAGCCGCCAGAGGATGAGGCTAAGCAACGGCGGCGCCATACAGCCGGTCGTAGAGGGCCCGCAGCATGCCCGCCGTCGCGCCCCAGATGTACTGGTCCTCGTGGGTCATGGCGTAGAACCGCCGCTTCTGCCCGTCCGGCGCCTCGCGCTCGTGCTCCTCGTAGTTGACCGGATCCATCAGGAACCCGAACGGGGTCTCGAAGATGTCGGCCACCTCGTCGGGATTGGCGGTGAGGGTAAAGCCTTCCCGCACGAAGCCCACCACCGGGGTCACAAGATAGCCGGTGCCGGTCCGATACGGCGAAGACAACCCGGCCAGGGAGACGAAGTCGGGATGCAGGCCCACCTCCTCGTGCGCCTCGCGCAGAGCCGTCTGCCAGACGGTCTCGCCGGGATCGCAGCGGCCGCCCGGCAGGGCGACCTGGCCGGTATGGCGTCGCATGGTGTCCGAGCGCCGGGTCAGCAGCACCGAGAATCCGTGATCGCGCTGGATCAGCCCCACCAGCACCGCTGCGGGTGTCAGTTCGACCGGCTCATTGGGAAAGGCGTTGGGCGTCAGGTCGAAGTCGGAGGTCGCGTGGGAGGCCTCGCGGTGCTCCAGCGGGTCCAGGTGGCGTTCGATCCAGGCGCGCAGCTCGCCCGGCGCGGAATGGGGGCTCACAGCTGGTGCGCCCCCGCCGGCCCCACCGGAAACCAGGCCCCGTTCGACGCCACGCCCAGGCGAGGCCCTTCCGGCGTCTCGCGCTCCTGCGCCATCTCGACCAGTTCGTAGAACACCGGCCGGGCGATCAGCGCCTCCAGCCCGCGTCGGACGTGTAGGTAAGGCCTGGGTTCGCCGGTGGCCTCATCCATCTCGACCCGGATCTCGTTCTCCGGCCCCGCCTCGACCTCGTCGCCGACGTTTGTGAGGAATTTCAGTGTCTCGCCGACCTGGTCGACGCGCGTGGCGATGAACGGCGCGTCCTCGACGGTGATCCGCATCTTCTCCACCGGGGTCACCAAGTGGAAGCCATCGGGGTCCTTGCGCAGCACGGTGGAGAACAGCCGCACCAGGGCCTCGCGGCCGATGGGCGTGCCCTCGTGGAACCACAGGCCGTCCTTCTTGATGACGATGTCGATCTCGCCGCAGTGGGCGGGATTCCAAAGGTGCACGGGGGGCAAGCCGCGCCCCGGAGCCTGGGCCTTGGCCGCAGCGATCACGCCTTCGAGTCCGGGTTTGTTGTCCGCCATGGGATGAAGGTAGGCCCGCCCGCCCCCGGTCTCAACCACGACGCTGGGGAACCTCCGCGTTCCGGCGCCCGCAGTCCTCGGCAAAAAAATTTCGGAGGCTGTCGATCCAGCAGAAGTTCGCTCGTCATCTGGGTGTAAGCGGCTTGGGCCGCCATGGATCACAGGAGATAGGACGATGCGCGTAGTGGTGCTTGTTAAGGCGACGGCCGACAGCGAAGCGGGGATCATGCCCTCGACCGAAATGCTCCAAGCCATGGGCAAGTACAACGAACAGTTGGTCGACGCCGGCGTCATGCTGGCAGGCGATGGCCTGAAGCCCTCAAGCCAGGGCAAGCGCGTGGCCTTCGACGGACCCGGCCGCACGGTCATCGACGGCCCCTTCGCCGAGACCCGCGAACTGGTCGCCGGGTTCTGGATCTGGGAGGTCAAGGACATGGACGAGGCGGTCGAGTGGGTGCGTCGCTGCCCCAATCCCATGCTCGGCCCCAGCGAGATCGAGATCCGCCCGGTGTTCGAGGCCGCCGACTTCGGCGAAGCCGTGACCCCCGAGGTCGCCGAGCTGCACGAGCGGACCCGCGACAAGCTGAGTTCCTGACAGGTCCGGTCGCCGCGTTGTCTTGCCTTGCCGCACGCTCCTCCCGTTGGCGGGACGTGTGGCGGCGGCCAGGTCGTTCCCTCGCCAGTGGTCGAACTGAACCGCGCCGTGGCCCACAGCATGGCCCTCGGTCCGGAGGCTGGTCTGCGGCTCGTAGACCAGATCGACGGGCCCGCGGCCCTGCGGAACCACGCCCCCCCTTGCCGGCGGCCAAGGGCGACTTCCTGTTCCGCGCGGCCGGCTTCACCCTCAACGCGCGCGAGAAGGCCTTCCTGCTGGGACGCGCGGCGGCCTGCGACGGCTAGGCGGTGAGGGAACCCGCGAGCGCCTGCGTCCCCCGCACCAGGACGCGGCGTTGGTCCACCGGACCCGGCAGGCGAACCTCGCGACCCGGAGCGGCGGCGAAGCCGAAGCGACCGAAATAGGGCTCGTCGCCCACCAGCAGCACGACGGGGAAACCCGCGCCCTCGGCGGCGGCGCAGGCGCGCTGGACCAGCACGCCGCCGGTCCCATGCTTGCGCACGTCGGCCTCCACCGCCAGTGGCCCCAGGAAGATCACCGGCGCGCCGCCCACATGGACCTTCCACATCCGCACCGATCCGACCAGGCGCGCGCCCTCCCAGGCGCAGACCGATAGCTCGGGACGGAACTCGGCGATCTCGCGCACGCGCTCGGAGACCTTGGTGAAGCGGCCGGGTCCGAAGGCGTGATCCAGCAGGGCCTCGATGGCCTGGGCGTCCTGGGTCTGTTCGAAGCGGAAGCGAAGCGCCTGTTCGGCGGAAGGTTGGGCGATCATCTGCGACTTTTTGTGTGAAGCGTGGGCAAGGGGCCCGCCGCCTCGCAATCCCTGCGCCGGCGTCGGGTGGCTCTAGTCGGCGCGGCTGGCGCGCCCGGTTCGTCGCGATCGTCGCATGACACCGGCCTCAAGACCCTTCGGGAGACGCGGCGCATAAGGCCATGACAGCCCCCCGTCAACGACGCTCTCGTGACAAAGGCCCGACCCACACGCAAACCCCGATACGAAAACGGCCCGCCGTCGCCGGCGGGCCGTCTGTCGAAGGTCGGGCGGACGATCAGCGCGCGGCGAGCTGGTCCGAGCGCGGCGCTTGCGCCATCTGCTGCAGCTGGGCCTTGGCCGAGCGAACGGCCCCGGTCACGCAGGCGCGATAGTCCACGCCGGCCTGACCCTTGCAGACCACCTTGGCCGCCAGGTCGATGTCGGTGCTGATCTGGGCCAGCGAGCGGCCGGTGACCGGCACGCGGACCGACTTGGGATCGTTGCGGACCACGTCGATCTTCGCCTGCTGCGTGGCGGCCCGCAGGTGCGCCCGGGTGATCGCGGCGAACTGGGCGTTGGCGTCGCGAATGGCGCCGTCGACGCAAGCGCCCAGCGCCTTGCCGCAGACGGTCGCGGCGGCGGTCTTGATCTCAGCGCCGATCTGGGCGTCGGACTTGCCGGCCAGCGCGATGCGCACGGTCGGCGTCGGGGCGCTGGAAACCCGAATGTCGGCCGCGCTGGCGGGGGCGGCGATCAGGGCGGTCAGGACGGCGGCGGCGGCGAAAGTGGCGAGCTTCATCTCTTGGATTCTCCAGGTTTGAAATAGCGTCTTGGGTCGGTGAATGTTCGACGTGAGATATGGCGGAGGCCAGATAAAGCACGGTTTATTTTCGTAGTTAATTGTCAGTGTACCATCCGATGTTGGTGAAAACGGACAAAATGTCGCAGGCCTATGCCTGCATCAGGCAGGTGATTGACCTCAGATATATTCAACGTCCTCCCTCGAACTACATGAGTTGCCGAAATCTACATTTCCCGGCTCGCCGCTGACGGGCGAGCGCGGCGTGCGGCGCGGGCCCTCAGACGACGGACCGCCGTCCCCTCGGTCGCCTGAGATTGGCGGGACGTCGCCACCGCCATTGCCGCACGCCGGTTCTGCGGCCAAGTTGCGCCGCCCATGACCGAGCCCCTCCCCGACGGCCCCGCTCAACCGGTCGCGATCCGCGACCTGCTCAAGCACAGCGACTTCATGCGCTTCTGGACGGCGCGGGTGGCCGCGACGCTCGGGGTGCAGATCCAGTCGGTGGCGCTGGGCTGGCAGATGTACGCCGTGGCTCGCGAGACCATGGATGTGAAACAGGCCGCCTTCTATGTGGGCATGATCGGTCTGGCGGCGTTCATCCCGGTGCTGCTGCTGTCGCCCTTCGCCGGCGAGACGGCCGACCGCCACGACCGGCGCAAGGTGCTGCTGTGGTGCTACGCCGGCGAGATCGCCACGGCGGTGATCCTGGCGGCGGCTTCAATCCTCGACTTCGCCTCGATCCCGCTGCTGCTGTTGCTCTCGGCCCTGTTCGGCGCCAGCCGCGCCTTCATGGGCCCATCCTCCACGGCGCTGGGACCCATGCTGGTCCCGCGCAGCCTGCTGCCCCGCGCCATCGCCTGGAACTCGCTCGCCTGGCAGGGCGGCTCCATCGTCGGCCCAGCCATTGGCGGCCTGCTGCTGACCCACTCCACGGGCCTGTCCTATTCGGTCACCGTGGTCCTCTACGTCCTGGCGGCGGGCTGCGTGTTCCTGATCAAGGGAAATACTCAGCCGGAGGTCCAACCCGGCTCCCGCTGGGCGCTGATCAAGGAGGGGCTGGTCTATACCTGGACCAACAAGATCGTGTTCGGCGCCATCTCGCTGGACCTGTTCGCCGTCCTGCTGGGCGGCGCCACAGCCCTGCTGCCGGTCTTCGCCCGAGACGTGCTGCATGTGGGACCGGAGGGCTTTGGCCTGCTGCGCGCAGGTCCGGCCATCGGCGCGACCATCGTGGCCTTCATCCTGGCCAGCTATCCGATCCGGCGGTTCGCGGGGGTGACCATGTTCGCCGGCGTGGCGGTGTTTGGTATGGCCACCATCGTCTTCGGCCTCTCCAAGTCCCTGCCCCTTTCGGTGGCGGCGCTCGCCGTCCTGGGCGGCGCCGACATGCTCAGCGTCTATGTGCGCCAGACCCTGGTGCAGATCGTGACGCCGGACCAGATGCGCGGCCGGGTGGCGGCGGTGTCGTCGCTGTTCATCGGCGCGTCCAACGAACTGGGCGAGTTCGAAAGCGGCGTGGTCGCCCGGTTCTTCGGCCCGGTGGGGGCGGCGATCTTCGGCGGGGTCGGTGCGTTGATCGTCACCGGCGTCTGGGCCAAACTCTTTCCCGCCTTGCGCAAGGCCGACCGCCTCGAATAACAAACAAGCATTATTTTTAGGGAGATAGATCCATGGGCGCTCTTTCAGGAAAAGTTGTTCTCGTCACCGGAGGCGGCAACGGTATCGGCCGCGACTGCGCGCTGATCGCTGCGCAGGAAGGCGCCAAGGTCGTGGTCAACGATCTGGGCGGTAGCCTCAAGGGCGAGGACGAAGGTTCGGCGGGTCCCGCGGAGTCCGTCGCCGCCGAGATCCGCGCCGCGGGCGGCGAAGCGGTCTCCAATTCCGACAGCGTCACAGACCTGGACGCCGTCTACGGCATGGTCGAGCAGGCCAAGAAGAGCTTCGGCTGCCTGCATGCGGTGATCAATCCCGCCGGCATCCTGCGTGACGTGATGTTCCACTAGATGACCGAGGCCGAATGGGACAGCGTCATCGCCGTCCACATGCGCGGCTCGTTCAACGTGGCTCGCGCCACGATCGAGCTGTTCCGCGAGCAGAACGACGGCGCCTACATGTTCTTCACCTCGACCTCG